>CAYTMD010000198.1:0-10894 GCA_964438685.1 uncultured Acidobacteriota bacterium
CCCACCGCTGCGGCGGGCAGCGCGAGTGGGATTCGCACGGATGCCGCCCGCGCGCGGCTCGCCTACGACGACGACAAAGGTCAGCCCGTCGAGGAATGGATTACGGCGGCCATCGTCGTGCGCTCCGTCCCCACCGGCGGCCATGGCGCTGCCTACGATTGGCACGCCGTCATGGCCATGTTTTACCGGGCGCCCAAAGGCAAACTCGATGCCAACGACAGGCTCTTCAAGCTGATGGCCAGCACCATTCGCCCCGAGCCGGAATGGCAGAAGATGAGTAGCGGGGTTATCGCGACTCTGTATCAAACGAAGCAGCAGGAGCTGGCGAAGCAGTCGCAGATGTTCTGGGAGTTTCAGCAGCACGTTGCGCAGACCATCAACGGCGTCGTCGCGAACAGTGAGGCCGGCGCCAACCATGCTGCTTATGGCGAGGGTCAGATCATTCGCGGCGTGCAGACCTTCCGCGATCCGTCGAGTGGCGCGACGTTCGAGCTCAGCAACCAGTTTGACCACGCCTGGCTTAATGGGTCGAACCAGTACGTCATGAGCGATGACCCGAGCTTCAATCCCAACGGCAATCTCAGCGGCAACTGGACGGCGTTGCAGGCGGTGCGGTAGCAACTTTGAAGCCGCGGATGGACACGGATCAACACGGATAAGCAAGCAAAGTAGCGCAGACCTGTGGTTGAGGTCCGCGGCTCTTCTGCTGCCCATGCCCGGATGAGCATCGCCCGCCATTTTCAAAGCTTCGTAACGGCCGCACCGGAACGGCACAGGGCAATAACCGGCGTTCGCGGGGAACGCGACGTCGTTCCACCACCCCGCTTCCCTGCTTTAGACAATGTCCCACGGCTGGCGCGAGGGCCGATCCATCATCTTGGCAGCCTCGTTGTCACCCACGATCTTTTCGTTCACCGGATCCCACTTGATTTTCCTTCCCGTGCGCACGGCGATGTTGGAAAGGTGGCTGATCAAGTCGGATCTCACGGCGGAGTCAATCGGGCTCGAGGGCTCGGCTTGCTTCCTGAGGGCATCCAGGAAATTCCGGGCGTGACCGGTTTCCATGGCGGCAAATCTGCTTGGTGGACCGAAGCCGGCGATCAGGGATGCTGGTTCGGATTTGATATCGCGGCGGCTGATCATGATCCACCCGTCGGCCCCCACGAATTTCGTGGAGTCCGGCCCGGTCCTGAAGGTCAGGGTCATGCCGTTCTCATATTTGCCGCGGACCTCCCAATTCATGACCGTGTTGTAGAGACCCTCCGCCGGAATCAGTCCGGTTCCTTCATACTCCACGGGAATCATGGGTGTGGGAAGTCCCCAGTCCAGCACGTCGAGGGGATGGGCGCCCCACCCGCCCAGGAAGCCGATACTGTAGTCATAAATATGGTAGTGGCCCGGGCGCAGGCAACGGTCGTCGTTGTAAGGCCGTTCCACGGCAGGTCCCTGCCACATTTCGTAGTCGAATCCCTCGGGCACCGGCATTGAGGCGGTCGAACCCCCCGGCGTTCCCGTGGGCGCTATGACCTCAACCTCTTTGATTTTGCCGATGCGTCCGCTGCGAACCAGTTCGCAACCCAGGCGCACGTGCGAAGCGTCCCTTTGCTGCGTGCCGTACTGGAACACCCGTTTGGTCTGGTGGATTACCGAGCGGGCCAAAAAATCCTGCTGGATCGATGGCCCCAACGGCTTCTCCACGTAGACGTCTTTGCCCGCCCGCGCCGCGGCAATCAGGATCGGCACGTGCCAGTGGTCCGGTGTGGCAATGCAAACGGCATCAATGTCCGCGCGACGCAGCAGGTCGCGGAAATCGGCAATCATCGCCACCCCCTTGTACGTGGCTGAACCGGATTTCCCCGCGTAGAAGTCGTTGATCTGTTTTGCGCGCTTTTCCCGGCGGTCGCGGAAGGTATCGCAAACCGCTACGCATTGGCAATCGTCCTGCAGCAGGAAGTTCCTGATCAGTCCATCGCCCCCGCGAATGCCCGTTCCAATAAAGCCCACGTTGATGCGGTCGCTTGCGGCTGCCGTATGGGCATTCCCGAGAGCGGCGGTGGTGATGACATAGGGCGCCGCTGCAGCGACAGTTTTTATAAAGTTCCGTCGATTCATTGATTCCTCCTCACGCCCGCGGCGAATTTGGCACAGATCGCGAGTCATGGCGGAGGGAGTTTATCACGCCACATGGCGTCTTGAAGAAGTATGACGTGCTCGAGTAGGAGTGTCGTCTGGAAGTGGCACGGGCGTCCGAAGCTGTGAAGAAATCCATGACAGAACAAAAGCATTTCGCGCAGAGGCGCAGAGCCGCAGAGGAACGTAAAGTGCGCGTGCCTCCGCGCTGCCCTGCTCGGCCAATCCTACTCAGCACCACCCCGTCGCCATGGGCGACACAAAGCCTAAAAGCTGCGGACATTGGGAAGCCTGTCCGCGCTACGGCTTTTCCACGAATCCGCGGCGTACCTGGTTTGGATAGTCGTATGCGACCTTCGCACCGTCACAAAGACAAATCGAGAATTTGGGCGGCAAGAACAGAAACGTGAAACCCACCTCTGCGTTCGCTCTGATGCGCCAGCCTCCCGCTTGCAACTCATGACGGGAACCTTAACGGATGGGGAGGGCGTACATGAGCCCGCCTTGCGTCCAGAGGTTGTTGGGACCACGGGGAAGCTTTCTCACTGACCCCGAGCCGAGGTCGCGCTCGAACATCTCGCCATAGTTGCCCACAGCCTCGATCACGCGTGCCGCCCATGCGTCGTCGAGCCCGATAAGTTGTCCATAGCCGGTTTGGACGCCGAGCAAACGCCGGATCACCAGATCGTCGCTCTTCTCCATTTTGACGACATTCGCCTGGGTGACCCCGCTCTCTTCCGCCTGAATCAAGGCTTCGACGGTCCAGTTGACGATGGCCGCCCATTGCGGGTCGTCGAGGCGGTAGGTGGGCGCCAGGGGATCTTTGGCAATGACGTCGGGCAGGATATCAAAATACTTCGCCATGTTTTTGAAGGCGGCTCGCTCGTAGGATAGTTGCGAAACATCGGCGCTGACGGCGGCGCAGTTGCCGGTAACGAAGGCCGCTTCCATCTCGCCCTCTTCCGAAAAGGCAAAGGGCAGCCACTTGATCTTCTCGCGCATCATGTAAGCTCCCAACTGCGCTTCGATCTCGGTACCGCCGAGGAAACAGACCTTCCTGCCTGCCAGGTCCCTGGGGGAAGTGATTCCCATGCTTTTGTTTACAAGAAATCCCTGGTAATCATAGTAGATGGGCCGCGAGAAGCCCAAACCCCGGTTGGTGGTATTTATGAAATTCGGAGATCCGGTGGCGAGCACCGCGATCTTGCCGGATTTCAGGGCCTTTAAGGCTTCCGATTCGACCAGGAAGGGCACAACCGTGAACTTGGCGTTTGCCCCGAGACTTGCCACTGCCAAGGCCTTGCAGATGTCCAGGTCAAGAGCGGCGTGGCTGCCATGTGCGTCTTCAAGGGAGTACTCGGGTTCTTCGGTGTTGGTGCCGCAAGCGAGTGAGCCGGCCGCTTTAATCTTCTGGAGGGTCGAGCCCGTCTGGGCCACTGCCACGGTTCCGGCCATCAATCCGGCAATCAAAAATAGTAAAGTGGAAATTCTTTTCATGCGTGTCCTATTCCTTGCCGACACCCTTGCCGGGCATCCGCAAAAGTAAGAATGCGGCGACCGGAGAGAATATCCGGCCGCCGCAGAAAAATGGTTCAGAAAAGCACTAGTTCTTGGGCCAGCCAACCGTTGTTGCCGGTATGCCCGGATTGGTGCTGGGACGAGGATTGACGTCTGCCGGCGCCGGATCGATCCAAACGCCGTTGACGAAATCGGTCGGGGTGATCTGAAGGACGCGGCAGCCTTGGCCGCCAAAGTGGGGCAGAGTCGTTGCCGCCGGAGCCGGAATCATGGCGTACGAAGCCGGCAAGGGCGGTACCGTTCCTTTCAACCGGCCATCGTCAAATGCCGAGAAGAGGTCGCCAACGCCAGGAGTGTGGTCATCAGAGGGTCCGAGGTAGCTCTGCCCATACAGCGCCACACCCTGAGCGCGGGCCGAGGCTTCGTCGGGAAGGTCGGCAAGCGGGGTCAGGTTGAAGATCTCGTCAATGAATTTGATGATTGAGCCATGCTCGGTAGGCTCATGGGAGATGGCGTGAACCATTCCGTAAGGCGAGATCACTATCGTGGGAATGCGGGGACCCTGGTCGAGGGCGTTTCCCAGTGGATCCCAGGAGCGGATCACGGGCTGGGTATGGTCGTAAAGGCCATCCGTTTCATCATAGGTGATGATGATGGCACACTGCGACCAATACGGGCTGCTGGCGATTGCGTTGATCTCATCAGCCAGAAGAGCCTCGCTGATTTGCAAGTCCGAGTATCCAGGATGATCGTCATTGCCCGCGAAAGCGGCCTTGACAGCCGGGCTGGGTGAGCGAGGGGTGAGTCCGTCGAGGTTGGAATACCCGCCGCGCACATAGAAAACTCCACCATCCGCTGGAAGTGCGTGGGCATTGATTGTGGTAAAGAAATCGCCGAGCCCTTTCAGGTGGGCCGCGGTTTCAACTTGGTTGTTGGCCTCATAGCCGAAGTATTGCGGGCCGTTGTGGTGGGCAATATAGCTTACATGCGTTGCGGTGCTGGTGGGATCGATGGACTCGTGATCGTAGCCTTCCTGAAACCAGCCCCAATTTACCGGCTTGTTCTTGTCGCCGTGGATCTTGATGATGTCCTGTTGAACATCCGCGAGGTCGAAGGCGGGGTCCAAGTCGCTGGCCGTGATGTTCTTAATCTGTTTTCCCATGAAGGAGAGAGGCAAACTGGCGAAGGTCAGGTTGGAAGCCGGGTTGGTGGTGCCGGGGGCCCCGGACTCCGTGGGCTGCTTTTCACTGGGAGGGGTAAGGACGTCCAGCGCCGACCCCCAGTACGGTTGTGGATCGCTAGTAACGGGCAGTTGTGCGTTGGTGCCGTTATTGTTGCTGGCCAGCTCGGGATGCTTGACCCACTGCGTCTCACCCGACTCGCCGGCGATCATGGCGATGGCGTTGGGCGTCGAGGGCCCAATCACGGTGTCGAAGAAGTTATCGAAGACCGTAAAGTGATCGGCATAGGTCCACAAAAATGGAGCGGTATCGCAGTCCACATGGCCGACCACCAACTCGCCTTTCTGCACTTGCTGCTCGGTCGGGGCCGGTCCGGTATAAGTTGTTCCATCGGGGCTCAGGGTCCCTGACAGGCCTTCCTCGACGAAGGCATAGCGGTCATTCTGGGCGACATGATTCATATCCAGATGCAGCTTGGCGTCGATGGCGGTGTGGCCATGATTCACCGAATCCGTGTCCTCCGGATAGAGCAGTACCGGGCCACTGGGGCCGTTGACGGATTGGGGAAACTTGAAGGGGGAGATGGCGCCGACAGTACCATCAGTCTTAACGATAGGCTGCACAAAACCAGGAGTCTCGCTGGCGGGCTGAGAGAACAGGCCCCGGGCTCCAGGGTAGGTGCCGAAGTAGAAGTCAAAGGACCTGTTCTCCTGGAAGAGAACGAAGACGTACTTGATATGCTTCTGGAGCAGATCGAGTTTCCTCTCATGACTGAGACTCAGCGAATTCTGCACCTGCTGGGTGTATCGAGCGACTTCATTGCTTGATCTTGGGGCGATTTCGACGACGGGCCTGTTGTTAACACCTTCTTGCTGCCCACGATCCTGGGCCAGGGCGGCGAATGGTTGCAGCAGGAACGCAGCCACCGTCAACAAAGTGCAACTGGCTTTCATCCGTTCTTTCATACGCATATAGGCTCCTCCTTGTGAATCGAAAGTCCTGGGATTGAATTGTCTCTCGCGGGTTTTTCCGGGTCACTGCCAGAGCGGTTGACGCTCCAGTGCCAAAAACTCTTTCCGGGCAACGTCACAATATCCGGTGTATGTGACTTGAGGTTTAAGCCGTCGCGACAATTTCATCAAGACAATGTGACAGACAGCGTCACCGGATTTCTCTGATGGTTTGCGGAATTGGTGAGATGGTTTGCGGAAGAATCACCGCAGGGATGAAAGCCACGGAGGAGAGACGCAGAAAAGAATTGCAGGTCAATAAGTTAAGGAACTTGTAGCATCTGCCCGCGGGAGAAGTCGTAATCTCCCTGTAATCTCCGTCGCGGCTGGTCTGCTGGGAGCCCCCCGGCTCGGCCGGGGAGGCAGTAGAAGCAAGGTAGCGCGGACCTGCGGTTTAGGTCCGCGGCTCTTCTGCTGGAAATACGCAGAGGAGTATCACACGTCATTTTCACTGCCGCATAAGGGTCGCATCGGAATGCCACAGCAATAACCAGCGCGCGCCGGCTGCGCGATGCAAGGCCTGAAAGCCGCGGACATTGGGAAGCATGTCAGGGCTACTAAAATCGTTTCCTCCCTAACCAGGTCCGGGCTACCTGCTCGGCCCCTCAACGTGCAATACCGGCCCAGGAAATCCGGCTTGCCCATGGTCTAGGCAAGGATTATACTTTCGCCGACCTACATGAACGAGCGCCGCATCATTCCTTTCCGGTGGGTACTTCCTATTACTGAGCTGATTGTATGCGCAGTGTTGCTGTGGCCATGGAGAGGTTTTATTGTCCTGCAAATGCGAGCCGCTGCTCATGCTCATTGGCCATCGATGGCGGCGAGCCCGGTGTTGAGGCTGAATGTGACCGTGGGATCGGAGACGCCGCGGGAAAGGCGCGCGGAGTCAGCTACAAGGATATGGATATCGACGCCCGCACTCCTGAATCTTCCATGTGGACTCCTAGGGTTGGCACGAAATGATTTGGTTCCGAAAGGGATGCTTCCGGAATTCTGGCGATCGATAACCTGGCCTTTCATTGGAGTCGTTTTCTGGTGGATTGTCGGGCGAGGATTTGAGGCGCTGATGGCATCCCGACAGCGTGTCTTGCGACCTGCGATCACGTGGGTTGAGGTGTTTGTAGGCTTACTCGTGATCGCTTTCGGCGTTTTTCTTTGGATTGGTTTTCTTGCAGACCCGAACATACGCGCAGATTGCATATATCCGTGGCGCTTGGCCGCTATGGCCGGTGGGTTGTGGATTCTCCTTTGTGCCGCGATCGTTGCCGCCCGCCTGATCCAATGGCGCATCAGGCGGCAACTACGTCGGGAGGCGCGAAGGGCACAAGCCTAAGCAAGTAGCGCCGGCTGGCGCAGACACCCGTTGTTTGGTGTCTGCGATCCCGAAAGGACGTTTTCCTCCGGTGCCCGCCTGTGAGGTGCAAGGCAGCGCGGATGCACGAGGTTAGCACTGGGAAGAAACCCCTCACCCCCCGCCTTGTGGTCCCCCCTCTCCCCTGCGGAGAGGGAAATTTTCTGAGCGCGCGTGCGCGCCCCCCCGATCTTTCCAACCTTCTCCGAGGGGAGAAGGTGGACCGCGACGGGCGTTCTCACCAGTCCGCCAGCTGATGGACGGGCCGGATGGGGGGGGTACTTCTGCAAGATCTGCCGGATGCAGGGGCGTGTCGGTGGATGGGTCGCATACATGAAAGGCGATGTATGCGCCACCCGGGCACAGTGAGTTAGGCGCCGACTTCATAAAGCCTCGCGTTGCAAATGCCTTCCGAACCGTCGCATGAAAATGGGGTAATCGAAACCAGCCGATCGATCCTCAATTTGTGCTCGACGACTGAGTTGTCACCATAGTAGTCGTCATACTCTTTACCAGTGGCCGGGTCGGAATAGAAGAGGGCCACCAGTTTTAGACCCCCGGGTGGCACGGGACGATTTCTGGGGAGGGGGACAGACACCATGTTTCCGAGCGCGGAGTTGTTCGCAGTTCAGCCCTACTCGCTACCCTGATCCGCAGGGCAGAGGATCCTCCCAGCGTGACGCTTGACGTCCGGCGTCTTTTTCGCCATACTGCATTCATGATCGTTAGTTTCCGGGACAGGGAAACTGCCGCTTTCGCGGCCGGAAAACGTGTTAGAGCCTTCTCGGGCATCGAACGCGCCGCCCGGCTGAAGCTGGACCGCCTGGAAGCGGCCCTCACGCTCAGTGACCTTGCTGTTTTGCCTGGAAACAGATTCGAGGCCCTGAAAGGCAGCCGGAAGGGCCAATACAGCATCCGCGTCAATGACCAGTGGCGCGTTTGCTTCGAATGGCCAGAACGCTCCCCGGGTCCGGCGAATGTTGAAATTGTGGATTACCACTAGGAGCCGGTTGCTCGTAGGAAAGGAACGACGAAAGGAAAGAACATGCCACTGCTCGCGATCCATCCCGGAGAACATTTGGCCGAGGAATTGAAGGAACTCAACATGAGCGCCGCCTCACTGGCACGCCAGTTGCTGGTTCCAACCAATCGCATTACCCAGATTCTGAACGGACGACGCGACATCACGGCCGACACAGCGTTGCGCTTGGCGCATTTCTTCGGCACCAGCGCCGAATTCTGGCTCAATCTGCAAAGTCTCTACGATCTGCGCATCGCTCAGCAGGGAGTTGGAAAAACCATCCAGGCTCTTCCCACCCTCAAGCGTATGACCACCGTCCATGCCTAGCCCCAGCGCGGACCGGGGACTTCTTGTAGGAACCACGGGACTCGGGAAGCGGGATTAGGGGTACGGGGTTGTGGGTTAGGAAAAAAAGCACTCTGGATTCCGAATGATGAACTCCGAATACCGCGGCCCGAATCCCGATCCTAACACCTGGAACCTGACACCTTCGACTACGCGCTGGGGCGGGCTTCCTCCAGACTTCCTGTCTGGACTATTTTTCCGGGAGAAAAGTCAGGAGAAATTCGCAGGACTATTTGACTTGCGCCAGGGCCGGGGCGAAAGGGGATCTTTGCGCTTGGTAACATCACGCTACCGCGCCGTTCAGCACCATTCCTTCGCTCTGGGCGCGCTTGGCAAAAAAAGGCAATTTAAAGGCCTATAAATTCGCGGCTGGAAAAAATCGCCGGCTGGCGCAGACACCTCAAATCAGGTGCCTGTGCCAGCCAGTGGTGAAAAGCCGCGGAGAAATGCAGACGATGCGTGCAGCTTTGGTTTGGGAGTGCGGCGACTCGTCGCCGCTTTCCCTTGCTGCGACTTGTCGCGGCAGACGGCAGACCGCTGACGAGTCAGCGGTGGAAAAAGCGGTAGCGAGCTACCGCACTCCGAAATTTCGCACTGCGGGCGCGATTCTGGAATTTGCCAATCTGGATACCCACAGGCAAGTCCCACCCCCGACCGCGTCGATGCCATTTTCACGCACCCCCTCGCAGTGCCCCCGGCACTCCCCTGCTTCGTTATCGGCAGTTTGGTCGATGAGGATGAGAGCGCCAGCCAGCGGGGTAACAAGGGAGCCGGGAAGAAACCCCTCACCCCCCGCCTCGCGGTCCCCCCTCTCCCCTGCGGAGATGGAAATTTTCTGAGCGCGTGCGCGCGCAGCTTCGGTTTCGGAGTGCGGCGACTCGTCGCCGCTTTCCCTTGCTGCGACTTGTCGCGGCAGACGGCAGACCGCTGACGAGTCAGCGGTGGAAAAAGCGGTAGCGAGCTACCGCACTCCGAAATTTCGCACTGCGGGCGCGATTCTGGAATTTGCCAATCTGGACATTCACAGGCAAGTCCCACCCCCGACCGCGTCGATGCCATTTTCCCGCACCCCCTCGCAGTGCCCCCGACACTCCCCCGCATCGTTATCGGCAGTTTGGTTGATGAGGATGAGAGCGATTATGGGGGAAGTTGCATACAGTGGAAGTGCCGCAAGGCCGGAGGGCGGGCTTGGCGCTACGTTTTCAACTTTCCACAACATCATGGATGCCAATTTACGAAGCGCAGATTGGGGCCAACGAGGCCCAACTCGCCACTCCCCTGGTTTCGGCGCCAACTTGCGAGCGCGACCATTAGGTGCTATACACCACCGCAAATAGCATCGATTGGAGGCACGTTAGGATGCCCGTTGACGAACACTTTGCAGACTCGATGCAAGCCAAGCGGTTCCTTGTTTCCAAAATTGTTGAGGAGGCGCGGCGGCACAATGAACCATTATCAAACGTAGAAGAGCAAATGCTCTACTTCTCCGAAACCTCTCCAACGTTGCCAAACATGATGCAGATTGCAGAACGCTTCGACAATGAGGTTGATTCCGAAAAATACGAAGCCAAAATTTGTCGGCTGGCCAATGGTGTTCGCAGCCATGACCACAAGCAGTGCCCTGAAAACATCCGGTTGTGGAATGAAGCCATAGAGGTTCTCAGAAAAGAAGATCATTATATTTTGGTGATGCTGGATTCTCTGGGGGCCAGTTCGCCCACTCAGGGCGCCAGCACGGACAAAGACCAATGGCGGTTACTGGGTTACGGGCTGTTGACGGCCTCACTCATGTCACTATTCGCCGTGCCAATTTTAATTTACGACAAGAACTTTCCCAAGTTGGCCGGGGAGGCGATTCTGGCGGCTATTGCTGGCGCAGTCTATTGGCTATCAAAGTACATGGAACATCGCACAAAATAGGGGTTCCGTTGGTGGCGCATGGAACGCCTATACGTATGCGCCACATGTGAAGGAAGCGTAGTCCCGGGCTGAATTCTCAATATAAATTTAGAGTGGGTCCCCGCAGTTCTGACCCCCTCACCCGTCCTGCCCCGGCTGATGAAAACGCCGGCTGCAGTCCACCCTCTCCCCCAAGGGGGCGAGGGGCATTAGGTTCCTCGATCTCCGCTGGAAACAGGTTGGCTTCACCGCCAGCGCGCGAAAGAGCCCAGCTTCCCCACATAGCGAGCGCTTGTGCTGCACCTCATTCCCAACCTGACTCGGTCTGTTTTGGACAGTAGAGTCCCGAAATCGGACCCGCCTTGACCTGATGAAAACGGCGATTGCGGGCCACCCTCCCCGATTTCTGGGGTCCGATGGGCTCCATCGGGTCCTG
>CAYTMD010000199.1:0-5450 GCA_964438685.1 uncultured Acidobacteriota bacterium
ATTGTTGAACAAGGGAGACGCAATGGATTTCGGTCCCCCTCCCTCCGGACCGGACAGGCGGATCTTCCGCATCCGGCTCGCCCGCCGGTGGTTTTACCTCCGCGAGGATTGACCGACCAAGTCATGGCCGGCGACCAGAAAGAGCATCCTTCGTAGCGCCGGCATCCTGCCGGCACCGGAACAACCCGCCGGGATCGCGGCAATACGAAGAGTAAGCCGACACGGTATCTTGAGTACCTCAGTGGGTTAACGCTAATGGGGCGATTCCCCGGCCATTAACTGTATCCCCTGCGGGGACACAAGGGACCCCTCCACAACACAAAGGGCCGGTGCTTGGGAACCGGCCCCGTGAAACTCTCCTTTGGGCTGAATATCAGTAGAACTTCCCGGTGAAGTTGGTTACTGCGGTAGATGAAGGATACCCGCTACGAAAACCATTGTAATTGTTGATGGTCGTGACACCATTGCTAGTGCTGTCACCCGACGTATCGGTGGCCAATGGCAGCGTCAGGACGTAATAGTTTCCCTGGAACACCCGCAAAGTGTAACTCCCAGTATTGTCCGCAAGGGTGTCGGCTACGACATTTCCAGTTGCCGCGTCGATCGCCACCACGTGCGCTGCGAAGGCCGGGTTACCGCCCACTGACACCGTTCCCTGGATCTGTCCGGCCATGCTCGTGAAAGAGCTATTCGTATACAACGCGGCGCTTCCAATCTCGTCATCAAGGGATAGTATACGGACAATTCCGCCAGTGCCTGAATCGCCGTAGGGGAACATAACCGCGTTGGCAAGACCACTATGATCGAGCCCAAACAAGTGGCCAATCTCATGGGTTGCCACGGTCTGGAAATCGTAATAGCCGCCAGGGGGGTTGCTATAGCTAGGGGTATAGAAATTGTAATTCTCATTGAACTCGATGTCGGCATCAGTGATGCACGCTTCATTTGGACAGGTTCGCGGTGTGGCGCCGGTAGAGCAAGAGTAACTGCCGGCAGGCGTGCCAGGTGTAGTCGTGAACACAACCGCCACCTGGGTCAGGGCGATGGTCCCCGTCGCCCCCAAGGTGTCATTGAAGCCTATCGAATTCACGCAATCACCGCTGACGAAGCTGGTATTGCCATTATCAGCGCCCTGGGCGAAAGAGAGGGTGTTAACATTCGTGCTCTGGTACTGGGCTCCTGACCAAAGGGAGAAAGCAGTATTCAGGGCAGATGTCAGCGCAGCCTCATTCGCCAGCGTACCCGAGCCTGTGTAAACAATCGTGTTCGATGGGTTCAAACTCCAGGAGATATTCGGCGAAGCCCACGTCGTCCTCTGGATGTCGATGGAACTGAGGCGAAGCAGTTGAAAGTTGGCCGCGAACAAGAGGACGGCAGAGCATAACCCCACCAGGGCAACACCACCCCATACCAATTTCTCCCGTTTCACAGTTATCCGTCTCATTCTCACTGGTCTCACCTCACTTTGAGGACTAAACTTCTGCCCCGCAGGCTCCCCTCAGCTTCCTGATTAGTGGCCGAAATCTGGGCGTGAACGCCGCGAACGTTCAGTTCATCCCAATAGATTGTCCACATTCCACTGCTGAGAGATGCTTCACCTTCCACCTCGGTCCCGGCAGGTATCACCAGGCTCCTGTTGGGGAAAAGGTCCGAGGTGGTTTTCCCATAGACGTGCATACGGCCGACGCCACGCGAGCCCGCGGAAACAATGGCCACGGACAGGGTTAACCCATGGGGGACCTGGATCCCGGCGTCCATAATGTTCGCCACATACTTGTGGAAGCCGGCAAGAGGAACAGTCCCCGCGGGATTCGTGTCCCCAATCGACTGAAGCTGTCGTTGTAACTGGCTGGACGCAGGCACGATGACCCGGTCCTGGTGAGTGGTGGCATCCTGGTATATGCGGTAGGAGCCCTGCGTCATCCCAACGACGCGAAAGCGAGATACTTCCGGTACCGGTTCCAGAAAGAGGACGTATTCCCCCTGGGGCTGTAAAGTGATATCCCCAGGAACAAACACCCTTGTGTTGCCCACGGTGCCACCCCATTGCTGAATTTCCACCGTCGAAGAAGCTTTACCTTTGAAAACCTGCGACACCGCAATGGTTGTTAAGGTCAGGATCTGGGTGTGGTCCTCATTCCAACGGCTCACCTGATTGACCACATGGCCTTGGACGATATCACTGGACGCCTGGGTGAGTTGGTCCAGCGACATGGAAACCAGCGTCGAAGCCCTTGCACGAGACAGGGCCATCATCCCGGCGGCAAGTACTATTGAGAATATCCATACACGCATTTTCATCGCTTGCTACCTCTACTGGATTTTGATGGCACCGATAAATGCCTGCACCTCACCGGCGGCATTGGTCACAATGATGTTCCTGGGCCCGGATGCGGCGCTCGCACTAACCGTGAGCGAGAAGGTGATGTTCTGGAGGTTGGCGCTGTTGTCCGATGGTGCTAAAGCCGTTACGTTGCTAATCGTCACATCGCTGCTACCGGCCACGTGGCTTACATCCACTGTCAGGCCGGTAGCCAGTAGTGTTCCGGTGCCATTAGTCAGGCCGGTCCCCAGCAGCCACACAGTTGCCGGCGATCCTCCCTTCGAAACTATGATGGTGGCCACTGATGCCGAGCAACCCGGCGTGCACAGGCCGACATCAGCGAGCCCCAGCGTCGTGCTCAAAGAGGAGAGGTTAAAGTTGATCCCGGTTGTGCTCGCGCCCCCGGGTACATTAATCGCATTCGGAAGAGTGGATGAAGTATTAATCACGATGTCTAGAACCTGCGTCCCGGTCAGGTGCGTGCCGCTTGAATCCATTGCCTGCACGGTGAAGCCCGGCGTTTCTATCGCTAACGGGGTGCCCGAAATGACTCCCCCTGCGGACAGGGTCAACCCCAGCGGTAGAGAACCCGCCGTGATGCTCCAAGTGTAGGGAGAGGTTCCGCCCGTCGCCGTGAGCGTAGTCGTAGTGTAAGCGACACCCACCGTACCGCTGGGCAACGACGTCTGCGTGACCGTGACCGACCCTCCACCCGCCGACGTGATGGTCATGCTAACGGAAGCCGACTTGGTGGTGTCTGCCGCACTCGTGGCTGTAATGTTAAACGTGGCCGGGGACGGGACAGAAGAGGGCGCGTTGTAAGTTACGGACAAGCCAGAACCGGTAATGGTTCCATACGTCGAGTTGCCGTTGGCCACGCCATTGACGGTCCAGGTGACGGCGGTATTGGAACTTCCCGTCACCGACGCCGTGAATCCCAGAGTCCCATTGACGGCCAGATTCTGGGGACTGGAGGGGGTGGTGATGGTGATCCCCACTACAGGGGTGATGGTTACGGAGACCGAAGCCGACTTGGTGGTGTCTGCCACACTGGTAGCCGTGATGGTAACGTTCTGCGGAGTCGGCACCGTAGCCGGCGCCGTGTAGAGGCCCGAAGTTGAGATGGTCCCGAAGTTCGGGTTTCCACACGGCAAGCCGCATGTCACGCTATTGATCCCCCATGTCACTGCGGTGTTGGTCGCGTTGGTAACTGTGGCAGTAAATTGGTAGCTCTGACCCACAGTCAGCGACGTAGGCGATGTTCCCAAAGCGATTGTCACTGCCGGGACGATGGTTACAGAGGCCGAAGCTGACTTGGTGGTGTCTGCCGCACTGGTGGCCGTGATGGTAACGCTTTGCGGAGTCGGCACTGAAGCAGGCGCCGTGTAGAGGCCCGAAGTTGAGATGGTGCCAAAGGACGAGTTTCCGCACGGCAAGGCGCACGCCGTGCTGCTAATCGCCCAAGTCACTGCGGTACTGGTCGCGTTGGTAACTGTGGCAGTAAATTGGTAGGTCTGACCCACCGTCAACGACGTGGGCGAGGTGCCCAAAGCGATTGTCACCGCTGGAGGCGTGGTAGTGGTTGGAGTCGTGCCGCCTCCACCACAACCGGCCATTACCACCGACAGGCTTAAAATGATTGCCAGAATGCACGTATCTCGCCGTAGTCCCCGTCTCATCGATCCGGCTCCCACTAAATTCCAAGTTTCGCTTCGGGTAGTTTACACCAAGGACGCCTTTTGAAATTCGTCTGGGAATGAATTCGAGCGTGGCATCTGGGTGGTCCCCATTCGGAATTCCGCCGTCTGGACCAAGTCCATAACTAATCCCTTGGTAACAAGTTGATACACCCTGGGAGGAAAGGTGTCAAGAACTCGTTCTTGCATGCACCCTACTACGTGAATTATCTGCTAATTATTGGCATTAATGGCTTATCGGGAATTGTCAATTTGAAGTGGGCCCAAAGCTCGAAGGCGGGGTCGTGCTGCCGGAGGATCCCTGGGAAAATCCGGACCCTTGTGAGTTGGTTTGCTGTCCCCCGAACCCTGGCGTTGATACCGTTGGCATTCCGATTTGGATGCCGAACACCCCCCTGTCGAGTCCGGTGAATTCCCACTCGTCATAGTGGTGGTGCTTCTGCCAAATCTTAATCGACTCATGATGACTGGTGGCAGCGACACCGGCAATGTAGGCCCCCTGAATTTCGTTCTGATTGCCGAAGAACGAGGAAGTGGGCCCGGTTTGGCTGGAACCCACGGGCTGGGTCATTCCAAAGCCGCCTGTCCCACCCATGCTGCTCTGTCCCATGGGGTTGGAGTTCCCCATGGAAAAGCCTCCCACTTGGGTCGTGTTCGTTGATGAATTACCTCCACCAAGCCCGGCAGGATTAGTGTTGTTGGGGTTTACGCCAAAAGGCTGGTTCTTGGAATCAAGGAGGACTCCGGCAGCATTGATGTGAATAAACCGCCACTTGCCCTTGGGATCCATCGGATCGCGATATTCCTTGCGTAGGAATCGCATCCCGTTGGTTTGCAGCAACTCCTTTACGCTAACGGGATAGCGGCTGAACTGCCGATGAAACAGGGCCACCGCCTGGGCGTATTGGGTTCCACGGAAAATCAACTCCTCCTCGCGCTCCCGCTGCCCCTCCTGATAAACGCTCGTAACCGCCGCCGTCAGCGCCACCAATAGGAGCGTAGCCACCAACATCACGATGGCGAGGACCATGCCATCGTTTCGTCCCAGGGGTGCGCGCCGCTTACTGTGCGATGGGCAATTCGAGATTTGAATTGGTGTTACCATCGTGAACCACAACTGTTGAGGGACTGATCTTAATGACCTTGAACCTGCCCCCGATCATATCGCCTTCTTGTACCATTTCCATGTCGTCATTGTAGGTGACCATGGCGGACTTCTTCCCGCCCGGCAATTCGTTGTAACCTACCGCCTTCAACGGTGGAGGTGGAGGTGGAGGCGGAGCAGCAGGCGGTGGGGGCGGAAGGGGCTTTGAGCCCTGCAGAGACGGTGGGGGAGCGCCGCCCACGTATTCGAATGGGTTTCGATCCTCGTCCGGAAGCGGGCGCGAATCCAATTTCTTCAAGGGCACGAAGTGAACCTCGGGATCATA
>CAYTMD010000199.1:5460-10893 GCA_964438685.1 uncultured Acidobacteriota bacterium
AAGGTCTTCGGCCACATGAGCATCATCCTTCTGTGACGCGGCCCGTGGCGTGCTTGCCGTGGAGGGGAGCACGCGGATTTGTCCCGGCTGCATGGCGCGATATTGTGCCACCAGGTTGGCTATGAGGAACGCGCACACTACGCCTAGAAATGCGACTCCGTATTTGGTGATTCCAGCTGGTATTTTCATGGTGTTAAGTAGAGTTCTGCGACCAGCCGCAGGTCTACAGCCCCGTTTTCTCCCCCCGGCGTATAAGTGAACTCTCGAATCAATATGAAGTCGTTCGCGGTTTCCAAAGCGTGCGAAAATTTCATCAAGCCCGCATAGGGTCCTTGCACGTTGATGTCAATGTCCAAGCGCTCCAGGGGGTCTTTGTGCTGCAATTGAAGATGATATCCCGTGGTCGAAAGTTTCACACCTGCCGCGTCCGCCACCTTATGAATCAGGTGGGCGGCCGTGGAATAAGCCTCCCGGCGCGACGGGGCACGGTTCGTGGTGAACTCCTGCAACCCCTCCTTGGCTTGCGGCAGGGAGGCTTCATAGCTTTTTAACAGATCTACGCGGATTTGCTGGTTCCGGACTGCCTGGCGCAATTCCTCCTGGCCGCGTCCAACGGCCTCCAGCTTATTTCCCAGTGGCCGGTAGACAGCAAAGAAGACCAGCAGGTCCAACGCCACCAGGACTATGCCAGTGGCTTCAACGATTCGGTTTATGATTTGTCGTCGGCTCTTCCGCACTCGGTTTCTCCGTTGTTATATCCGCTCCTGGCAAATAGCGCGCCGTACAGATAAGACTTACCTGCTGCCCCTGCGAGCTTTCTTCCTGAAATCCCTGGTTGATGATCGACACATCCTGGAAGTCAGGAGAATCTTCAAGGTCATTAATGAACGTCTCCACAGCATCTTCGCCCTTGGCCGTAATTCCCATCCGGACCATGTAATCGTCCCCGGGTTTCTTGGGTGAAGTCAGCGCCAGACCCGTCAGGTGAGCGCTTTCCGGCAGAAGGCCGGCAATCCGTGCCGTCAATTCCGTGACCGACAACTGCCTTTGGTCAATAAGGTTGTTGACGAACTTAGCGCGGCCAATCACGTCATGAAACGCTGGTTGCCCAAGCTTACTCCGTATGATTGCTTCCTGGCCCTTAAGGTCTTCGGCGCGCTTCTGCAGCCCAGCCAGATTATTCCGATTTTCCAAGTAGCCGTGGTACTCCTGCACCGAGGAGCGGCACAGTAGGATCAGCACCGCCAAACCCACCAATGTCGCTGGCAGTGCCCTTGACAGCGCATATCGATCACGTATGCTCGCCGCCGGGGATAGGTTAATGGTAATTTTCATAGTCGTCAGCTCAGGTTCGCCACTAACCCGGCGAAGGGCATTCCGAAATTGTCAAAGGCTTCGCGTTGCCCCGAAGGCAGCCCGCCATTTGGGATAAAGGGCGAAGGGAGAGGAATAAGGGGGTAACCCAAAGATTTCGCCAAAGCTTCCCGCACCTCCATGGCCGCTGGGGGGCGGGAGCAAAACCAGACATTTTGCACTTGCACGCCCAAATTGTCCTGGCAAGTTGCCAAAACCCGTGTGGCCTCCCGTACGACTTCTTCAATGTTGCTCGCCGCATCGCCCTCAAGCGACCGTGTCCTCCAGTAGCGCACGCGATTGAAGGCAACCACCACGGCGGTTAGCGCTCCGGGACAGAGGTGCAGCAGCAATTGGCCGCTGTTGTCCTCCGGAAGCAGGGGCAGCAGCGCCACGGTGGCCGGCAACATCAGCACTGGACCGCCATTTACGGCCTCCAGGACCGATTCGTATTCGGCCAGCACAGAACCCCTGACAGCCACACCGAGCACCTCCACCGCGCCGGGTTGTTTTCCCAGTACCTGGTAACTCAGGCGAGCTTCCTCCGGCGCATAAGGCAGATACTCACGCATCCGCCACAGCACCAAGCTCTCAGCTTCCCCCCGGTCATCGGGAAGAGTTTCAAACTGCAGCAGGGCCACGCGGGCAGCAACATCTGGAATCAGCAGCCCAGGCCTGCTGCCCAAACTTCCGACGGTTTCGGCCACTTCGGCGACAGCCCGTCGGACTGTCTCGATGTCGGTAATATTGGACTTATTGGCTGAAGGCACCAGCACGCCAGCGGGAATTTCACGCACGCCCACGCTCTGCACCTGCCGTTTGGAAGGGCTCAGGCGGGCGGCCACCACAAAGCCGGGTTCCAGGTCTATCGCGAAAGTCGGCGCAACAAAGGTCCCTGCGTGCGCGTGAGCTCCCAATCTCAGACGGTTTTTCCAAGTCGCCCAGTTCATGCCACCCTCGTGACACGGGACACGGGATACGGGACACGGGAAACAACATCCGGTTCCGACTTCCGATTCCGGTTTCTCAATACTGCAATTAATCGATTGAGCATTTTTTCAATGTCTTTGACCGACTTCGAAACCAGAGCCAGCGCTTGTGCATCCAGGAATTGCAAGTTGCCCGCAACAATTAAATGCGTTTCCAACTCCATCAATGAGCCGCGCGCAATCGTCAGGAACTGTATATACTCACCCCGCGATCCGCGCCCCCACCCTTCAGCGATATTAGCCGGAACCGACGTTCCGGCCCTCCGAATCTGGGACGTCATTCCGTATCGTTCGGAAACCGGGAATCCCGAAGTCAATTTGTAAAGCTGGGTTATGAGAGCAACAGACTTTTTCCAAACATCCAACTCTTTGTAATCGCGAATCATTAGTTCACCCTACGGAACAAGGGACATGGGACACTATAATCGTCTCCGATCTCCCTTTCCGCCTTCTAAACACCGAGTTCAATCAATTATTCAACTTCCTGGCGTTAAATCCAAAGTCCACTCGTAGGTATCGAGAAGTTGCTCTTTCCCGTGTCCCGTAACCCGTGTACCGTGTCCCGATCATTCGACAAACGTCACCTTATTGACCTCGCGCAGGGTAGTAAGTCCCTGCTGGACCTTTTCCAGGGCGGAATCTCTGAGTGACCGCATTCCTTCGTCGTGGGCAGCGCGGCGGATTTCCGAGGAGGGCCGCTTTTCCAGGATCAGTTCGCGGATATTATCCGAGAGCGCCAGCAGTTCGCCAATGGCCGTGCGCCCGCGAAACCCGGTTTCGTTGCACTCCTGGCAGCCTGCCCCCTCGTAAAAGGTAACGTCTTTCCACTCTTCCGGTTTCAGCCCCGACTCGCTGAGCAACTCGGCGGGCACTTGCGCCGGGCGCTTGCAGGCTTCACAAATCGTCCGCACCAGTCGTTGCGCCAGAATGCAGTTGAGCGCAGAAACAAAGTTGTACGGTTCCACGCCCATATTCAGGAACCGCCCCAGCACGTCCACCACGTTGTTCGCGTGCACGGTAGTAAACACCAGGTGGCCGGTCAACGCCGATTGAATGGCGATTTGCGCCGTCTCGTTATCGCGGATTTCTCCCACCATGATCTTGTCCGGATCGTGCCGCAGGATGGAGCGCAATCCGCGCGCAAACGTCAGTCCGCGTTTCTCGTTCACCGGAATCTGCGTGATGCCGCGAAGCTGGTACTCCACCGGATCCTCAATGGTAATGATCTTGTCTTCATCCGATTTGATTTCCGAGAGCGCGGCGTAAAGCGTCGTGGTCTTGCCGCTGCCAGTGGGGCCGGTTACCAGCACCATGCCGTAGGGCTCGCGGATATAGCGCCGCAGCCGCACGATTTCCCGGTCGGCCAATCCCAGGATTTCCAGCCGCAGGGAATGAAACTTCTCGTGCAAGGACTCCTTGTCGAGGATGCGAAGCACCGCATCTTCCCCGTGAATCGAAGGCATGATGGAGACACGAAAATCAATGGGCCGCCCGCGATACCGCACCCGGAAGCGCCCGTCCTGGGGAACCCGGCGCTCCGCGATATCCAGTTCCGACATCACCTTGATGCGCGAGATCAGGTTGGACTGAAATTCCCGCGCCAGCGGGGCCATGGCCTGCTGCAACACGCCATCAACACGGTACTTCACCACGACAGAATTATCCCGGCTCTCAATATGAATATCACTCGCGCGCCGTTCCAGCCCGGCAAAGATGATCGAATCCACCAGCCGGATCATGGGACTGATTTCGGTCTCTTCCACCAGGTGCTCGAGCGAGAGTCCTTCCCCGGCACTTTCCTCATCGCGAATGACGTCGAGGCGAAATTCCTCCGTGGCGTCGTCAAGAACGCGCTGCGACGGCTCGGTTTTCTTCAGGAAATCCCGCACTTGGCTGGGAGCCGCCACCCGCACTTCCAATTGCCGGTCCAGCTTCACTTCCAATTCATCCAGACGCGTCAGGTTGGTGGGATCGGCCACCACAATCACCAGGTGCTTGTCATTCCCTTCCAGCGGCAGAAACTCATAGTGCAGCATCAGTTCCAGCGGAAGCGTGCGCAACAATTCCGCATCCGGCCGCGAATGGCGCAGATCCACGAATTGGAACTGATAACGCTCCGCCAACTGCCGCGCCGTTTCAATCTCTTTCAAATCAACTGCCGCCTCTGACAAGAAAACCTCCGGGGGAATTTTGGATTTTAGATTTTGGATTTTGGATTCGCCATTGCCACATTGCCGCTCGGCCCCTAATCCAAGATCTAAAGATTCTTGTTGGCACATTTATTCAGCACGTGCCAGTGTTAAACCAACTACCCAAGATTCAACACAAATTCGAGTCCCTAACCTAAAGCCAAAATCCAGAATTCTTTTACTGCCTGCGGGCCCGCATGGTCTTGATGGAGGCAACCGTCATGGCGAGTAGTTCGTTGGCTTCCGCCTCTATTGCGTCGGTGCGACTCGCTAGTACAATGCCTCCGTCAACCAGCAGCTCAAGCCAATAAATTGACTCATCCGCCTCTTCTTCGACGATGCCAAGCTTGGCCACAACATCCAATGCCGATTTTCCTCGGCACGCAGCGCGATAGTTTGCTCCCACCGAAGTTCCAGACCGCAACAACTGCCGTCCTAATACGTCACCCACTTTGCTGCGAGGTAGTGACTCAACCAGTCGAATGATCTCCAGGGCAAAAAGCTTCGTCCTGTTCTTATTCTTAAAGGTTATCTCGTCCACGGTACGTTATCCCCAACGGGGCACAGAACCCGCTGTCTTCGAATCCAAAATCCAAAATCTAAAATCCAAAATTCAATGGATCATCGACGCCATGGAAAACAGCGGGAGATAAAACGCGATCAGCACAAATGCCACGATCACAGCAATAATCGCGATCATTATGGGCCCCACCAGGGCGAGTCGGGTTTCCAGATCGATACTCACGTCCTCTTCAAAAAACTCCGCCAGCGCTTCCAGCATGTTTGACATGGCGCCAGTGGTTTCTCCCACTTCCATCATATCGATGGCGATCGAGGGGAAGAAACCGCTCGCGCGCAAGCTCCCGCTGAGATCTTTCCCCGCCGCCACTTCCGCCCGCGCT
>CAYTMD010000200.1:0-10762 GCA_964438685.1 uncultured Acidobacteriota bacterium
TCCCGCCGGGAGAAGAAGACATGACACAGTTTCTGGCCGAGTGGGCGCTTCGTTCCTCCATTCTGATCGTAGGCGGAACGCTGCTGATACGGGCACTGCGCGTAAAGGATCCTTCCCTCCGTCTGGCGGCGTGGACGGCAATTCTGTGCGGTTCCCTGGCGATTCCGGCGCTCACAGCGGTACTGCCCAAGCTGCCGATCGCAGTCATGCGGGTGGCGACGGTACGGGTTGAAGCGCCCGTGATGGTCCAAGATGACGCGCCGCCGCCGGTGCGCCCAGTCCCCCGCCCCGACGCTCGAATGGACAGGCCCAGTCCCAGCGTTTCCCCGGACACTGCAGCGGTGCCCGCAACGCCCAACCCAAATGTCCAAGTGCACAGGTCCAACCCCAGTGTTTCCCCAAGCTCTCAAGCGGTGCCCGCAGCGCCAAACTCAAATGTCCAAGTGGAGAGCCACGCCGCTGGCATTTCCAAACATTTCGACTGGGCGCTTGCCGCAGTGATGGTCTACGTTCTCGTCGCCCTCGTGCTTCTGCTGCGCCTCGGCTTTGGGCTGGCGATGAGCCTGCGTCTGCTCCGCCGCAGCCGAGTGACCGGTCAGGCAACGGAAGGAATTCAAATTCGCGAGTCCGACCGCGTGACGGCGCCCGTGGCATTGGGGATCGTGCGCCCGGCAATCGTGCTGCCCGGCGATTGGCGCCAGTGGGATAGTGCCAAGATGAAAGCGGTTCTGGCGCATGAGCGCTCGCACATCCGGCGCCACGATCCCGCGGTCCAACTGCTCTCGGCAATTCACCGGGTACTGCTGTGGCCAACGCCGCTGAGCTGGTTCCTCCACCGGCAGATTGTGCGCGTGGCAGAGGAAGTCTGTGACGATGCAGCAGTGGCCGTAACTCAAGATCGCGCTTTGTACGCCGAAGTTATTTTGGAATTCATCCAACGCGGAGTACTGGGAGCAAGCTGGCAGGGAGTACCCATGGCGCACTACGGTCGGCCAGACAAGCGCATCCATCGCATTCTGGATGGAACAGCCCTGTCACGAGGAGTCACTCGATGGGGACTGGCGGCCATTCTGATTTTGGGATTGCCACTGGCATACCTGGCGGCCACGGCGGGTCCACAGACTCCTCCGCCCGCACTGACGACCGCCCGGGTGGCGGCCGTAGAGTCTGCGGGAACGCCATCCGCATTTGGCCCGCCTCCGGTAACGCCTGGGGTGGCCGGCCGTCAGGGCAAAATAATGGGAGTGGTCATGCCCAAAGCCGCTCCCGATCAGCCTGCGGAAATTCCCTCCCCGGCCGTGGCCCCAGCGCCGGACGGTGCGACGTTGATCGGCCCGGCATTTAATAGTGGAGTTTTTGTTACGCCCGTGCCCGATGCCCCGTTCTCCGCTGAAGCCGAACAGGACATGGAGCAGGCCCTCAACGACGGGAGCGCTGTTCACCGCAAAACCACCGCCCATATTGCTCGTGATTCGCAGGGGCGCATCCACAATGAGGGTCGCGAGGTCTTGCCTGCCTCCTCAACCAGAGAGCCCATCCTCCTTTCAATTCATATTTACGATCCGGAGACGAGGCTGAATACCTTTCTAGACCCTTACACGCATATCGCGCGGCAGAGCGTATTCCCCAAACCGCCGGCAACCGAGCCTCCGGGCAATTGGTGGCTGGCCGCAGCAAGTGCGCCAACTTTCACCCCAAACCTTCACGTGCAAGACCTTGGCCTCGACGTGATGGACGGCCTCGACGTTCATGGCTACCGCAGAATCTACACGATATCCGCCGACGCCAGCGGCACCAGCCGCCCCGTTATTGTCAGCGACGAAATCTGGTACAGTGAACAGCTTCACATCAATGTGCTCACGCGGCACAGCGACCCACGCACTGGCCAACTGACGGTGACAGTCACAAACATCAATGTGAACGAACCTGACGTTGAGCTGTTCGCAATTCCGCCCGACTACAAATTCGTGGACATGACGCCGCCCGTCGTGGAATCGGCAGCGTCTGTTCGTGTAGCGCCTAACTGATAAGTGGCAATAGCCATGCTCATTTTCTTTGTTGCGACGGGTTGCCGTAAATAGGAATGAAAAGCCGGGAATCCCGACTGGCGCGGGACTTGTGCATGGAACCAGGAGGATAGGATGCGGATCCACGGAGATTTCCAAAAGGGAAGTGGGCGCCTTCGCTCGGCAATGGCGCCTCGGTACATGCTTGGTGTTCTCCTGGCCGCATCTGGTCTCCTTGTCGGCCAACGGATTATAAATCCGCCGGAGGTCCACGCGGAGACCACCGACGCCACTCTGCATTTCCGATCTGGCACAATCACGCCGGGCAATCCTAACGCCTACAACCGCGCCATCGGCACGCCACGGAATTGGCGCTTTTATGTGGCCAACGCAACTTTGGATGCGGTGCTGGAGTATGCGTACGATATTCAGCTCCGGCAAATTGTGGGCGGCCCGGACTGGATGGATAAGGACAAGTTCAATATGGCGGCAGTACCCGGCGAGCCCGTGCAGCCGACCGAGGCTCAGTGGCACATCATGGTCCAACATTTCTTGGCCGACCGCTTCAAACTTTCATTGCACCACGAGACAAGGAGGATTCCAGTCTACTGGCTTTCGGTCGCAACAGGTGGACCGAAGTTTATTAAGAATGAATCGGGCCGGGTGCTGCACCCGTTCATAGAGACTGATGTCCCCGGTGGGGTCATGTTGCACATTACCAATGGCACAGTACGGGACTTTATTAATATCATGCAGAGAACCGCCATGGACCGGCCGATCGTCGATCAAACCGAGATGGCAGATCGGTACGATTTTTCATTATGGTGGGAACCCGGCAAGGATCAGTTCACGGGCAGCTACCACTGGACGCCGTCACCGAGTCAGAATCGGCTACCCGACCTCTATACCGCCATGCAGGATCAACTTGGCCTGACCTTGGAGCCCTCCGAGGCAGATGTGGACGTTCTGGTGATCGATCACGTCGAAAAGCCGCTAATGGAGCCGGGAGCACAGAGCCGGTAGCAGGCGTAGCGCATCTATAACGGCAGAGTTATTTTTCGCCGAGAGAAATTACTCTGCGGTACGTCCCGAATGCGCCACGATTCATGGTGATTAGCAGCGTAGCGAGGATTTGTTTTTCTCCGAGATAAATTACTCCGCGGTACGCATCCTGAAATCCGCGCGAGACTCGAACCGCAAGGTCAAATAGGTGAACATGCCCAAGCGTAAGGTCCTTTGCGCTGTTGTCACTAGCATTCTCTTGTTGACCCTTGGCCAGCGGCTCCGGGCCCGGCAGGATGCGGAGCCGGCAGCGCGCATTTGGCCAAGGGTCCGTCTCGTTACCAGCGTTCGATCACAGGATACCCGTGAAACATTATCAATAAATGTGGACCGCTACCCCAAAGGACGCCTGGATCCGGTCGAGATTACAAAGATTATGGAAGGTGATCACGAGATCGTGCCGGGAGTGTACCGCGTGCCTCCAAATGACGCTGTCGGTCAACCCAACCCCTACAGCGACGATTGGATCGACAAACTCTCATACACATTCAAGAATCTGACATCCCGGAAAATCGAATTCATGTCAATCGGGATGTCTTTTCACTTTGGCGATCACGACAACTGGCAGCAGAGGGTCACGTGGCACCTGCACTTGGGCGAGGTGCCGCCTCTTGCGGTCGCGACCTACTATGCAGCAAGGGGTAAAAAGCCACCGAGCGGCAAGGGGAATCCCCTTGAGTTTGGTCCGGGTCAGGAGATGACGATTCGGCTCGCCGGTGAACGCGCCGATGAAATCAAGACGATAATCGAAGGCAAAATGCCCCTATCTTCGGTGACAGAATGTTTTATTGCGGTCAGCCTTGTATGTTTTGATCAGCCAAGTCTGAAATGGGGAAATTACGGATTTGGGTGGGCCGTTGCCGATCCGAACAGCTCAAATGGATACCGGAAGATGGTGTGTGACTTTCCGCTCGACGTAAGCCACGCGACTTGGGATAAGCCTCCTCGTGCGGTCCCACCCGACATCATTAGCCGGGAATGGCGACGTAAACTCTCCGCAACGTCAAAGCGGGTAGCGCAGAGTTGAGCGTTCTGGGCTCTACTCTGCGGTTCGTCAATTTGTAATAGTTGTCAATCTATTAATAGTATGGGAACGATGTTGCGAAGGGACAAAAGCCGCAGAGTAGTTCCCAAAGGCGGAACAACTCTGCGCTACCTCGCTTCGCAGAAGGAGAAGACCACATGAAGCGAGCTTGGAAAATCATCGGTCTGCTCATTGTTGTGTTCTTACTTGCGGTCTCGATACACGTTTTGAGGGCATCGGGGCAAGCTGGGGCAGTCACAGGCCCCTCCGCAGCTTCAAAAGGCCAACGGTCCCTGGCGGTTGGCATCGTTCGCCTTATTAACACTGCGGAGGTGATCGATTGCAGAACCAAAGACGGGAAGATAGACGAGGGTGAAAAATTCCTACCCTGGGATGAGTTACTCAACGCCCCCTGCTTTAAGGAAGCGCAGACCCGGGTGCGTTTCACCAATTTCAACACACCCTCCCTTTCATCGGGGGCTGAAATCGTTCCGGGGCTTGAACTTCGTCTGGTGGTTTCTTCCGATGGGAAGCACTACAACCTTTGGCTGGGCCAGAAGGATGACATGTGCGGCTTCGCCTTCTATAGCGACGAACGTGGAGCGATTTACGAGGGCAAAGTGATTGGCTGTGACGCCCCGGCAGTCATTGAGCCGGCCACGCGAGTGAGGCCGGTCTATCCCCCCGCGGCGAAGCAGGCCGGCATTGAAGGGAATGTGAGGCTGCGCGTCACCATCAATAAGGACGGCAGCGTCATGGACATCGAGGTACTGAGCGGCCACCCGCTACTGGTCAAAGCGGCCCTTGAGGCCGTTCAGCGATGGCGCTACTCGCCGAATCAATTGGTTCGCATCACGATTGTGACCGTCAATTTCAGCCTCGACAAGGCTGGCGCGTCCACACCGCCGGCACAGGTGACGGCGGGTCACACGCTTGTGAGTGAGCTGCCGTCCGGGGCCCATCCGCAGAGCGCACCGCAAGCTCAGGCGACGACCGGTGCGTCCTTACCATCTTTCGAGGTTGGCTCTATCAGGCTGCATCTTTCTGGAAACCATGGGACTACCCTCACGCTTCCCACCGGCGGCACGATGCGGTTATCAAATGGAGGGACCAAAGGACTCATTGAAATGGCGTATAACGTTCAAGCGTTTCAGGTCTCTGGAGGACCCAGTTGGATCAACTCTGAGAGTTACGATATTGAGGCGAAGATTGGGGACTCGGTCGCCGACAAGATGCCGATGCTTACTTTTGAAGAGAGGAGGCAACAGATGAGGTTGATGATTCAGTCGTTGCTTGCCGATCGATTCAAACTGAGGGTGAGTCTCACGACAAGCGAACAGCCAATCTACGCGCTGGTCATCGCCAAGAACGGCCCCAAACTTCATGAGGCAGACCCGGGCGACACCTACATCAACGGAACTAAAGGCCCTGACGGTATCGGACCTAAGGTTATGATGAGCGCCGGAATCAATCACATTACATATCAAGATGTTTCCATGGCGGTCGTGGCGGAACAGTTATCGCGCCGCTTGGGCCGCACCGTCCTGGATCAAACCGGGCTCAAGGGCAAATATGACTTCACCCTCCAGTGGACTCACGACCAGAATCAGAAAGCAACTAACAACTTGTCTCCGGGTGAGGCTTGCGACCCTTCAATCTTCACGGCGATTCAGGAGCAGCTTGGGCTGGAGCTGAAATCAACAAAGGCCCCCGTGGAAATCCTCGTCATCGATCATATCGAGAGGCCTTCGGCTAATTAGCCGGTAGCAGGGTAGCACAGGGGCGGGCTGGCGCAGGGCGAGCGTAGCCCTGCGACTTAGCCGGTAGCGCGGCGGAGCGTTCTGGGCTCTACTCTGCGGTTCGTCAATTTGTAATAGTTTGCAATCTGTTAATAGTATGGGAACGATGTTGCGAAGGGACAAAAGCCGCAGAGTAGTTCCAAAAGGCGGAACAACTCTGCGCTACCTCGCTACCTCGCTTCGCAGAAGGAGAAGACCACATGAAGCGAGTTTGGAAAATCATCGGTTTATTCGCTGGAATGTTCTTACTTGCAGTCTCAATTCACGTTTTGAGGGGGGCGGGGCAACCTCAGTCTGCGTCGCAAGTTCTCGTCGTGAACGACCATATCCAAATCGAACTGACGAAGCATCCGGAGCGTTGCATGGTCCTAACTACTGGACACGATAATCCCAACCCGCAGGACATGAGTTCCACTTGTACGGAACTTGCAATCACCAACAAGTGGACAGTACCGATGACGGCCTGGGTAGCGATCACTGAGACCGACCTGCCGGAAGCGCGACATACCGCGTTGGGCGTACGCTCCAGCGACAGCCTCGCCGGTCCCGGGGACGTCCTTAATAATCCACAGATTCTGGCTCGTGATACTCATCGGGTCATTATGGGTACCCCAACCCGCGTGGACTTCAAGGCTGCCGTGTTTTCAGACGGCTCGGTATTCGGCGATCCGGAGTGGGTCAAGCGGATCATCCAAAACCGAAGACAGATTTACCAGGACACAGTGACCGCCGTTCAAAAGTTACGCGCGGCGCAAAAGGCCGGAACACCGAGGGAGCAACTTGTTCAGGAGTTTCGCGAACTCGAGCGGCAGGAAGAAGAACAAGAATCCCAAAGCCGCCGCGCTGTCGCCGGACCAGCGTGTTTGACGCCCCCACTCTGCGTCTACGAAAGCGTCGCTTCAAACCTCTCGCTGAGCCACGACCCACTCAATCGCGACATCGAAAGGCTGGAATCATGGATGCTTCAACTGGGTGGCCGGCTTTTGGTTTCAAGCCCCCCGATTTCAGAGAATTCTGCGCAGGTGGGTGAGCCGCTCGACTAAACGCCCCACGCGAGGAAATCGGAGGTACGTGGGAACAGACGAGTCAACTGGTAGCGCGGAGTTGTGCGCATTTCAGCACTACTCCGGCTCGTAAATGGGTCCTGGCATTTTGAGGATGTTGTGGAAAGAAGCAGGCCGCAGAGTTTATGAGAATCGAAACTCTTCTGCCCGTTGTTGGAAGGGAGATTGGCCATGTTAAAGGTACTCCAGCGCGTTATCACAGCAGCACTGTGTTTGCTGGCCTTAGGGTTCAGCGAAGAGTTTTTGACTCAAATCTGGCCGGAATTTAGTTTCATTGTAAGCGGGCGAGCGCAGAGCACCCCGGCGGCAAAAATGGTCTTGATCGACCCGAACCTCCCACATGCTGCGGTGCGGGTCATCAAGGTCATGGAGAACGGGCAGGAGATTCAACCTGGAAGGGCCATCAAACCCGAAGTCCCGGGTCAGCAGATCATCGCCGGGGAAGATTGGCTCAGCAATCTGTCATTCGTAGTCAAGAACAGAACGGCGATGAGAATTGATTACATGAAGATCCTCGTTTTTTTCAAGGAGGATAAACATTATGGCCGGCACTTGGAATTCGGTCAAATACCTGGACCCGCAGAGGCTTACTTCGGGCATCCCCCGTTTATTAACCCTCCGAAGGGCAGCGGTTCTCCACTCAAGCTTGGTCCGGGGCAGGAGATGACCATATCGCTTAAGGGGTATGTCGATGCAATTAAGATGGCGAAAAGGACTGTAATGCCGTTCTCCAGCCTGACGTCGTGTGCAATTTTCCTTACTGAGGCTTATTTTGACGACCCTCAAGGCCTGAGATGGGCGGCTCGGGAATATAGCCTGCCGGACCCGAACAGCCCGGAGGGGTATAGGTTGTTGCCGTCGGATTATTTCCCGGGTGACCTGGAGCTAGCCAACGAGTCAGACTGATGAACCGACTTGACCGGACCGCGCACATTTAGGAGCGGGTAGCGGAGAGTTGAGCGTTCTGGGCTCTACTCTGCGGTTCGTCACTTTGTAATAGTTTGCAATCTGTTAATAGTATGGGAACGATGATGCGAAGGGACAAAAGCCTACCTCGTTTGCTGTATATTATGTATCGCCTAGAATTCTGGGGAGGTGCGGAAATGAACCCAAGGAAACGATCGGTCGTATGGACCTTCCTACTTCTTGCAGCCTGCATCTGCAGAACGTCGTGGTGTGCCCAGCAGGGCACGAGCGTATGGGTCTCGTTCTCGGCTGTGAAAGTCTCAAGAGTGTACCAACTGTCCACTTCTGGCCGAGAACTCATCAAAGAGACCCGCCAGTTTACCGCTAGGAGCAAGGACGGCTCACTCTTTGTCTATGACGCAGCTAACTACGATCCGTCTTCCAAAGATAAGCATGTCGGCATGCTGCTAGATGCGGCCACCGGAAAATTCTTCAGGATTGACTTCGGGCATCAACGTGTGCAAGTTCTGAGAACGCCTGGGCCAGACGTACCGCTTCCTCTGCGGCCGACGACCGGGGAGGACTACAAGGCCGCTCCTCCAGAGCGGTCTTTGGGCAGCAAGATGATTAACGGCGTCCTGTGCATTGGCTGGAAGGCGGTAGCAGGAGGTCCCCAATACCCGGGAGGCGAGATGTGGGTCGCGCCGTCATTGAATTACGAGCCTGTGGAAGGCGAGACGCTGGACGAGACCCATCACACCCTCATCAAGATGGATTTGGAAGAGATCCAGATTGGACGAGGGTCCGACCACCCTGAGCTTTTCCGCATTCCTGATGGTTTTCAAATGGTGGAATGAGCGCCGAGTTTGTGCCGTTCAAATCCGTCAGCCGACGGGCAACTCTTATTTTGATGAACGTCCACTGGCGGGCGGGCTGGCGCAGGGCGAGCGTAGCCCTGCGACTTAGGCGAATCAAGCAAGCCGGTCCATGGTCAAGACGGACAAATCGTGCAGATAATGGGCAAATCGGCGGACGTGGATGAAGACGTGAATCGCAGAGCTGGGCTCGGTCTGCGCCAGCCTGCCGTAACTCTGCGCTTCTGGGCGAGTGTTACAATGGGCTAGCGCATAAGGGACTTGGCCATGTACACCTTTCTGCTTTCTTTGTTGTTTTTCTTCGCCGCTCCGGCACAGGAAACCACAGCACAGAATCCTGCTGATTTGTGCACTATTCAAGGTGTGGTGGTGAAGGCGGGCACGGGTGAACCCTTGAGCGAGGCGACCGTGGAAGCGCGGCCGTTGTACGGTCATACCCGGGGGATGGACACGCTCGGCGACGTCGCTCGCGACGCTGTGACGGACGCCATGGGGCGCTTCGAGTTGAAGGGCCTTCCTCCCGGCCGATATATTTTGAGGGCCCGGCGCGATGGTTTTTTGCGCCAGGAATACAGCCAGAGCGCTCCGGACGGACCCCGCACATTGCTGACACTTTCCTCTGGTCAGAAAATTTCCGGCATAACCTTTCAGTTTATTCCCGGCGCGGTCATAGCCGGACATGTGTTCGACCAGGATGGTAAACCCGTCGCGAAAGCCCTGGTTTCATTAAGGGGCTACAATGGGCAGCGCCAGCTTGTGGAAAGTCGAGGGATGGTAACCGACGACCAGGGCGAGTTCCGGTTTACTGGGCTTTCTCCCGGGCAGTACATCCTGGAGGCATCGTCTCCAGAGGGCCTGTCCAAGAAGCCCAAAACCAGACAGGGTTACGTGCCCACATATTATCCGGGAGTTCTCGACGCCGAGGCCGCCGCGCCCATAACGGTCCGCGCGGGAGATGAATTCTCCGGCGCCGACATCAGCCTGCAACCCGTTGACACTGTCGCGGTCCGCGGGCACGTGATCAATGCCGAGTGTGGAGGGACTCCTCGGGTCTACCTCTTCCGGCAGAACTCCGACGCCCTGAATTTGACGGCGGAGAGTTTGATTGAGAGCGGCAACGGTCAGGGAGCATTCGAACTCCCTACCGTCCCTCCCGGCTCGTATTACGTTATCGCCGAGGTCCGTAAGGAAGAGAAGCGGTGCGTCGGCTACCAACCCCTGGAAGTGAGTGACGCAAATATCGACGGCGTCACGCTCACCGTCACGCTGGGAGTCGAAATCAGAGGCCATCTGCGCGTCGAAGGGCAACCTGATTCCAATCCCCGCTCTTTCGTGGTTATCCTGTCTCCCAAGACTGCAAACTATGCCATCTGGAACTCTTACGACGACTTCCCCCATGACACCGGTAAATCCGATGGAAGCTTCCTGCTCAAGAACGCCGTTGTCGGCGATTACGAAATCGATGCTTATCCAAACGTTCCGGAAACTTATTTTCAGAGCATGCCGGAGAACTACTATGTAAAGTCCGCGCGCCTGGAGGGGGTCGATGTGCTCACGGCGGGCGTTACGGTGGGTACCCAGGATGTTCCGGGCTCGCTGGAAATCGTAGTCAGCCTTAACGGAGCAACCCTTGACGGCGTGATTTCCCAAGATCACCAGCCGTTTCCAAAGGCGACCGTGGCGCTGGTCCCTGATCCGCCTTATCGCGCCATAAGCCGGCTGTTCAAGTCCGACACCACAGACCAGAATGGCCACTTTTTCCTGCAAGGCATTGCTCCCGGCAACTACAAAGTGTTTGCCTGGGAAAGGATCGAGCGCGACGCCTACACCAGTTCGGAATTCCTCCGGCCTTTCGAGATTCGCGGCGTATCAATACACGTTACGGAAGGCTCGCACAATTCCGTGCAAGTCGACTTGATACCTGCGAAGGATTCCGGGCAGTAGGCGGGCTGGCGCAGGGCGAGCGCAGCTCTGGATAGCGCCGGGATAAACCGGCATGGAGTCACGAATGAAAGAGTCGTACAGG
>CAYTMD010000201.1:0-10750 GCA_964438685.1 uncultured Acidobacteriota bacterium
CCCTGCCGTTACGCCCTGGAGTTTGTCGGCGTGCTTCGCCACCAGCCGGTAAACACGGCCCAGGAATCGAAATCCGCCCTCAACCCCGGCATCGCTCCAGTCCAAATCCTTTTCCGGCGGCGCCGCAAACAGCATGTAAAGCCGCGTGGTATCGGCCCCATACCTGGCAAACAATTGAGTGGGGTCCACCACATTGCCCTTGGACTTCGACATCTTTGACCCGTCCTTGATCACCATGCCTTGCGTAAACAGGCGAGCCACGGGTTCGGAAAAATCCACCAGGCCGATGTCGCGCATGACCTTGGTGAAGAATCGCATGTAGATCAGGTGCAGAATGGCATGCTCGATGCCGCCAATGTACTGGTCTACCGGGAACCAGTACTTCACGGCTTCCTTGTTAATTGGCGCCGTATCGATCTTGGGATCGGTGTACCGGTAAAAGTACCAGGACGAATCGACGAACGTGTCCATGGTATCGGTCTCGCGGCGGGCGGGCTTTCCGCACTTCGGGCACGTGGTGTTGACGAAGTCCGGCACTTCCGCCAGGGGTGAGTGTCCACGCCCGGTCAGCTTCACATTGGGCGGCAAAACCACGGGCAAGTCGGCTTCCGGCACAGGGACAATGCCACATCCCTCGCAGTAAATCATGGGGATCGGTGTGCCCCAATAGCGCTGCCGCGAAATTCCCCAATCCTTGATGCGATATTGAATCGTGCCCTGGCCGAACCCCTTGGCCTCGGCGTCACGAGTCATGCGCTCAATGGCCTCTTCCGAGGTGAGTCCGGTGTAAGGGCCGGAAGCAACCAGGCGCCCGTAGTCCACCATGGCGCGAAGCTGCGAAGCGGCATCCGGTTCCGGGGTCTTTTCCGGAACAATCACGGTGCGCATGCCCAACCGGTACTCCGAGCAGAATTCAAAGTCGCGTTCGTCGTGCGCCGGCACGGCCATGATGGCCCCCGTGCCGTAGCCCATCAGCACGAAGTTGGCAAGCCAGATGGGCACATCTTCCCCGTTGTAAGGGTTGCGCGCCGTAAAGCCGGTATTCGCGCCAAGCTTGGCATTATCCACCTCCACGCGCGCGTGCACGGCGGAGTAACGGATCCGCTCCACCTCTTCCCGCAGGCGCGAGGGCTCCTTGGAATTCGCCAGCAAATCTTCCACCAGAGGGTGGTCGGGCGCCAGGAACACGGCACTGCACCCGAAGATTGTATCCACGCGGGTGGTAAAGATGCGCAGCGGCTTCCAGAGGTCGTTGACGGTAAAATCCACAAACGTGCCCTTGGATTTTCCGATCCAGTTCTGCTGCATGGTCAGCACACGTTCCGGCCATCGCACCAGTTCCTTCATGTCATCGAGCAACTCTTCGGCATAGGCCGTGGTCTTCAGGAACCACTGTTCGAGTTCGCGCTCGATGACGGGAGTGTCCTCATGCCGCCAGCAACAACCGTCCACAACCTGTTCATTGGCCAGCACCGTTTCACATTGCGGACACCAGTTCACCCGGCTCTTTTTGCGGTAGGCGAGGCCGCGCTCAAACATCTTGATGAAGAACCATTGGTTCCAGCGGTAGTATTCCGGAACGCACGACGCTATTTCCCGGCGCCAGTCGTAACTCACGCCCAGGCGCTGGAGCTGCTTCCGCATGCGATCGATATAAGTGAAGGTGAACTCGGACGGATGCCGTTGGTGCTTGATGGCGGCGTTCTCCGCGGGCAAGCCAAAAGCGTCCCAGCCAATGGGATGCAGAATATTGAAGCCCTTCATCCCCTTGTAGCGCGCCAGCGCGTCGCCAATGGAATAATTGCGCACGTGGCCCATGTGAATGTCGCCCGAAGGATAGGGCAGCATTTCGAGCACATAGTATTTCGGCCGGCCGGGATCGACTTCCGATTCAAACAGCTTCTCTTCCGCCCAGCGCTTCTGCCACTTCGTCTCTATTTGTTGAGGATCGTAGTTTGGGTCCATGATCTCGATTCCGAATGGTCAATTCTGAATTCTAAATTATGAATTATGGATTCTGTGGTCGGGAGCCAACCGCCCGGTTTCAGAATTCAAAATTCATAATTCAGAATCCCTTTCTTTGGCTCTTCGTCTGATTCCGGGGTTAATCTCTCCCCGGAAACTGGCTTACCGCGTCCATCCCTCGTTTTGTGGGATAAAACCAGAGGTCGCGCACTTTGCCCGGGTCAAAATCAACCGCATAACCCTGCGTGCCCTCAAATACCCACGCCTGCGCATACCCTTCCCGCGTCAACTCCCGCAAGGCCCTGACGACCTCTGGCCGCGAAACCGGAGCCGCGCTTCTGGCCTTCCATGATTCCGGACGGCTTCCGTCATCCCATTCGTTAATCGTCTTGAGGATAATATCAACCGTCACATGATCGTCCGACATCGCGTCCAGGACCAGTTCCAGGATTGCCTGAAAGCGATCGCGCACCAGGCCATTCCACCAGCTATCGGCGTTTACCACGGGCTGGCACTCCTGCCAAGGTTCTCATGGTCCGCAGATCCCATTCATCATCTCCCGGCTTATCCACCGGGGTCTCGCAGATGAACGGAATGTTCTTCAGCTTGGGGTGGCGAACGATGCGCGCAAAAGCCTCCGCGCCGATTTGCCCTTTGCCGATATGCTCGTGGCGGTCAGCGTGGGACTCGAACGCAGTCTTGGAATCGTTGGCATGAATCACCTGCACTTTTTTTATGCCAATCGTAGAATCCAATTGCTTAACGGCGGCGGCAAGCCCTTCGACAGTATGGATGGCATATCCCGCTTCAAAGCTGTGCGCGGTATCGATGCAGGCGCCCACCGGCAAATGCTTCTCCGCGCCGGCGATGATCTCCACCACTTCTTCGAAGGTCCGGCCGATGGCGGTTCCCTGCCCGGCGGTATTTTCAATCAGGATGGTCAATCCGTCGAGTTTCAACCCCGCGGCAGCCTGGAGAAGCGACTCAACACCGATCGCAATGGCCGCCGTGGGTTCAGCTCCCTTGGCGCTGCCGGGGTGGGTGACAAGGAAATCCGCTCCCAACGCCAAAGCCCGTTCGATCTCGCGTCGAAAGGCGGCAATGGAGCGTTCCCGAATGAGCGCATCGGACGACGCCAGATTAATTAAATAATTATCGTGAATGACGACGGGCGAAAGTCCATGGGCTTGGCGCGCCGCCCGGAATGCTTCATATTCCGCCGGGGTGGGATCAGGCGCCCGCCAGCCTCGAGGGTTCGCGGAAAACATCTGGAAGGTGTCACAGCCAATCTCGCTGGCATGATGCGCGGCATTCTCCAGAGCGCCTGCAATCGATGTGTGTACACCCACCTTCATAAGGATTTCTCCATAAAGTTAGTCGTTCATGTTAACAGACCCGTTCGAAACGCGTCAACGGAGGGACGATCCGGAGGGAGCATCAAGGTGGTGCACGGCACAAAAGTGGAAGCCGAGATTCCTCAGATGACTTCACCCAGACATTCCCTCTCTTCAAACCCAACGATTTAGGCTTGCAGGCGGGAAGGAAGTATTCAAGAATGTTCTCGTCGAGAGGATGATGTCGATATCGCTCCGCACCAGATTGCGTCATCTCGCCGATGCTGATCTTTTTGAGGAGTCCCATTGAAAACCAGCTTGAAAACCCCCTGGCTGAAAGTGAGTGCAGGTAGCACCCTGTTGCTTTTGTTAGTCGTGGGAATCGGGTTCTTAGGGTTGGGCGAGGCCGTGGCCAGTTCAGGCCCAAGGTTTGAAGTGTCGTTCCCGGCCTCCGTGCACGCGCAACCCATCACGGGGCATATTCTGGTGATCATTGGGCGCGACCCCGGCAGTGAGCCACGATTGCAACTCGGTTGGCTGGGTGATGTCCCAGCCGTATTCGGGATTGACGTGGACCAGCTCAAGCCGGGCACGCCTGCGGTGATTGACGCCAGCAGCCCCGGCAGCCCCTTTGCCAGCCTGAGGGACCTGCCGGCGGGCGACTACTTTGTTCAAGCGCTCCTCAACGTCTACACCGAGTTTCACCGGTCTGACGGCCACGTCATCTGGGCTCATATGGACCAGGGGGAAGGCCAGCAGGTCAATCTCTCACCTGGAAATCTGTACAGCCAGCCGCAGAAGCTTCGCGTGGACCCGCATGCAGGATTTGATTTCAAACTGGCGCTGACCCAGAAAATTCCGCCCATCGAAGCCCAACCCGATACCGAGTGGGTGAAACGCGTCAAGATCCAAAGCAACCTATTGACGCAATTCTGGGGGCACACGATGTACCTCGGGGCGACCATCCTCCTCCCCAAGGGTTATGCCGAACATCCCGAGGTGCATTATCCCGTTATCTACCTTCAAGGGCACTTTCACCTGGAGCCTCCTTTCGGCTTCCGCACCGCGCCGCCCAGCTCGGCGAATCGTGAATCTTCCGATCGCCGCGGCTACGAGTTCTATCAGGCCTGGAATTCCCCGGATTTTCCTCGTTTCATTGTGGTGACGTTTCAACATCCCACGCCGTTTTATGACGACTCCTACGCCGTCAACTCCGCCAATAACGGCCCCTATGGCGATGCCCTGCTAACCGAACTGGTTCCTTATGTCGAAGAGCACTTCCGCATCATCCGCAAACCGTATGCGCGCGTGCTGACCGGCGGATCCACCGGCGGTTGGGAATCCCTGGCCTTGCAGGTCTATCACCCAGATTTCTTTGGCGGCACCTGGACCTTCTTCCCTGATCCGGTGGATTTTCGTCGTTACGGTTTGGCAAACGTCTACGAGGATGAGAACGCCTTCTATGAGCCGGGAGCGTCCTGGATACATCCCAAGCGTTACATCGTGCGAAGGCCTTATGGCCAGCCTTGGGTTACCACGGAAGACTATAGCCACTACGAGGCTGTTTTGGGCAGCCATGACAGGTCAGGGGAACAGTTGGCGGCATGGGAAGCAACCTACGGACCTGCCGGTGACGACGGCTATCCCCAGCCTTTGTGGGACAAATCCTCGGGAGTAATCGATCATTCCGTGGCGCTTTACATGCGCGACCACGGGTACGACTTGCGGTACTACCTGGAGACGAATTGGCCCAAAATTGGCTCCCAATTGGTCGGAAAACTTCACCTGTACTGCGGGGATATGGACAGCTTTTATCTCAATCTCGCCGTCTACCTGCTGGAAGATTTTCTGAAAGGCACGAAAGACCCCTTCTACGCAGGCTCCTTCGAATACGGACGGCCCATGCAAGGCCACGGATGGATGCCGATGAACTATCAAGACTTGATCCGCACCATGGGTGACTACGTTACCCGGAATGCTCCTGTGGCTGAGGACACGCAAAGCTGGCATTATCGCTAGCCGGAAAAGCCTATGAATTTCCAGGAATCTGAGAGGGATTTATGGAACCTTATCGTTATCACGTTTTCATTTGCGATCAGAAGAAGCCAGAGGGAGTTCCCTGCTGCCCAGCGCGCGGTTCGGCAGCAACCCTAGAGGCCCTGCGCAAGGAGGTGGCGGCGCGTGGACTCTTGGATGAAGTTCAAATCACCACGTGTGGTTCGTTGGGCCTTTGCGAACGCGGCCTCAACCTGGTGGTCTACCCGGAAGGCATCTGGTATTCGGGTGTACGGCCGGAGGACGTTCCGGAACTGGTTGAGTCGCATTTTGTGCACGGCCGGCCGGTGGATCGCCTCGTGAATCATGACGCGGCTGTCGTGAAGACGGAAATCCAATCGAACCGTGCCAAGTTCATGGCGGCGCAGCGGGCCAGGGATGCATCCGGCATGCTTCCCGATGACCTGAACCAGACCCTGCGCGGTTACATGGAGAGTCGTGCCCTGCTCACCGCCCTTGAACTCGACATCTTCACCGCTGTGGGCAGCGGCGCCACGGGGGCGGAAGTTGCACGCAAAATCTCCACCCACCCGCGGGCCACGGAAATGCTGCTGAACGCGCTCACCGCCATGGGTCTGCTGCTGAAGCAACAGGGAGTCTTTCACACCACCCCCACGACGGCGCGCTATTTCACCGAAGGTTCCAAGGACAACGCCCGCCATGGATTGATCCACACCGCGAACATCTGGCATCGATGGTCCAACCTGACGGAGAGCGTCCGCGCCGGCACGGCGGTAAGTCACGAGGAAATGGCGCAACGTGGCGACGACTGGACCAAGCCGTTCATCGCTGCCATGCACCGGAATGCGGCCGAGCGTGCCCCGCTGGTGGTAAACGCCGTGGGCACCAAACCCGGGGAGCGTCTGCTGGATGTGGGCGGAGGTTCGGGGGCTTACTCCATCGCCTTTGCCAAGGCTAATGAGAGTCTGCAGGCAACTCTGCTCGACCTGCCAACCGTACTGCCCATCGCGCAGCGGCACATCAATGAGGCAGGCCTGGCGGAGCACATAAATACTCGGGCCGGCGACCTGCGGCGCGATCCTTTGGGCAACGACTTCACCTTGGTACTGGTTTCAGCCATCTGCCATATGCTCAGTCCCGAGGAAAATCAGGACTTGCTGCGGCGGTGTTTCAAGGCCCTCGCACCCCAAGGCCGCGTGGTGATTCAGGACTTCATCCTGGACGCAGACAAGACCACTCCCAAGCAAGCCGCGCTGTTCGCCCTGAATATGCTGGTGGGAACGCCTGCGGGCAGCACTTACAGCTACGACGAGTACGGAACGTGGCTGCGCGCAGCGGGATTCCCAGAGGTTCGCGAAATCCGGCTGCCGGGACCGTCCAGCCTGATGGTCGGGGTGCGGGGGTAGGACGAACAAGTCAAAAGGCAAAGCGCAAAAGGCAAAACGCAAAAGTGCCGTTCACCACCAGGACAAAGGCCCAAGACTGCGATCATGGGTCAGAAGGCGTTTTGACTTTTGCCTTTTGCGCTTTGCCTTTTGACCTGTCCTTGACCCTTACCAGATCCCGCACCTATCGCCGGCCGGGCGAACCATGGGATCTCCCGCCTTACAGCCGAACGCTTTGGCGAAGGCGGCCAGGTTGGAGAGCGGCCCCAGGACGCGGAATTTCGGCAGCGGGTGGGGATCGACGTTGGTCAACATCCGGGCGTATTCTGGACGCATCTTCTCCGCCCAACTCTGGGCATAACCGATGAAGAAGCGCTGCTCCGGCGTAAAACCATCGATGTCCTTGGGCCGGGGTTTGCCTTCCAGCGACTTTTGATAGGCGGCATAGGCGATGGCGAGGCCGCCGAGGTCAGCGATACTCTCACCCTCCACCAGCTTGCCATTCTCGTGGAGTTTGTCTTCCACGAAGAATCCATCAAATTGGCTTGCCACGCATGCGCCGCGGGCCTGGAAATTCTTCTGGTCGTCCGGCGTCCACCAGTTTTTGAAATTCCCTTCCCCGTCGAACTGGCTGCCTTCGTCATCAAAGCCATGGGTCATTTCGTGGCCAATGATGGCTCCCATAGCGCCGTAGTTAAGGGCATCATCCGCCTGAAAATCGAAGAAGGGTGGCTGCAAAATCCCGGCGGGAAACACGATTTCATTCAATTGGGGGTTGTAGTAGGCGTTCACAGTGGGTGGGCTCATGCCCCATTCAGTGCGATCAACGGGTTTACCTACCTTGTTCAAATCGCGATGGAATTCGAACGTCGCGGCACGGAAAACATTTTCCACATGGGGTCCGCGCTTGATATCGAGGGCGGAATAGTCGCGCCACTTGTCGGGGTAGCCGATTTTATTCGTAATGGCATTAAGTTTAATGAGTGCCTGCTGGCGGGTGGCATCGCTCATCCAAGGCAGGGTTTTGATGTCGTCGGCCAGCGCGGCTTCTAGGTTCCTGACCATCGTCAGGGCGCGGGTCTTGGCTTCCGGCGGAAAGGCCTTCTTGACGTACACCTGCCCCAGCGCCTCACCCAGCACATTGTCGGTGGAGGAAACGCAGCGCTTCCAACGCGGCAGAATTTCCTCGGTGCCGGTCAGGACCGTACCCTTGAAGTGAAAGTCTTCGTCCACGAAAGGCGTCGACAAGCTCCGGGCGGATGAGTTGATCAAGTGCCAGCGCAGGTAGGTTTTCCATTTGGCGATGGGCTCCGTGGAAATCATCTGTCCCATCTGCTTGAAGAAGTCGGGAGCGGTCACATTCACGTCGCCTTTGCCAGCCAATCCCACGGCGGTGAAGTAATCCTCCCAGGAAAAGTTCGGAGCCAGGGTCCTCACACCTGATTGCGGCATGCGGTGATAGACGTTCTTGGGATCGCGCCGTTCCACCTTGGTCTGGGATGCCTTGGCGAGCTGCGTTTCGAGATCCATCACGGTCTGGGCTTCGGCGGCGGCAGTGTCAGGCGTGTCTCCCAGGAGTTCGAACATTTTGGTTACGTGCTTCAGGTATTCTTCGCGCTGCTTTACGGACTTCTCATCCTGGCGCGTATAGTAATCGCGGTCCGGCATGCCCAGCCCGCCCTGGTCGACTTCACCGGTCACCTGCGTGCTGTCCTTAAAGTCCTGCGTTGAATCCACGCCAAAGAATGCGTCAATTCCCATGCTCTGGAGGTGCGCGATCTCGGCCTCCAGGCCGGCGACATCCGCAACGCGCTCGATGCGGTCAAATTCCGGCTGCAAGGGCTTTACGCCTTCGCGATCGATTCCCGGCACGTCCATGCAACTCCCGTAGTAATCCCCAACTTTTTGCTCGCTGCTGCCGTGCGCGGCCGTTTTGCTTTTGGCGGCGTCTTCCAGAATCTCGTGGAGGATATTACGATTGCGCTCATTGACCTCATTCGCCACGCCCCAGCTCGGATAGGCCGCCGGAATCGAATTCTTTGCTTCCCAGCCCCCGTTGGCAAACTTGTTGAAGTCCGCGCACGGTGCGCAGGTTCGATCCATGTTGGCAGTATTGACGCCATGCGGGGCATTGAGCGGCGCCGCGGTGATGACCAGAGACATGAGTGAAAGCAATACCAGGGCGAGCCAGACTTTCCGTGACCGCATGGGCGAAGTACCTCGCAAGAACCAGAGTGGCCGGCGAATCCCACCGGCAAACTGCGAATGCTATCAAGGAGTGGCGGCGAATTCCAGCAGGGATTGTTCCCTTCCTGTGGCACCGGTATCCTGCCCTGCCCATGATGTACTTGGCCAGGACCTGTCCTGATGCATTTGATCGGGATGGCCATGCAACGTCAGTCGTTGTCAGAAACACCCCGGTGAATTAGACTACAAGGGCACCGCAAGCGTTAGCGCCTGAACGCCAGGAAGTTTCCATGTTGATTGTCATGAAACCGCAGGCCAGTGAAGAAGACGTTCGCCGCGTCTGCGAGAAAATTGTTTCCATGGGTTTCCGCGCCCATCCCATGCCCGGAGCGCAGCGGACGGCGGTAGGCATCACTGGCAATCCCGGCCCCTTGGAGCCGGAGGAATTTGAGAGTCTGCCGGGTGTTGCCGAAGCCATCCGGGTTTCCAAACCCTATAAGCTGGTAAGTCGGGAAGTCAAACGGGAGGACTCGCTGATCCACATTGGCCCGCCCACGGGTGGAATAACCATCGGGGGGAAGGAACTGGCCATCATTGCCGGTCCTTGTGCCGTTGAGAGCCGCGAGCAGGCACGCGCAGCGGCCGCGGCAGTGCGTAAGGCGGGCGCAAGTCTCTTTCGTGGCGGGGCCTTCAAGCCGCGGACTTCCCCGTACAGTTTTCAGGGCATGGAAGAAGAAGGTCTGAAAATCCTAGCGGAAATTCGGCGCGACTTCGGCTTGCTGATCGTCACGGAAACCATCGACCCGGAAAACTGCGAACTGGTGGAAAAGTATGCTGACGTGCTTCAGGTAGGCGCGCGCAACATGCAGAATTTCTCCCTGCTCAAACGCGTCGGCCGTTCCAAGCTCCCAGTGCTGCTGAAGCGGGGCATGTCCGCCACCCTGGACGAGTTCCTGATGGCGGCGGAGTACATTCTGTCCGAGGGAAACTACAACGTGATCCTGTGCGAGCGCGGGGTGCGGACGTTTGCCGACCATTCGCGCAACACCCTGGATCTTAGCGTGATTCCGGCGGTAAAACGCCTTTCGCACCTGCCCATTATCGTTGATCCCAGCCACGGAACCGGCAAGCGTGACAACGTGATTCCACTGGCGCGCGCGGGCGTGGCGGTGGGAGCTGACGGGCTGATCGTGGAGGTCCATACCGACCCCGACCATGCCATGTCCGATGGCTACCAGTCGCTTTTCCCCGCCCAGTTTGAGTCGCTGATTGACCAGGTCACCGCAATTGCCGGAGTGTTGGGAAGGACTGTGGGCCATGTTCGCTAACCAAGGACGCGCAGGCAGGTGGTCAAATGGGGGAATGGGCAGGTGGGGGTCTATCCTACTGCCGATCTGCCTATCTGCCTATCTGCCCTTGTCAGTCGCCTGCCACCACCCCATCCCACTCAAGCCTTACACCGCGTATGTGGTGAACCGGCAAAGCGCCACGCTGGCGGCGGTGAATCTGGCGACCTTCAAAGTCACCGGTTCCCTCCCGCTTTCGCCGCAGCCGGAGCGGGTGTTGCCCCGTCCCCACGCACGCCAACTTTACGTCGTGTCGTCCACCGGCAAGATCGACGTGGCAACTTATCCCCACCTCCAGCTTGTCGCCACGCTCGCCGTGGGCAAAAGCGCCAAAGACCTGGTGTTCGCACCCGATGGCCGCACCGCATACGTCCTGAACCCTGTGGAAAATGAACTGGATTTTATCGATTGCCAGGGCGGGGCGGGAAGCCCTCCCGAGGGAGCAATTCCTAAAGTAGTACTTAAGCTTCGGCTGGCTGGAACACTGACTGACTTGGCCTTATCTCCCGACGGAAAA
>CAYTMD010000202.1:0-10738 GCA_964438685.1 uncultured Acidobacteriota bacterium
CAGTCGGAATTGAGTGTTGAGGAACTCGCGGAAAAGTATGCAGTCTCAAAGCTCACGATCCGCAGGGATTTGGACCATCTGGAAAAGGAGAGAGTGGTTCTTCGAACCCACGGTGGCTGCGTACTTAAGACTTCAATGGGATCTTCCTATCAGCAGAGAGTGGCGATCAACTTCGAACTCAAGCAGGCGATAGGACGAGCGGCCGCCAAGGACGTAAAGGCGAATGATGTCATTTTGCTAAACGATGGATCAACGCCATTTCATCTTGCCCAGCATTTGGGCCAAGCCGGAAAGCTCTTCGTCTACACAAACTCCCTGGCTGTCTTGCCGGTTTTGAGCACATTCCCTGATATTCGACTTTACATTTTGGGAGGGGAATATAATCCGCAGATGCAATTCATTGGCGGGAGCATGATGGAACAGACATTGGAAGGTCTTGAGTTTGACACCGTTTTCTTGGGGGCAGACGCCATTGATGCGAAGGGGAACTGCCTGGTTTTGGATCCTGATATTGCCCGTCTCACCGAAATCATGCTGCGACGTGGGACTCGGCGCATTCTCCTGGCGGACCACACCAAAGTCGGAGCCAAAGGGCACTTCATCTACGCCAGCCTTTCTGACTTTGATATCTGGTACACCACGCTTGGTATAAGCCCTGTCCAACTAAGGCAGTTTAGCCAGAATACAAAGGTTAGATCTGTCGCTCCGTAAGGACTAAGGCGGTCTCTGGGGGAAATTTTCCGCAGGCAGACCAAAAGGAGAGTCGGGGCCTCGTTGGTGGCCACATAGAGCCGCTTTGAACGGCTCACAACTTAAGGCCTCTGGCCATGGCAGGGAATGCTTCCTAAGCTACGGCTCCGTCCGCGAGTATGTCGGCACCAGCTTTAATCCCTCGCCTAATACAGATTCGGCGCCTCATCAGAAAGGCCCACTAGCCGGATCCACGGATCGGGCACATGACGCTGAGCCCAACGTCTGGGCCGTCAGCCCTCTGGCAGCCGGCCCCGCTGTTTGCGTGATGCCGCTCCCGCACGGTTTCTCCGGCTGCCGACTAGGCGCTCACTTTTCCCGATAATCCGGCCATATCCGAGCAAGGCAATCCCAAGGATTCCGCTACGGGCTTGCACATAATTTGCCCGGCATAAGTGTTTACGCCACCTCTGAGCAACGGATTCTCGTCGATTGCTCCCTCCAGACCCAGTACCGCAATTCGCCTGGCATATGGAAGAGTTGCATTCGTCAACGCGATGGTTGATGTTCGCGGCATTGCACCCGGCATGTTAGTTACGCAATAGTGAACAACTCTGTCCACCATGTAAACGGGGTCGCTATGGGACGTCGGCCGGGTAGTTTCGATGCATCCCCCTTGATCGACAGCCACGTCGACTACGACTGAACCTGGCTGCATAGTGGATATCATTCCGCGAGTAACAAGCTTAGGAGCGCTGGCACCAGGCAGCAGGACAGCTCCAATAAGGAGATCGGCTTTCTTTACCGCTTCCCCAATGTAGTACGCGTTGGAAATCTGCGTCTCAACCCTGCCAAAGAAAATGTCATCCAAATGCCTCAGCCGGTCGAGATCGATGTCAAGAATAAGGACCTGCGCACCCATACCTATGGCCATCTTCGCAGCGTTGATTCCGACCGTGCCGGCGCCAATGATGACGACCCGTGCCGGACAAACTCCCGGGACGCCGCCAAGCAGTACACCACGTCCGCCAAGTCCTTTCTGCTGGAAGTAGCTTCCTACGACCACCGACATCCGTCCGGCAATCTCGCTCATCGGGGTGAGTAACGGCAATCTGCCGCGAGCATCGTGAATCGTCTCGTACGCCACGCCGGCCGCGTGGGACCTGAGCAGGGCGTGCGTCAACTCAGGCAGAGGGGCCAGATGCAAATAGCTAAAGATGATCTGTCCCTTTCTCAGAAGTGGGTATTCCTCAGGAACAGGTTCTTTAACCTTTATGATCATCTCGCTCCGCTCATAAACTTCGGCGGCACCTTCCACGGTCGTTGCTCCAGCGGTCGCGTATTCCTCATCCGAGAACCCCGAGCCACCCCCTGCTCCCTTTTGCACCCAGACACAATTTCCATCTTGAACTAGAGCGTGGACTCCAGAGGGAACTAATCCCACCCGGTATTCGTTATCTTTGACTTCTTTAGGCAAGCCAACGTTCATTCGTACCCTCCTTGTCAACATTCTGCAACCGCCGCCACTCTGGGTCAGCCCTGATGAGTCCTTTGACTCGGATCGAGTCCTATGTATCATGGCCCGTCCGGCCAACGCTTGTGCCCACCTTTTGGGGTTCCTCAAGCTGGTATTTTTGGACCGCTGCCTCTGGTTCAAGCCCGCGCTTGACAACGTCACACAAGGCCTGTTGAAAGGCAGGCGGATTTGGAACCTGTATCGCATTCCTTCCAAACACGACACCACCTGCACCCTCCGCCACCTCGTCGGCTGCCAGTTGCAGGGCTGCGAGCTGGCTGGGCAATTTCTTCGCCCCCAAACCCAGGACTGGGACGGGTGAGCACTCCGTGACGGTTTTGAACGAGGTCGTGTAAAAAGTCTTGATAAGATCGGCGCCCAGTTCCGCCGTAATCCGTACACCGCGATAAACGCTTTCGTGCAACTCGTCCGCGGAAAGACTATCCGAGTTTACCGGAAAGTATTCTCCGATTACCGGCATCCCCAAGTCATGGGCTTCCCGGCAGACCTGCCGAAATACGGCAATGTTATTCGCATCATTGGATTCGTCGCCCGTTTGCAGCGTCAGGGACACGAGGGCGATCTCCGCCCCTAATTGTAATGCCTCGACGGGCGAAAAGGCTGCTACCGTCACCCCCTGTTTATAATTCCACCTAAAGCAATAAGTCGTGCTCCAGTTCAGGCGCACGACAGCCATGGGAGCTCCCTTATAGCTCAGCGCATCTTTGCAGACTGGGAGCATAGCCGGTGAAAGTAAGATACCGTCCACACATGGTGCCACCCTGCGCGCAGTTTCCGCCAGGTCGATCATTCCTTCCGTTGGCCCATCAAAAAGGCAATGGTCCATTGCCACGATTACCGCACGTTCAGATCGATTAAAAAGGCGCTGGAACCGTATATTGTTCATGCTAGTTCGCTCCTTAAGTATTCACTATCGCCCTTATTGGAGGCTGATCACATGAGACTTCTGGTGTGAGTCTAAAGCAGCCGTAAAAAGTTCATGGCTCAGGGCGGTTTCCTCAGGTGTTACGCATCCGGCAAACTGTTTCAGCCGCTTGCCTTTTGTCAGCTCGTATATGAATGAAGCCCACATCTGCAATACCGAGTCAGAAAAGCCAAATTCGAAAATGCCTCCGGTTATTGTCTTGAAAGCTGTCTCCTGGCCCATATCCACCTGTCCCCATGACTGCTCGCCACCTTTGTACACGAGCAGTTCCAGACGACGTGGATTCCTGGTACTAAACCTCGCGGAGGCCAGGGTTCCAAAAACTTCCAAATACCAGGTGTTTGTTTCCCCGGGCGCGATCCGCTGCATCTTAATGGTCAGCGGAAAGGACCCGCCGCTGGCTGGACAATCGGCTTCACAAAACAGCGTGGCATTGTCCCATGTGAGGCAGGGTGCCTTCCCCCCTTTTCCATTGGGCCGCTCGCTGAAGATCTTCGACAGAAATGCCCTCACGTTGCGCGGCCGCCATCCTGCCCGGAACGGGACATGGCAGGCGTGCATTCCCAAATCACCCATGCAGCCATACTCACCGTTGAGTTCGATCTGGCGCTTCCAATTGATCGGCTTGTTAGGATCCAGGTCGCTGGAATGAAGGAATCCGCAATTAACCTCAATAATCTTCCCGAATGCCTGTTGCTCGATCATTTGCCCGATCCTCTGGACTGGCGGGAAGAAGGGAAACTCCGACGAACAACGAACAAGCAAATCGGGATGTTTCCGCAAAGCCACCATGATGGCTTGGTTAGCAACCTGGTCAATGCCAAATGGCTTTTCCCCCATGAGGTGCTTCCCTTTTTCAATGGCTGCGCAATAAAACTCCTGATGCAGGTGATGCGGAATAGCGATATAAACAGCTTCCACTTCCGGGTTAGCCAGAAGCTCTCTGTAATCCGCCGTTACCTGGCGGATGGAAGGGAGGTTCTCTGTGTACCAAGTGACAAAGCCGGGTGGCTGTTGATCGAATCGGTCACAGATCGCCACGAGTTCCGGCCGCGCGTCCATTTCGGGCAGGTGGAACCAGCGAGCAACGGCGCTTGCAAACTCCCGTCCCATCAGCCCGCAGCCAATCAACCCAAAGCGCACTTTCCTTACACTTCCGCTTGCCGGGCTCATAAAGTCCACCATCGTCAGTGCGCGAATCCGAAGTGGCGTTCCGCCTCTCCGATTGCTTCATCAATGATTTCCATCCCCTTCGCGGCCGTGGCCAGGTCCATCACAATCGGCGGGCTCATGCGCAGAATGTGGCCCGCGGGAATCCAGGCCAAGCCTCTTCGAAACGCCGCCTTGTAAATGAACTCACCCGCTTTGGCGAACGGTTCCTTGGTGGTTCGGTCTTTCACCAATTCCACGCCCATCAGGCACCCTTTGCAGCGGACATCGCCGACAATCGGATGGTCAGCCGCCATCTGGTTTAGACGCTTGAGGAAGTACTCCTCAAGCCGCAGGGCGTTCTCAAGTAATTCCTCCTCCTCAATTGCCTCAATGGAAGCCAGGGCGGCGGCGCACGCCATGGGGTTTCCCCCGTAACTCGTAGAAGCACTGATGCGCTCCACACTGGCCGCATAACGCTCCCGAACGATCATCGCGGTGACGGGAAAACCATTGCCGAAGCCTTTCCCCAAGGTCACAACATCCGGCAAAGTATTCCAATGTTCCATTGCCAGCAATTTTCCGGTTCGCCCCATTCCCGTCAAAACCTCATCCGCCATCAACAGGATTCCCCGCCCATCGCACCACTGCCGCAGCTTGGGAAAGAAATCGTCTGGCGGGAAGATAGATCCGGCCCACCCCTGAATGGGCTCCAGAACAATTCCGGCAATTTGGCCGGTGGTGGCCTCGGCAATGAATTCGTCATAGAAGGCGAGGTATGCATCCGTGTCGATCGTTCCATCCGCCTTCTTAAACAGAGGCCGGTAGGTGTTGGGACGTGGCACCATGTAAAAGCCCGGGGCGCGAGAGGAGCCGTTCACAGGCTTCATGCGGGCTAAACTGACTGAGTGCCCGCTTTTGCCGTGGAAATCGCCGAAACAGGAAAGGAATTCGTGCTTTCCGGTTGCGGCTCGGCAGACTCGCAGCCCTGCCTCGACAGCGGTTGTCCCATTGTCGTACAACTGCACGGCGGCGAGATCCCCAGGCAGGACTTGCTTGAGTTTTTCGAGCAACTCGAGCTTGACGGGTGTCGTGAAGTCGTGACAGTTCATCAACTGCCCTGCGGCCTTCTGCACGGCTGCAGTGACCTTCGGGTGGCAGTGGCCCAGGGTGGTCACATATATCCCCGATGAGAAATCCACATAGACATTTCCGTCCACGTCAGTCAGGGTGCATCCGTATCCACTTTCAAACACGACGGGAAACAAGGTTACCTGGCTCGAATAGCCTTTCATGATTGCCGCGGCACGCCGGTGCATCTCCTGTGACTTCGGCCCTGGCACATCTCCACTGACAATATGCGGAACTTTCCTTAAATCGACCTTAGCCCATTCGATTGAACTTCCCGTGTAGGCTGTACTCATCGTGTCGTCCTTTTCTACGCAATAACCTTGACAGCATTGGGCCCGGAGGGCGCAAATTCATTCGTCTCAGGTCGGAGCCGCAACGATCCCGACTAGTAGACCCTCCCCGACGGACCAATCCCTCCAACTTCCCGACGATCAGTAAAAGACACAGCCAGCAACCGCGTGCGCCGCTCTGCCCCAGCAGGCAGGACCATCTGTGTCCCTGCCTTGATAGCTTCGGTAAGAGTCGGAGGATACGAGGACACAGGCTCAAGTGCTGCGGTATAGTTCGTGCCGTACCACGGGTATCCCATCCCGCCGCGATAGAGTTGCCAAAACCAAAGGAACGGGAATGTGTCTTTCTCCCAACGGAGGCCAAAGCCCACTCCACGCGATTCGTTCACCAAAGCGTACCAACCATCCTGCAGGTCGTACATGTAGGCCATATCACTCGAGCGGACATCAGGAGGAACAAGCCGCGAAAGGTCGATGGTTTCACCTTTTCGACCCTTGACCAGAGGCCATTCAGTGTCTTGCCCTTTCTCCAGCCGGCTGGTGGGAGCCGTGTACTCAGCCGGTGTGCGAACCCGGCAACGCGGAAGAAAAAGGCGACAGGACTCGTCGAGGAACGGCCAGCCAAGGGCTGGGTGGTGCCCCCACATACAATCCAGAGGTTCATCGGCTTCGTTGCGGACAATTTCGTCAATCGTCAGAATGGCGTCTTGAGCATTGATCGAAAGCGTCTTTTCCAGGTAGAAAGGGGTGCGAACCGCGCGCACACAAAAGGTGACTGCCACGTCGTCGGGGTCATTCTTTTCAATATGATAGGCCCAGGGTAGCAAGCAAGCCTCGCCATGGACCCCCAGCGCGGCCCCCTTATAAACGCAACTGCCCCCGGCATTCGGAAACAGCTCCTGCCATCCCCCCTCATAGAAATCAACAAAACTTCCGCCGGGATTAGCAATTGTCGGAATGAAGTTGCCGGAATTGCGTAACCCCGCATAACTACGCCACATGAAATCGACATCGAGAGGCTTATAAAGGAACTCAACGACATCCGTCCCTTTCCCAGCAGCAATCACAATACGGAGAAAGCGATTCTCCATGGCAATCATAGGGTAGCCGCGATATTCGAATTCGGTCACCCGTGCTCCCCAATTGCGCTCGTGATTGTAGGATTGGTATTGCATGCTCAACCTCGATACCTGTAAATGTGCCGATAGAGCTGGCCATAGTTTTTGCCGAGCTCTTCGTAAACGGCATGATTCTCCGGACGAGATGTAAAAACCCGTTCCCGTTTGTGGAATTCCTCGCTGCTCTCTTCCAGAGATGCGAAAGCCCCGGCGCCGACGGCTGCTATCATCGCTGCGCCCAAAACCGCCGCCTCAACAATGACCGGCCTTTCGATGGACAATCCCGTGATGTCGGCGATCATTTGCAACCAGTAATCACTTTTGGCGGCGCCTCCAATCGCGCGGACGTCCTGCATGTCAAAGCCTGACTGCCGGAAAAGCTCAATGCATTCATTCAAGGTGTAACCCAGCGCCTCCAGAGTCGCACGGTACATATCTGCGCAGGTGTGATGAAGTGACAGGTTCAGGAAAGCGCCTCGCGCATTCGGATTGGGCGCGGGAGAAATCATGCCATCAAAGTGCGGAAGCATCATCAGCCCGCGGCTTCCGGGGGGAGTATGTGATGCCATCTCATCCAGGTCGCGCAGGCTCTTGCCGGGACTCAATTCCCGGTTGAACCAATCGAGAACGACCCCGGCCGTTTTCGAGTAAGCCAGCGCATACTGGTACCGCGGGATAGGAAACCTGCCTCCGAAGAGCCCTGCAGGCATCGGCTGAGGAAGCTCCTCGGTCAGGGTGACCAGAGCAAGACATGTTCCGGCTGTCACTGATACGACTCCGGTTCGGCAATTGCCCGCCCCCAGAGCTCCCGCGTACTGGTCATTGGTGCCGGTCACAACCAGTGTTTCAGCATCCAATCCCCATGGTTCCGCGCTTGCCGGCAAAACCCGGGCTATGGGCTGGCCAGGCTTTTGTATTTCAGCGAGCGCCCGCTTGCAGATGTCCGCTGCGGCCAACGCCTCGGGGCAATAGTCCGCGGCGTCCTGCGCGTACAAGCCGGTGCTCGACGCTGTCGAAGGGTCAGTGACGGCCCTTCCCGTCAACCGATACGCGAGATAGTCGGGCAACAGCAAGTGCCGTTTGGCGCGCGCCATCAGCCCAGGAAAGTGTTCGCGCAACCATAGGATCTTCGGCGCTGTGGCGATCGGAGGGACTTTCGGCATAGCCTTCAAGTTGGCGGACTGCAATGAGTGCCGCAAGCGATCCGCCTGCTCGGAGGCTCGTGCGTCATACCAGAGGATAGCCGGAAAGAGGGGTTCATCATGCTCATCAAGAGAAACGAACGTTTGTCCTTGTGAGGAAATACTCAGCGCCATAATCCGTGCCCCGCTCTCACGGATTGACGAAACGGCGGCTTCTTGCGCCGCGGAGTAAATCCGGTCAATGGGAATCTCGACGTGCCCTTCCTCGGTCAAACGGGGAGCGTAAGCTCGATGCGAGAATCCGAGCAGCCGACCGCGCCTATCCACGACGCCGGCTTTGGCGCCCGTTCCCCCTACATCCAGCCCGAGATATCCTTCCGGCTTCATCGGCGTTTCGAGACTCCTATCTCAGGATCACCGTGTTCCAGCCCACCAGCTTGCCCCAGCTCACGATCTCATCCGCGACGTTCCCATAGACGAGCGCCGAGTGATGAGTGCCCCCCGCGCGGCTGTACTCCGCCAGGAACTCGCCTACCGGCAGCGCGCCCTTGAACCAGCCGTGGATGGAATCCGCCATGCGATCCGTTCCTTGTACATCCTGCATAGCAATCGGTGCGACAATCAGCGAATAGGTATCATCCCGGGCGGGGGCTAAGTTCACCAACACGGCTTCTCCGGCGCGATAACGGCCTACCGCCATCGCCGGATTCCCCACATCAGTGAAGGGGAAAGGCATTTCCACGAGGATGGGGGCGCTGGCGGCTGTATTGATGTTCATCTCGCCCATATGACTGACGAAGATCTGGTCGCCCTCCCAGTCCGGGCAGAAAATCTCTGTGAAGCTGGTTTGGGGATAGACCGACGCCAAGGCTCCCACAAAAGCAGCAGTGAGGACATCACCCTCGCCCGCATAGCCAATGCCGCGTGCCATTGCTTTGCTGGCTTCCAGGAAGGGCATTGTGGGCAAACCCAAAGCGCTGTCAACCGACGCGAAGTTGATGGTGAAGGCAGTAAGTTTCTCTTGCTCGATCCAATGGCGAATCACCAGCCCCGCTCGCGTGCTTCGCTGGTGCACTTCAGAATCTAAATTGTTAATATTAAAATGTTCCCGGTCGCAAGCGATCTCCGCCTCAACCGCCTGGTCGCTTACCTTTGCCAGTAAGGACCGGACGAGCGCCGCGTCACCCTCGAGGGTTTGGACCCCCAAGGTGCTCTTCAGTTTTGCCGAGGGGACAGCAAAATCCCCCATGCCCACGAACGCAGGCCCGAGCCGGCCCACTCGCGCCCGCCGCATACTGGCCGCCAGCCGCGCCGACCGCGCGAAACTTGCGACACGCTCCAAGACATCAGACTTCTGCCAGTGCCCAGCTGCAATCAAAAAGGGTTTCCCATTCCTTATCAGCAGGTTGCACATGTCCTGGACACCGTGGATTCCGTGATTGAAAGAAACTTCGTCGGGGTCTTGTCCGGGACCGTAGGAATAACTGGGTGTCGTATCCAGAACCACCAGGGGGAGCGATGTGGAAGCCAGAGCCTCGGAGGATTCGAGCGAAGGAGAGTATGCCAGGTGCAGAGTCACAATGGCGTCTACCGCATCCTTTTCGAACATGCGGATGGCAGCATTGAACTCGGATTTCAGCCGGCACACCTGAACCGTACTGACTTCCAATCCATGATTGGTCAAGGCAGCGGCAATTTGTCCATAAAAACCTTCTATCCTGGGTCTTCGTTCGGGCCGCTTTATATCGTAAAGCTCAAGATACAATGGTAAAAGGCCAACCTGCGGTTTCTTCATCTCATTCCTCCCGTCCCGTTCATGAAAGGCCCTGAAATCCAATCTCTCCTAGTACTTCTGCGGCATTCCGATAGAAAACAGCCTCGACATCATCCCTCCCCAGACCGGTTTCTATCGCCGCCCGTCGAAAGGCATCGATCTCTTCATACATGAAAAAGGTCAGCTGCTCCTTGTCCATCCCTTCAATTTCTCGCATGTGGGGATCGCCTGAGACATCTCCGTAAAGTCCTTTTGGAACCAAGTTGACATAGATTCCGTCCTCACAAATCCGCCGCATGCGCATTCGCACGACCGGCAAATCACTGCCAAATAGGATGCGTTTTGGACCAACCGCCCGGATGGCCCGCTCAAAGGTTTCAGCGCATGTGTTGGCAGAAATGTCGAAGAGCATTTTCTTCGTTTCTGCAAGGACCTCGAAAGCGTTGCCTATGTCCTCGGGACAATAAGCACGCCCCACATGTGCAACAATGACTCTAACGTTCGGATAGCGCTTTTCGATATCGACCAATTGGGCCAGATTCAGGGGATCTCGCAAGCGTGCATTACGCGGTAGATGCAGCATGACCATCCAACCGTGCGCATCCAACACTTTCAATTGGTGGGGCGGAAGGAAGTCGAAAATCTGGATGTCTTTCTCGGGTATGCAAGGGTCAGAAAGGGTTAAGTACACCTTTGCCCCCAGGAAGTTGCCGAAGCTTATGCGTTCTTCGAAATCAATTTCACTCCACTTCGGATCAGCAAAGATCAAAGAAGGAAAATGATTCTTGTCTGCGCACTCGCTGACATATTCATTGCCTCCGTCTATATCATCCCCGAGCGCCGAAGTACTGCCAAAGAGGAGCGGCGTGACCTTCTTGCCGGGGAACATGAGCTCGTATGTTTCCATGAGATCTTCAATCGAGTTGTCCACGGCGACACGGCGCGGCCAGGTCACAGACCGAAGGCAGGCCTCCTTTTGTTT
>CAYTMD010000203.1:0-10598 GCA_964438685.1 uncultured Acidobacteriota bacterium
GTGATTGCCGGCCAGGCGTTTCAGCAGCAATCGGGCCCCTTCACCGCCGCCTCATTCAGTGGGAGCTATGGATTGAACGCTGCCCAGTTCGGGATAAACAGGTTTAACCCGGTCGGCGTGACCACCGTGCTCGCCCCGCTTACGGTCGTTGCGGACAATGGCAACACCCTGACGGGATTCGTGGATTTCGGCTACGGCGCCACAGACTATGCGGTGTCCGGCAGCTTTACCGCCGGGACGAACGGAGTCTTCACCGGCACCATGGCCGGCCTCAATCCTGGTTCCGTTACCACCCCAGACAACTTCACCCTGTATTTCGTGGACCCAACACGCGCTGTTATCATTGAAACGGATAATACCCAGTTGACGTTAGGATATCTTGAGCTTCAGCAGTGATCAGGCGCTGGGGCGAACTTCAGGAATCGGACGCCTCCGCCCCTCCTAAAATCCTGTTTGTTCAGCAAACAATTTGGCGCGCGGTGCAGGGCCGAACGGTCGCCGACTCGCCAAGTGCCTCCGCCAAAGCGCTTCGGCACTCAGAAAAGCGAAGGCGGAAGCCGCTATGGCGACAGCGCGCATTCGGCCGAGGGCCAACGCCCCCTGAAAATGTGTCCCCAATATGGTGCGAACTTGAAAGGGTCGAACTCGGGCGAGATCTTGTATGCCTTGCGTCCCACCTCCGTTCCAAATGCGACCCTTTCAGGATCGGGGACGGTGGATCGGGCTTTCCGGTAGTGGGTCAATTTGAAATCCTCTCACTTTTTTCTTGCGGTCGCCATCGGCTAGGGGCCATGATTGACGCATGAAAAAGAAGCCACGAACCGACCCGATTTTACTTGCGAAGCAAGTCTTTGACCAGATCGAATCCGGCGACAAGGCTCCCAAGAACCCGGCGGCGGTTGCCCTAGGTAAGCTGGGCGGCAAGGTGGGCGGTCCTGCCCGCGCTGCCGCGCTGAGTTCTTCCCGCCGGTCTGAGATCGCTCGCAAGGCTGCGGAGCGGCGGTGGCGCGTCAAGAAGCCGTGATTTCCAATCCTTGGTTTATTCGTGACGTGGAATCGAGTCTGGAATAAAACCTTTTTCATTGGCTTTTGCCTTGTCTTCCCGTGTCGTCTGCTCCGATTCTCCAGTGCTTTGATCGGGATACTTCGCATACAGGTCTATGCAAAGCGGCAACCCTATCGAATCTAACGTCCGCTCGTTTATAGGAAGTAGCTGCCCCTTCCACGTCTTGCAGAGCTGTCCCGTCTTTGTGTCTAGGGCGAAATCCATAAAGGTCGATGTAGGTATCGGGGCTATCGGTACGAAGCGCTGATAGGTAACAGGAACAGGCTTCGCAGTAGCCGGGGCATCGGTGGTTTTCTTTTCTGGGCATCCCGGCAACGAAGCAGACAGCAAGAGCATGGCAACAATTCTTTTCACGGTTTCTGCCCCTCTTCCGGTTTTGACAAGTCTATATTCTCTATCACGTCATCAAACATAGATTCCCTTTCGGCTTCTACTCTAGCTATGCGTTCCTCTGAAATCTCTCTAAGGGAGCCTTCCAAGATTCGTAGTTTTCCCTCAAACTCTCCCCTGCCGAGTTGCTCCCCGAGCACCGCAAACGTAAAACTCTTTATCGCTCTGTCCAGACCAATGACGTACTTTTCAAATTCCTCTTGCTCTGGGTTACTTTCTCCGGGTCCCTTGGTCATGAAGGGGGTTATGCTCCCGTCGTTGCCGACCATCACGATTTGAGAGGATCCCCCGCACCCGAAAGCGTGGCGCTTCACATGGGCCAGGGCGTAGGCCGCTAAAACACCAACCTTTTGCATTGCCATCGTTCGCCGGTAAACATCGCCTATCAGATGACTGGCCAAAGGCTGGCCGGTTCCGACACACACCCAATCGCTGACGGGACTTACGATGGGTCCGGACAATTTTACGAATCTCATGTTGGCCGTTTTCGGTTCATGGATAAGAAGGGGAATTTCGGGTTGAGGATGATTGGGGTAAGCGTTTGAAACGTCGATACAAACGCGCTCGATTGCGGCGCGAACCTGCTGCATGTCGTCGGGGCACTCTCCCGCAGCCTCAACAATTTTCCCCATTAGCATATTCACAAAATCCACGTTTCCACAGATAGCCCAGTAAAGGTCGCAATTCGGAAGCCTAGAAGCCCTGAGCTTCGCTCTGCTCTCTTTGTAGAGGTCCGCGTATGTAATTTCGGTGTCGGCGCAAAGCACAAAGCCGTCAGAGCACTTGAAGCCCGCCGCGATGGTCATGGGTTTCCCCCTCAGAGGAGACTTCGGCTGAGGGGGGCGAGTATACGGCAAAGATTTTACATTTGGAAGTTGCTTTCCGTGCATTTCCCCGTTGACGATGCATGAACGCTCAAGCATAATGTTGGGCATGAATAGACTACCTTTCTCCAAGCAAGTGGCCGTGGTTGCGGCTCTCGTGGAAGGAAACTCCATTCGCTCCACCAGTCGCATGACCGGGGTTGCGAAGGGTACGATCTTGGCACTCTTGGAAGACATCGGGACGGCGTGCGCTGAGTTCCATGACGACACGGTTCGCGACGTGAGGTCGCGTCGAATTTAATGCGATGAAATCTGGCAGTTCTGCTACGCCAAAAAAAGAATGTTCCCGCCGACAAGAAGGGTCAATTCGGGTACGGAGACGTGTGGACCTGGACGGCGGTTGATGCTGACACGAAGATGACGATTGCTTACCTCGTCGTAAAGCGGGATGCCGGGTGCGCCTTTGAGTTCATCCAAGACTTGGCCGGGCGCCTCGCCAATCGCGTGCAATTGACGACTGACGGACTCAAGGTTTACCTGGAGGCTGTCGAGGGAGGTTTCGGATGCGATGTTGACTACGCGACACTGGTCAAGGTTTATGGGAAGGCCCAGGAAGAGGTTAGGTACAGCCCGGCGGTATGCCTGGGGGCCACGGCAGCGGTCATTACGGGTCGTCCTGATCGGCAACACATCTCGACCAGCTACGTCGAGCGGTCGAATCTGACCATGCGAATATCGATGCGCCGATTTACGCGGCTCACGAACGGGTTCAGCAAGGAGGTTGAAAACCTGCGCCATGCGGTCGCTCTGTACGCCGTTCATTACAACTTCTGCCGAATTCATCAGACCCTCCGCGTTACTCCTGCGATGGAAGCGGGACTTACATCCCGCGTTTGGGACGTGCAAGACATCGTTCGGTTGCTGGACGAAAGAGATTCTGTGGCTGCGTAAGCGTTTGGTGGTACAGTTAGCCTCCGTGGTTACAACTAAGAAACCCTTAAAATGGTTAGTGCTGGCTGCGATAATCGTGGCTGCTGGAGCGCTCTTATCGGGAAGTTGGAACACTGAGAAATCCCAATATAATCCCAACCCCAATGAGCAGGCAGGCAGCAATAAAGGCGGTGACGGCACGCACCTTCCCGATACGACCGCTGTACATCAATCCCCATAGGGGGTCGTAGGAGTATCCCATCAACCAATATCCGAGAGCTATCATCGCGGCCCCAAGAAGCACTCGCACCGGTCGAAAAGGCCAACGCTCGCCGAGTGGATAATGATCGGTGTCACCTTCGTCTACGCGGTCTTTGCAGGGCTTCAGTGGGGTGCCATCAAAGAGACGGCTCGCGCTTCCCATGAAACCATCACAAAGATGAATCGGCCATGGATAGCCATCAAGATGAGCAATCCTCCGTCTACCACCCGTCCCCCAAGAATTCTCGATCAAGCCACTCCAATTCGCATTATTTACTCGCCTTATAATCGGGGTAATTCGCTCGCTTGGGTTACCTCGGTATGGATGAAGGCTTGCACGCTTCCGGCTGAAGGCGTCTTGCCGGAGAAACCCGATTATTGGACCGAACCGTGTGGGGTAACTTTGCGTGATTGCGAGATTCTCGTTGAACCAGGAGGTGGAATACCGAGTCCAGCTTATGTTCCGGCTGGCGTCTTCCAAGGGGTTTACGCCAAGGAGACATTTCTGCACATATATGGAATTCTGACCTATCGAGATGCTTGGGATCAGCCGCACGAGACTAGGTTTTGCTATTGCTACTACGTGAGTTCCGGGCCAAATGATGTTCTCGCGGAAGCCTTCTATCCGGTGGGGCCAAAGGAATACAATAAGCAGACATAGGGCAAGTGAAGTGCCAATCCCATGTGAAATCGAAATTGACCCACTACCGGCTTTCCGGGGGCGTTGCCCTCGGCTACTATATTGTGCCCTTGCAGGGGACAAAAGACCGGAGGGTTTTTCCGCAAACTCTTCCGCCCGGCACGCCCAACTCCTTTTGCCTGCTATCCAAATTGTGTGGAGAGCGTGGGGATGGAAGGGGCTTTGCCCCCTGCTGTGCGGAAAGGCACAACTTTTCCGCATAGCAAGCGGCGGAGCCGCCGGTCAGCACTAAATTCGCGAATCGTAATTTGGACACGAGTGACTCCTTTTCTCCTCCGCGTTCTCAATTTTGATTTCCGCATGTGAGAGGTGCCGACCTCCCGACGTTGTCGGGACTGGTTCCGGTCGGCGTTACAAGGGCGAGCACCGCTCGCCAGAGGCCGAACGCTGTTCGGTCCTGCCTGCCGGGACAATTTGCCGTCTTGACAATGTAGCTCACACCGTATAGGCTAGATATGCGATGAAGGTTTGTCCCACCGCGACCCCGGCTATTCCCTCCCATCCTGACGCACGCCCTGAGAAAATCAGCATAAAGATGTCAAAAATGAATGTTGGTCTGGCTATGTGCATGAAAACATTGAAACATGCGACACAATATCCAGTTGCAAACGCGGCTTTTTACGAAGATGAACCCATGGCGCGATAGTCGGCAACAATTGACCGCGCTTTTTGGCAGAATATGTACAGATTACGCGACAGTTCGGGGCGAAAGCGGCAAATCGGTTCATCGGCCCATCAAACTATGGCTGAGCATGGAGTTGGTTTTAGAGGGCCGATGAGCTGATGGTCCGATGGCCCGCTTATCACGGCTTTCCAAGATGTATCAGAAACAAAAGGGGTTAGTCGTTTACAGCGCAAATGTCTGAAAGCCATATCTCATTAAAATTAAAGATAGTTAACTTGAAATAGGGGAACCGGGGAGAAAAAGAAAGGCGCGGCTTTCCAAGATGTACCAGAAACAAAAGGGGTTAGCGCTGAATCGCAAAAACCTTGCAAAAGTCGATGTCATTGAAATAAAAAGATTTAGATGATTCTTCGGTAACCATGGCCGTGGAAAAAAAAGGGGTAAAATTTGAGGCTAAATTTCTTTAAGTTGTTGAAAACAAATATAGAAAAATGCCCGTTTTTCGCCTTTCCATGATATTCATGAAAACAAACGAGTTAGACCATTCTTTCCAAGATGTTGATGAAAAATAAGGGAGTTAGTCAAGAAACGAGTGACCATTGACGAGTGACGAGCAGCGAGGAGACAGAAGCGTTCAATAGCAAGTTGCCGGGAGGGCGGCCACGTAAAAGCCGACCGCCCATACTCCCCCGCTTCGGTTATCGGCGGATTCGGGCGAAAGGATGAATCAACTTTGAGACTTCGAATACCCCAAATGGTTTTTCTAACTCCTCCGAAAAACGAGGTCCCGACCTTTGGCGAAGACGCCGATCTTGTCCCGGGCGCGGACCTGGCCGGTGGCCATCAGGCGATAGAGCGGATCCTGGAACTCGCAGGCCAGCGCGTGCTGCAGATGTGCCGCCCCGTATTCCGTGTCGCACCCATGAGTGAGAAGCAGCGATTTGGCGCCGGGGGTGAATTCCACCTCAAACGGTGTGTTGGGATGCTGGAGGAATATCCGGCTGGCCTTGGCCAGTTCGAGGTCGAGGATTTTCTTGAGGTCCGCGGAGTTGAGCGGGCGGTAGACGATGGTGTCTTCAATGCGGCGCAAAAATTCGGGAGGGAAGTGCCGCTTGAGCGCGCGCATTGACACGCTGCTGAAGTGCCTCGCTTTGGCTTCCTCTTCATCCAACTGGGGGATGAAGCCTGACGGTGTGGTGGCGCGCAGGCTTTCCTTGGAGCCGATGTTGCTGGTGAAGAAAAAGAGGCAGGAGGAGAAGTCCACATGCCGGTTGCGTCCGTCGGTCATCTCGGCGCGATCGAGCACTCCCAGGAGCAGGGAATAGAGGGAATGGTGGGCCTTTTCAATTTCGTCGAACAGGATCAGCGTATAGGGAAACTCCGGGGTGCGGTACCGCTCCAGGTTTTCCTGGGTGAAGACGGGCTCGGTGTCGGCGTGGCCGATGTATCCGGGAGGGGCGCCCACCAGCCGGGCGGTTTCATGCTGCTGCTGGAATTCGGCGCAATTGATTTTGAGCAGCGCGGCGGGGCTGCCGAGCAACACTTCCGCCAGCGCCTCGACGGAATGAGTTTTCCCGCACCCGGGTGGTCCGAGCAGGAACACGGAACCCATGGTGCGGCGCGGCTGCCGGGCCTGCACTTCAATGCGCTGAAGAAGCCGGAGAATGGAATCAGTGGCTTGGGGCTGGCCGACAACCCTGGCGCTCCAACGGCGAGCAACGTGTTCAAGCCAGGAACTGCGCGCGGTGGGCCGCAAAGTGATCCATCCTTTGGTTTCGTGCTGGACGCCAACGCCGGGTTGCATAGTGCTCCTTTTATTAGTTCGGATTTGCGCCGCCGATCGATGTGCCGGACAGCGCTTTGCTCACCTTTATCATCGGCGGAGGCGGGGGCGAACATGAGGGCTAAGGGGGCTATGATGATTCCGAATTCCGAATTCACGATTCCGGAGCACGATTCAAGATTCCAATTGCCGCTTGACACGGTGTGGTTTTTGCAATAACTCTCACTATATGAAAACCACCAAGGATCGTCCCAATCCGGCTACGGCCTACACGGTAAAGTCACTGGTAAAGGCGCTGACCATTTTGGAAGTGTTGGCGGAGGAGGATCCGCCTTACACGCTTACCCAGCTCAGCCGGCGCCTGCGGTTGCACGTCAGCACCGTGCACCGCTTATTGGTCAATCTGGTTCGGCATGGATTTGTGGAAGAGGATAAGACCTCAGGAGGTTACCAGCTCAGCTACCGGGTTCTGCGCATGGGGTTGCGAGTTCTTGACCGGCTGGACTTCCGCCGCGCGGCCCATCCGTTGTTGCGCGATCTCAATTTGCGCACCAAGGAAACGGTTCACCTGGCGATCTTGCAGGAAACGCGTGCCATCTCCATTGAGAAGTATGACAGCCCCCAACTCGTGGGATTGGATGCCCGCCTGGGCGGCGTGATGCCGCTGCACTGTACGGGCGTGGGGAAAACGCTGCTGGCTTACCAGGGAGAGGAATTACTGAATCAGATTGCCCAGTCGCCGGGATTGACTCGCATGACTACGCATACAATTACCGCACTGCCCCAACTTCGCAAGGAGTTGGAGCGCATCCGTGAGCAGGGCTACACGCTCGATCAGGAAGAAGCCGTGGAGGGATTGAGTTGCGTGGCGGGGCCGGTATTCAATCACCTGGGGCAAATCGTGGCGGCCTTCAGCGTAGCGGGACCGGCAACGCGTTTGAACCCGGCTCGAATACGCGAAATTGCTCAACTGGTCAAAGAGACCAGCCAGCAGATTTCCTACCGGCTTGGGTACCGTAGCGATATACGGCCGCCCGCTGGGACTGAGGTGCCGGCACAACAAGCAGGTCAACATAAGCGGGCAGGGAATGCGGGGTAGCATCAGCCTTGGGGCGTTTTAATTTGATGCGACGGCCGCGGGAGTCGCTGTTCTGGGTGCGAAGTAACCAGGGCGAGTGCGTACCACCAGTTTGTTCTTCGTATGCGGCTGGAAGGCATCCACCCGGATATTGCGGAACGTTCCATCCTTCTTCATATTGGTGGGGCGATAGACCAAGGTGTACTGGTTGCGGATGTCGCGGGCGATTTGGCGGCAGGTGCTTTCAACTTCGTCGAGCGACTTGGGAAAATAAGGTTCTCCCCCCGTGGCCTCGGAAAGCTCCTTCAGGACCTTGGCGGCGCGATGGGCCTCGCCACCACGAATCTTAAACAGGTTGCTGTTTTCGTCGGAGCCCAGTAAGCCAATGCAGTAAATTGTGGCACTTGATTTCTGCGCCCTGTCCATGAGCTCTTCGAGCGTATAACGGCTGGCATTGTCGTCACCGTCGGTGATGACCAAAAGGACCTTCTTATCGCGATTTCCCAATTTGACGTGATCCAGGGAAGCAATGACGGCATCGCGCAGAGCCGTGCCGCCGCGGGAATCGATCTTATCGAGGGCGGACTTGAGGTCCTCGATGGTGCTGGCGAAGTCGCCTGGAGTATCGAGGTAATAGACGTCGTTAAAATTCACGACAAAGACCTGGTCCTGGGGGTTGGAAGTCTTGGCGAAAATAAGCGCCGCGGCATTTACCGCCTGACGTTTATCTTTCATGCTGCCGCTATCGTCAATGACGATGCCCATGGTAACGGGGACATCGGCATGCGTGAAGTGGGTCAGGTTCTGGGGCGTGCCATCTTCAAAGACATGAAAGTCGTCCTGCTTAAGATCGTTGATGATGCGGCCCCGCTTGTCAATGACCGTGGCATGCAACACGACCTCGTTGACGTCCACGGTAATGGTGTATTCCTTGCCCTTTTTCTCCACGGGAGGGGTGTGGGGATTTGCCGGCACAGGGGATTGCGCTCCCAGAAACAGGAGGGGAGATAAGAGGAGGGCGATAAAGCCACTCCGGACGAGCAATTTTCGGCAGTTCAGTTTATTGAGTCGGTGCATAGTAGCCAGTTCGAGCATATATCTGTAAAGGCGGCAGGCCCTTGGGCGGGTTCAGCTTCACCTTGATGCGCCGCCACCGGCCATCTCGAATCAAGTTTGATGGCTTATAGCCCAGCACGTACTGGTTGCGCAATTCGATTGAGATTTTCTCCGCGATATCAGGTAATTCATTGGAATTTTCAACGCTGAACATACGGCCGCCCGAAACCTCCGAAAGCTCCGCGAGCAAACCGGGGCCACCGGCTTCCTCCACGGTGCGGGCGCGGGAGGTCATGGGCTCGAAAATGCCGACAGCGTAAATTTGCACATCGGACTCTTTCACCGCTTTTTTGATGTCATTTTCCGTGTAGCGGCTGTGGTTGTCTCCCCCATCGGAGATCACCAGTAGGGCGCGACGGTTTGTGGTGGCCTTCTTCATTTCGTTCAAGCCCAGGTAAATGGCGTCGAGAAGAGCAGTTCTCCCACCGGATTTTACGGTCAGCAGGCGGTCTTGCAAGTTCTCATACTTGGCAGTGAACCCTGAGATCATGTCCGGGCGGTCAGAAAAGCTGACCAGCATAAATTCATCCTGGGGATTGGATGTCTTGAAGAACTGAAGGGCTGCCTCCTTTGACTTCTGAATCTTATCACCCATCGAACCGCTGCAATCAAAGATCAGGCCCACCGAGATGGGAGCGTCTTCGGTGGAAAAGGCGACAATCTTTTGCTCCACCTTTTCGTCGTAGACCTGGAAGTTCTCCTGGTCGAGGCCGGTGACGATTCGATCGAAGGGATCGGTGACAGTTACGTTGACCACCACCAGATTGACGTCGACCTGCAGGGGAGCAACATGAATGGGAGGCGTGCGCACGGTGACGTGAGCGCCCGCTTGGTCATCGGGCGGCGGCGTGCCGGCCTTCTGTTCTCCGGAACCACACCACATCCCGATCGCCAGAAATGCCGCCATGGCAACCGCTGCCAGCCCCAAGAAGGGAGCCCGGCGTACTGAAAGAGCTGTCATGTCAGCAGCCCTCGGGGGGGGAAGGAGCACAGTCGCAACTTGAGTATTATTGCTACTCCCCGTTCCAGATTTACTCCTGATCAGGAATTCTAACACACTTCCATGCGGTTGCTTCGCAGTGTGGCAAGATCGCGTGTGTTTTTACAGAATGATTACATCATTACATATGTCACTGAGTTTTTCTTCTCTCCTCAGTGGCTGTGGGAATAAACGTCGGATCTGGTGTCCAAATCATGAAAGCATGGCTGAGATCTCAGGTCGCCGATTCCAAACTCCGAAGAACGATTACCGAAAGGGGAATCCTGTAACCCGAATCCGAGACCCACATTCCAAATGCCGAATATCGGGTTCTGAAACGCAATTCCCGGAGGCGGATACCAGGTTGCGAAACCTGAATTAAGGAAAACAAATTCTGAAATGCGAATTCCGATGCCTGATTTCCGAATTTCGTGGTGTGGAGGTTGATTTGCCGTTGACAGGTGTAGCGGGCTGACGGATAATTGTTTGTACCGATTCCTTCCGTAAATCTTATCTTCGGTACATCTCGAGAATCTATCACGGTGCGTACGCAGCACGCGACGCAAACCGCACATCATGTCTTGTTACCGGATTATCAATCCGATCATACAATTAAGGGAGGCGTATGGGTGCCAAATTTATCTTTGTCACCGGTGGTGTTGTCAGTTCATTAGGGAAGGGTCTGGCTTCAGCGTCGATGGGCGCATTGCTGGAGGCCCGCGGACTCAAAGTATCACTGCTGAAATTTGATCCCTACCTGAACGTTGACCCCGGCACCATGAGCCCGTTTCAACACGGCGAGGTCTTTGTGACCGATGACGGTGCCGAAACCGATCTTGATCTGGG
>CAYTMD010000204.1:0-10522 GCA_964438685.1 uncultured Acidobacteriota bacterium
GCCAAACAGGTTGTCAAGATTGTATTGCTTCTCCTCCGCGCCGGCATTCTTCAGCGTCATAAAGCCATTCTGCACTAGCCACGTGTTGGTGTTGAATCCCTTCCGCCAGGAGTGGAAGCCGTGATCGGAGACGATGATCAGCGTGCCATCGGGCTTCATGTTGCGCATGACGTCGCCCACAATGGCATCCATGCGCTCGTAAGTCTGCTCAATGGCATTGCCGTATTTTGCCGCGAGTTCCGCGTCGTAACGCGGATGCTGCGGGTCGGTCAAGCGCCAAAACATGTGGCTGACGCTGTCGGTGGCGGTGAAGACTGACACCAGCAGACTGGGTGGATCGTTCTTCAGCTCATCCAGCAGGATTTCCCGCTCCTGCTGCATGGTGCGCCAGCAATCTTCCAGGAACACGCCCTCATCAATGCGCTCTTCGTTGAGCGCCCAGGTATCGTGCCACCAGCCCAAGGTCTTCATCAGGCCATGCTTTTTGGCCAAATCCGCGGCGTAACCGGGCGGCGAGGAGATGGGAATTGGCGAATCCTCCGGGTCAAGGTTCAGCGGTGACATGTACACCCGCAAGTCCGGCGATGCCTGCAAAATATAGAACCGGCATGTTGAACTCAGAGAGAGAAATGGGGTGACGCGAAACTTGGCGTGGAACCAGTCGCTCCAATGCCGCTCGTCAAGCGTGGCGGTTTGGCCTTGCAGTTCTATCGTCACCGTCGTGCCGTTGGGCGAGACTTTGAAATTGATCGGGATCGACAGGCGCGTGAACTTGTCGCTGGTGGGGTCAACCGGTCCCTCGATGGTCGTCGCCGCACTGCTGCCGTTCAATTCCAGCCGCACCAACTTGCCGCCAAACTCCGTGTCGCCAGTGTCCCACGGCGTAAGGTCGGAACTGAAGTAGAAGAAGGTTCCCCATGTCCCACGCAGGTCTGGCACGCCCAGGCCCGCCCACAACTTTCCACCTGAAATCTTGGTGGGAGGAAACTCCAGCGGCATGCGAATGACGGTGGTTTTGTACCCCGCATCCGCCACCGCCTTATAGAAGGGAACGCCGCTGCGCAGGTTCGTAACTTTCGGTGCCTTGATGGGAATCATGCCCCACAGAAACTTGGCCCGCTCGCGCGAAACCAGCGCCAATTCCGGCAGGTAGGTTTGCGGGTCGCGCTTCAGGAAGTCGTAGATTCCCGTGCCCCCGGGATTCAGTCCGGTTGCGAACGACGCCCACGCCACCGGCGATTCCGGCGGGTTGGTGGTTCCCAGCGGCTTGAACGTGCCCTCGCGCTGGAGGCGAGCGAGATTGGGAAGCTTGCCCTCCGCCATCCATTTGGCGGCAAGCTTGGGATCGGCGCCGTCAAAGCCCAAGACCACCACCTGCTTGGTGACCGGGCGCGTCGCCGCCCCGCGATGACAACTTACGAGTGTTGCAAAGACCAATACCCCAGCCGTAATGGCGGCGGCCCACGCCAACCTTTTAGTCATGTCTCTCCCGTCATGTCGATGCGTGCATTCTAATCCAGAAACATTAGCGGCGGACGGTGGAATAGCGAGAATGCACCTGAAGATTCAGGCCCTTCCTTGTTTTCATGAACATACGCGGATGCACCTTCATTTCTGCTCATCAGTTGCACCTTAAGTCAGGGCGCGAATTGCGAGATCGCCTCCCAGAACTGTTGAGGCCCACTGTGGCCATGTGACCGAAGCAAATCCAGCCTTTTTTTATAACTTACTTTGTTTTCATTAACATCGCGAGAGAAGACTGTAAGTTATTTATTATCATCAACATCGCGAGAAGGCGAAAAGCTGACATTTTTTCTACATGTGTTTTCAACAACATCGCGAGACTAACCGTCATTTTTTGATCCCCCTTTTTTGCGGCTCCCAAGTGGGTAATTTTCGCTAACTTGTTTTATTTCAATGGCTTGAAATTTGATTAACATGACGGTGTCGGCCTGTAACTCCCTTTATTATCATGAATATCGCGAAAGAATGGGGTTTCTTTGTGGAGTGCGTCATGTTCTCCCGCTTTTCAAATATAATCCCAGGCCGAGATAGCCTCATCGTCTATTGTACATTAGATTATTATCCCTGTCAAGAATACATTGGGCTACGCGATGCAGCCTACGTCTGAGATAAAATGTCTTCCGCCAGCTACTGTTTCTTGTGCCGGCCGGGTTCAATTTGAGGGGTCAATTTGAAATCCATTCAAGCCAACATCCTTTGGCAATGCAATGTCATCTACAATCAACATATAGATTCCGTGTTTGTAGCGAAGCTTTAATGGAAATCCGGGGTAATTGGCCATGACGAGAATAATGAGAAAAGGCATTTGTCTTTTCGGCCTTCTGGTGTGCATCGCGGGGTCCGGTATGGGTGAGCAGAAAACCGACCAGATACCAGTCGCTCCTCCATCGGACATCGCGGGTCCAATTCAATTCGAGACAAGACGGTCCCACAAGGAATACGGGCATGACTGTCAGTTGGACAAATCGCCGCTGGCGATTGCCGTAGGCGGTCAACACCCGGGTGTGTGCGTGTGGTTCGACCTCAGTTACCCGGAAGTCATCTCCGCCCCCAGCGAGGTAGCTAAGACCAGGATTAATTATGCGATTCGGCAATGGGTGCTGGAGGAGTCTGCTGGCGGTGCGGGTGAGAGAAGTGACACCATTGCGAAGAGCCAGGAAACGCTGTATCAGGACTTTGCCAATCTGGAGCGGCAAAACCGTAGCGCGTTCTCTCCGGACTCCCTGCGGGGTTTCTGGTTTCAGCGGAAGGTAAAAGTCGTATACCAATCCGCCAACGTGCTGAGCCTGAGCCGCGACCAGGCGGGCGAAGCCGGAGGCCGCGAAAATTGGCGACTCGACTATGCGAACTTCCGGCCGTCTACGGGCGCTCCGATCAGCTTGGAAGATATTTTGAAGCCGGGATATGAAAAATCGCTCAACGCCTATGGCGAAGTCCGGTTCCGTACCCTCTTACACCTTGCTCCTTCGACAAGCTTCGAGGGGACGCTTTTTAATTTCGCGCCAGACGGCTTTTATTTGAACGACAATTTCGCGATCGGCCCCAAGGGCCTGACCTTCCAATATTACGTGGGTGAAGTTGGCGCCATCGCTGCCGGCGGTCCTGCTGTATTCTTGCCATATTCGGGACTGCAGCGTTTGATACGTCCGGATGCCAATATCCCTTGAGTGCCGGAAAGCTGCGGACCTACATCAGGTCCGCGCTACGCGCTACCATCGACAGATAGCTTTCCCATTGGTCGCGAAACTGAAATGGAAATCTGGGGTAATCGGACATGATGAGAATCGGCATCTGTCTTTTCGCTCTCCTGGTGAGCCTGGCAGCGATCCGTGCGGGTGCGCAGAACGGACCGATCCCAGCCGGAGCTCCATCGAACGTCTCCGCCCCGATTCAATTCAAGCAAAGAAAATTGCAGAGGGAATTTGGACATGACTGCCAGCCCTTCGGCGACCGCCCCGCAGGCATTAGAGCAGGCGTGTGTGCCTGGGGCAATATCGAATACCCGGAAGTTGTTTCCGCGCCAAATGAAACCGTAGAGAATAAGATTACCCGGGCGATTGGGCAGTGGGTATTGGAGTATGAGCCCGTGCAATCGGGTGAGGTCGCCAGGACGCCAGACGCCGTGATCCAAGACTTTATCGACAGAGCCAAGGGCGATGGATCTGGCTTAGGTAATTTTGAATTCGGTCATCTCGACCGCAAAGTAAAGGTCAATTACGAATCCACCAACGTCCTATGCCTAGAGCGCGACGAGGAGTGGTACAGACCAAACCACGTGGAAGAACTCGTCGACTTCATGAACCTGCGGGCCTCGACGGGCGAACCGATTCGGCTGAAAGACATTCTGAAACCGGGATCTGAAGAGGCGCTGAACTCAATCGCCGAAGCCCGGTTTCGAGACGAACAGGACATCGACCCCACGGACAGCTTCGAAAAGGCAGGCCTGGCAATGGATCCGTTTCGGCTCGACGACGACTTTGCGATAGGCGCCGACGGCCTGACCTTTAGCTTTAACGACATCTATCTAATTGGGGCCTCACGCGTCTCCCACGGGATTAAGTTTTTCCTGCCTTACTCGGCTTTCCGCAACCTGCTCCGCCCTGATGCCAATATCCCTTGAGTGCGGGAAAGCCGCGGACGTACAAATCAGGTCTGAGCTTCTGCCCTTTGTAATGGACCACGGACAACTGACTACGGACGCCTTTCTATTCTTTCCCCAACCTTGAAAACGAACGGTCGATGGTGAGTGACAGGCTGGCGCGGGCGATCTCAACGTAATTCGCCAGGGCGTCGCGATAGAACGTCAGGCTGCGCCCGCGCACCACATCTTCGGTTGCTTCGGGCGCCACCATGTGGTGGGTTTCGTGCAGCAGAATGCTGAGCAGGCGGAAGCGCAGTTGCTGCTCGTGGAATTCTTTCCGGCGGCTTCCGGCGATGAACTGCGTATCGAGCGCGGTATCCATCAGCGGTTGCGCCAGCCAGCTTTCCACACGGTCGAAAGCGATATCCATTTCGCCCACGGCGGCATCGCCGAAGGCATCGTGAGGTTCGGAGAAGGGAATCTCCTTAACGATCACGTGGCGGTGGCCCAGGCATCCGCACACATTTTTGCGGCGCAACTGCACCACAATCAGGCCCGGCGCTTCGGTCAGCACCTCCTCGTACGCATCGCGACATTGGCGAGGGGTTTCGGCCCAATCCTGCTCGACGGCGCGCGCCACCTGTTCCATGCGGGTGGGATTGCGGCCCCGATGGGCAATGACCACCACCGGCACCTGGCGATCCGGGAAAACTGCCAGGCGATACCGCCGCCCCGCCGCTCGCTCCAACCAACGCGCTGCCCAGGGGCGAGATGCGAGGTAGTTCTCAATTGCCAGCGCCAGAGGTGGACGATCCTGAGGCATACTCTAAAGGGTAAAGGTTAAAGGCTAAAGGGTAAAGTACAAATGGCGGGAGACTACCGTAAAGGTCAAAGTGTAAGGGGCAAAGTGTAAATGGCGGAATTTGAAAGTGGTGAAGGTTGAGAGCCTCCAGACTGCCCGCACCCAGACAGTCCGCAGGATTTCATCCTTTATCCTTTACCCTTTAGCCTTCCCCCCTTAAACTTCAGCCCCCCTTGCGCCCTTCGGCGAACAATGCCAGAGTGTTGGGCCGTGACCCTTGCTTCCCAACACCTCATCATCGACGCCGACGACACTCTGTGGGAGGACTCTTCCTATTTCGAGCAGTCGATCGAGGAGTTCATTACCTTTCTCAATCACCCGGCCCTTTCGCGCGCGCAAGTGCGTTCCATACTGGACGAGATTGAGCTCGCGAATAGCGGATTGCATCCCTTCGGTTCACGGGCCTTTGCACGGAACCTCGGCGAGTGCTATCGCCGTCTGGCGAAAGCTCCCATCCATCCTGAGGACTTGGCGCGCGCCACGGAACTCGGCAGACGTCTGTTGCACCAGCCGCGCAGGATTATCGAGGGCGTGCCGGAGACGCTGCACCATCTTGCGCCGCGGCACAATCTGATTCTCTTCACCAAGGGCCATCCGGTGGAACAGAGCCTGAAGATCAGGACGTCCGGCCTGGCAATTTTCTTCCGGCACGTTGAAATCACGCGGGCGAAGAACCCCAGCGCTTACGATAGCCTTAGCACACGCCTCGGCTTGGACCGCGCACGGACCTGGATGATTGGCAACGCTCCCCGCTCTGACGTAAACCCCGCGCTGGCGGCAGGCCTGAATGCCGTCTACATTCCTCACGCGCACACCTGGCGGTTGGAGAACGAAGAGATTTCCCAAGGTCCCGGACGCCTGATTGTGTTGGAGAAGTTTGCGGAGCTGGCGCAACACTTCTAAAGGTTAAAGTGCAAGGGCCAATGGGCAAAGGCTACGGAGCCAGGTCAAGTGACAGCACAGTAGTGCCCTAATTTGAGATTTCATCCGTTTTCGGACCGGCCTGCTTTTCCAAGCTTGCAATTCGCTTCTCCAATCTGGAAATGTGGCTCTGCATAACTACTGCGGAAAAGAAGAAAGCCATGGGAAGGAACGCAAAAAACGCTGGAAACCCTGGCGGCAAGGCAATATTACTATGACTCCACCCAGAAAGGGTGATGCCACTGATAGCCGCTGAATATGCAAAGGGAAGCCACAGCATGAGATATCTTAACGAGCTTTTCATGTTTTCCTTTTCCTTCCGCCGCTTGGGCGGCGCGTTAAAACCAAATCAGGGCACTCACCACCGAACAGCTCTTTCTTGCTTTAGGAGGCGACCCGCGAACCGCAAAACAGGTCCGCGCTACACCTCTGAACTCTTACCTTCACGCCAAGGTCAGCGGTTTCTCCCCCGGCGCCAGTATATCGGGAGGCAATTCCATGATTCGCGCCAGGGTCGGGGCGATTTGCTTCAGGGATATGCGACCAAGATTCTTCCCGGGGGCGATTCCCCGTCCTACGGCAATAAACATTGCTTCCATGCCGGCAGAGGACGGGAAATATCCGTGGGTTCCGCGGTCCTTTGTCGAATCGCTCACCACCGGGCCTTCCAGCCGGTCGGAAAAAGCAAAACCCGGCGCGGCTTCGATCATCAATTCGGCGTCAGGATCGGCTTGCAGCGTTTCGAGTTTCTGCCGATCGACAATTTCCCGCACTGCACCGGTTCCACGCAGTACCTCCAACGCGGTTGCCAACCGGCGCCGGTCATCCGCCGAAGGCTCTTCCAGCCAGTAAACAGCCAGCGAACCGCCGGCACTCACGGCGCCCAACCGCCGCAACGTCAGTGAGCCGTCAGCCCCGCGGCTGAAAAGTCCATGCTCGGCGAAGACCATCAGGGGCGCGGCCTCTTTCTCCACGGGCACAAAGCCGTGATCGGAGAGAACCACCAAAGTGGTTGCAGGATCGGAAGCGATGGCGTCGCGAATCTTTCCCATCGCTTGGTCGGCTGATTCCAGTGCCGCGAGCGCTTCCGGGGATGCCGGGCCGAACGCGTGCGCCTGGGAATCGTACCAGACGAAATGGACCATGAGCAGATCGGGACGATAGTGGTTCCACAGGTAGAGTGCCGCTTCGCCACGCAGTTGGTCGGGATCAGCTTTGCCCATTATCGGCATCAACACCTGCGCCACTTCCGCAAAGAGTCCGGGAGTGGCGTGCCGCGCGGGTGTATCAAAATCACGATGGGGATCGGCCACGGCGGGGTTCCAGATTTCCGGAATGTTGTAATCAATGGGGGCGCCGACGCTCACCGGCCAACTCAGAGCGGCCATTTTGCGCCCGCTGGCGCGTGCCACATCCCATAGTGCCGGTACCCGCAACACTGGCGCGAACCAGCACCACGGCCGTGCCTTTTCCGTGGGATCGAGCGAGGCGAGGTGACTGTAAATGCCATGCGTGCGCGGAGGAACGCCTGTCACAATCGTGGCGTGCGCGGGATACGTGGTGGTGGGATAAATGCTCTCCACCGCTTCCGCACTGGCCCCGGCTTGTTCGATTGCCAGCAGATTGGGGAAACGGTGGCGCGATTCCGCCGAGCGATAGATGTCCGGCCGCAGACCGTCTACGGAAAGCACTACGAGTTTTGGGTTTTGAAGTGTCTTAGGGCTCACTAAATCCTTCCATTTTCGGCCTTATAGCGCCGTTGCAATTTTCCAGATCGTTACGAATCGATTTCAAGGTTTCCGGCGGGCGATGCCCTCGACGTGAGTTACGAAAGCTTCCGGCTTGCCAGGCGGAGCAATCTCGAACTTTACTTTCACAGTCCCGTCCTCTTTCCGGGCATAGGTAAGCCTTTGACGGGGGGCTTGCGGACTCGTGTCGCTGAGAAAAGTCAGCAGTTTTCCACCCTCGTTGAAGGCGACTGTATAGTGGATGATGAAGCCCTCGCTGTCAAAATATAGGGCCCGATTGGGCGTGGCATCACCGTCGCGGTAGACGATCAGCAAGTCGTCATGGGCAAAGGCCGGGCGCTGCGGCGTGGCGGGAAATGCCAGGTGGTTTCTCCGCACCAGGATTTTCCCCTGCAACTCGAATTGGAAGGAAAACGCACCCGCTCCCTTTCCAGGCTCGCCGTGACCCTCAGCCGTCCACGTCCCCACCAGGAATCTATACGGCCCCCAGACGTCGGGTGGCTTGGTTTGTTGCGCCGCCGCGAGCGTCGGCGCCAGCAACAAAAACAGACAGAGCCGCGTTAATCGTCTCATCCATTCTCCCTGCGCATTGATACAAGGCCGCAGAACATTGTTTACCATGTTTCGCGGCCGGCTACCATCGCATCCAAGCATGTCGCAAACCAGACGCCACCGTGTCGGTGAGGCATGATATAATAGCCTTATTCCAGGCGATGGAGTTCGCCTTCAACCGTCCTATAAGCGGACTGATGACTCCTGGCTGCTCAATCGCGCCAGGAGTTTTTTTGTTGGGTGCGGGTGCACGCGGAAAGAGATTCAACTTTGCGGATTCTTCTCCTGATTGTGTTTGGGTCGGCCGGAACGCTTGCGCGTTATGGCTTGCAGGGACTCGTCCAATACCACACGAAGTCGACGCTTCCGGCAGGCACACTGATTGTGAATCTATCGGGATGCTTTCTCTTGGGAGGCCTCGGCCAGTACGGCCTCGACCACCTCTCCGTTCCTCCTGACTTGCGCATTGCCATCACAGTTGGTTTCTTTGGTGCCTTTACCACCTTCTCCAGTTTCAGTTGGGAAACAGTCCACCTTTTTGAAGACGGCGAGTGGATTCGTGCTTGCGTATATGTAGTCGTCAGCTTGTTGGGCGGACTCCTGCTTGTCCGCACCGGCATGCGCGTGGCAAAGTGGTTCTGAGTGGAGGCGTTATGGAACACCAGCGCTTTGAAGGCGAACGCACCCTGATGCGGATTCACATCGGTGAATCGGACCGCTGGCACGGTGCGCCGCTCTACGAAGCATTGATTAAACTGTTTCGCACGGAAGGCCTCACCGGAGTCACGGTGCTGCGTGGAGTAGCGGGGTACGGCTCAACCAGCCGCCTGCATACCGACAAGATTCTCCGCCTGTCACAGGACTTGCCCATCGTCCTCGAAGTCGTCGAGTATTCGGAGCGAATCGAGCAAATCCTGCCGAAACTCGATGAGATGGTGGGGGGCGGGCTGGTGACGCTCGAGAAAGTTCGCGTGATTCTGTACCGGTCGAGGAAGTAGCGAGCCTCACTCATCGTGGCCGCAAGCTTGAACGGGACCATGTCCGGTGAGAAGTCCATCCGTCACGCGACGATGGCCACGGTAAGGCACAAAGGCGCATATGGCTTTGGATGAACTTCACGCGAGACGGCTTGCGACCGTTGGAAATCTGTTCGCCGCCGCCTTGGACCGGATGGATCTGGTTCTCCGGTCAGCCGAAGAAAGCCCCGACGGCGGCGAAACCTCCCGCCTTTCAGCGGAACAGACCCGATTCATTCGCGACAAGATGGCGACGATTCGAAGCCGCCTTCAGCAAGGTCTGCGGCACTTCTCTGTTCGGCTTCAAAAACCGGAGCCCAAACAGATGCTGGTCGCAGAGCTTTCCACGCTCTGGGTCATTCTGGAAAATGCCCGGCCTGAGCGCATGCAGGGGTATGGCGTGGAGTTTGCCCCCCCAGACAAGGCTGAATGGGAGAATCTTGTCCAAACCCTTATGGATGAGACCGAGCAGATTCGTGGCGCTGTTCTAAGAGGAAAAGCGATGGTTTGATTCTGATGGTTAAACGACGGGCCGGCTGAAAGTCGGTTGAGATTTCCTGCCGGGGCCAGCCCCATTCTCTGACAAGAGCCAGCAGCGTGAGCGCGGCCTGTTGAAGCCCCGGGGATATGACCAACGGTTCCCAAGTGGCCGTAATTTTATGATATAAGTACATCTGCAGGGTGATGGAGTTCACCCCAAACCACCCGGAGTAGTGGGTTGATAACTCCTAGCGGCCTAGAGGCGCTTGGAGTTTTTCTTATTTAGGGCGCCTCACAGGAGGAGAATTCCAGTGCCTTGTGCTGCGCCCCGGACCACGCCACATCAACGGCTCTTCCAGATCATCGTCCCAATAAGCCCGAGCACCCCACAAAGTAATTTGAGTGATTCCGTCGCCCGACGACCACTTCGCGACGCGGGGGAAGCGCAGCGTGTTTCATGAAGATCGCTATTATTTCTGACATTCACGCCAACTTCGATGCGCTTTCGGCGCTTCCAGAAGTTTACGACGAGCTTTGGGTTCTGGGTGATCTGGTGAATTACGGCCCCGAGCCGGCGGCCGTGATTGATTTTGTAGAGTCGAAGGCGGCCCTGGTTGTTTGCGGGAATCATGATTACTCGATTGGATTTAACCAGGACCCGCGCTGCTCCGCTCGATTCCGCGAAATGGCCGAGGCGACGCGTCGTTATACGAACTCGGTATTGAGTTTTGGGCAGAAGCATTTCCTTCGCCAGCTTCCCCCCTCTATGGGGACGGTGCGTAACGGGACCAGGTTCTACATCTGCCATGCTGTTCCTTCAGATCCCCTTTACGGCTAT
>CAYTMD010000205.1:0-10494 GCA_964438685.1 uncultured Acidobacteriota bacterium
AGTCTACCGGTTCTTGGGAGCCGACGACTTTATAGAATCAAGACGCCTGCGGCGATCTCTGTGCCACGGGCGTCCCGCCCGTGCCGGACATGGCCAGGACCTCTCCCGATGCATTTGATCAGGATGGCCATGGCACGCCTCTGGTTGCGGCCCGGCCGCGGCACATCACAAATCGCCGCACATCTGGCATTCCGTGCCGATGCTGCCCAACGTGGTATAGAATTGAGCCGGAGGAAAACCATGTCTGCGCCCGGCCGCCGGGATTTCTTGAAGCAATCCGCCGCCCTGCTCGCCTGGGGAGGAGCACAACCCATGTCAGGCCGTCCAAATCCTGAAGAAACGGAATTCTCCGCACATCAAGCCCGGCGGCGCAAGGAACTGTGGGGTCTGCTGGGAGACCTGCCGTGGGGGCACAAGCCCGGCCCGGCAAAGCTGCTGGCCACGGAAAAACACGATGGCTATACGCTGGAGCGCCTGGTGCTGGACCTGAACGGCGTGGAACCCGTTCCCGCCCTGTTGCTCGTTCCCGACAAGCGACAGCCCCGCGCGCCCGGGCTGCTCTATATCCAGTGGCATGGCGGCATGTATGACCTGGGCAAGGAACAACTGCTGACCGGCGTGGACGCGCAGCCGGCTTATGCTCCGGTGTGCGCGGAGAAGGGCCTGGTGACGCTGGCCATCGATAGCTGGTGCTTTGGCGAGCGCAAGCACGATGAGGTGGGCCGCCGCGGCGAGGAAGACACCTTTAAGGACATGCTGTGGAAGGGCCGCGTTCTGTGGGGAATGATGATGTTCGACGAATTCCGCGCCATCGATTACCTGGCTAGCCTAGTAGAGGTTGACGCCAACCGCCTGGGCGTGCTGGGGATGTCCATGGGCTCCACCAAGGCGTGGTGGCTGGCGGCGCTCGACCCGCGGTTACGCCTCTGCATGGACGTGTGCTGCCTCACGGATTTCGAGGAACTCATAAAAGTCCATAACCTGAGTGGGCACGGCGTGTACTACTTTGTCCCCTCACTCCTCAAGCACTTCCAAACGGCAGAAATCAATGAACTTATCGTTCCCCGGCCCCACCTAAGCGTGAACGGCCGCCTGGACGAACTGACCCCTCCCGCCGGGGTGGACCGGATTCGCGACTACCTGCTTCCCCTCTACGAAAGGTACGGAAAGCCCGAAGATTGCCACATCGAGATGTTCGAATGCCCCCACCAGGAGCTTCCCGCGATGCGCCAGCTTATCAGGGAATGGATGGATACCTATTTGGTGAAACAGCAGGGCAGTTAATCCCTACCATATGTAGGGGTTAACCCACCCTTAAACCGCGAAATATTGTGGTTTTGCCCTTTACAAGGTTCACCTGATATGGTAATTATTCAACGTTCCCGTCGGGGGCCTTCGCACCAGCTTGCAGGCACTTCTCCAAAGCGAATTAAGGGGTGGAGGCGGGGGAAGATGCTTGATCAAAATGTCCGACTTCGGTCGGCCAGCCAAGGTGTGGCGTACCCCTTAAGACCCCCCCACGGAATAGCGGAAAAAAGTGGTCTTGTGGGCTCTACCAGGCCGCAATAATTGATTGTCAAGAATTGGGCAACCAGCGCAGGAAGGGTGTAATTTGTACAAGCTGAAAAAACTCGAATTGCTCGGCTTCAAGTCCTTCGCGGATCGGTCGCGACTGGAATTTGCGGATGGCGTTGCCGCCGTAGTGGGACCGAATGGTTGCGGGAAGTCCAACCTTTCCGATGCCATCACCTGGGTGCTGGGCGAACAGAGTGCGCGGGTTCTGCGCGGCGAGCGAATGTCTGACATTATCTTTAATGGTACAGGCACCCGTCCCCCCACGGGCATGGCAGAAGTCAGCATGACCCTGATTAATCCCGAGTACAACGAAGCGGGAGTTCCGGAAGAAGCCGAGCCCACACCGGAAATTGAGCCCGTTGCAGATGAACCCGCAAGCTTCGAAGCTGAGACTCCCGAAAACGGCAACGGTAACGGGAATGGGAATGGAAACGGCAACGGCGCGGAGGCAAAGCCGCGAAAATTCCTACCCCGCTCCGGCGAAATCACGGTGACGCGCCGGCTTTTCCGCTCCGGCGAAAGCGAGTACCTGATCAACGGCGACTCCTGCCGCTTGCGCGATATCCAGGACCTTTTCATGGGAACCGGTCTGGGACCGGAGTCTTACGCCATCATCGAGCAAGGGCGCATTGGCCAAATCCTTAGCTCAAAGCCGTCAGACCGCCGCCTGATTCTGGAAGAAGCCGCCGGCGTTTCCAAATTCAAAACCCGCAAGCGGTTGGCAGAGTCAAAGCTGGAATCATCGCGCCAGAACCTGTCGCGCATCGCCGACATTCTGGAAGAAGTCGTGAAGCAAGTGAACTCGCTGAAGCGGCAAGCCTCCAAGGCGCGGCGCTACCGTGAACTTCATGATGAGCTGCGTGGCCAGTTAAAAACCGTGCTGACCTCCCGCCTGAAAGCGTTGGAGGCTGAATTCCAGCGCCTGCGCGCGGAACTTGCCCTGGTACAGGAAACCTGTCTGGCCGCAGCCCATGAATTGGAATTGCTGGAGCAGGAGCAGAAGGGCGCCACGCAGAGGTATGAAGGGCTGGAAGACCGGCTCACCCAATGCCGCGAAAGTCTGTCACAGGGTGGCCTGGAGCATGAACGCCTGCTCTCACGCCTGGAGCAGGTTAAGCAACAGACTGGAAACCTGGCAGCGCGCTCCGAGGAAGCCGGGCGCGAAAGTACGGAACTTCAGGCGCAGCTTGCCACCCTTGAGGAGCAGACCGCCGAACGTACCCAGCAAGTGGAAAAACTCCAGCAGGAATTGGCTGCGGCGAAGGATACGCTGGCTCAAGTGGTGATGCGCCAGGAAGATCTGAACTTCCAACTCGGAGCCGCGGAAGAGGACGTGGAAAGTTGCCGGCAATCCCTGATGTCGGTGGTCAGTCACGCGGCGGAGTTGCGCAACCAACTGGTGCAGGCGGAAGAGGCTGGCCTGGCGGTGGAACGGCAGGCGGCCCGCATTGATGCAGAAAAGTCTCGCATTGAGGAAGAGCATTCCCGCCTGGAGGCAGAGCTTGGGGCCTACGTCTCGGAGCATCAACGTGATGCCAGCACCCTGGCGGAGTTGGGGGAATCGGTTTCCCGGACCACTCACGAATTGGAACAGGCTCGCGGCGAAGAAGTTTCCCTGCGTTCGAAAGTCGAGGCCTTGCGCCGTGAGTATTCCGGCAGCATGGCCCGCAAGGAAACACTGGAGCAATCCCTGGCGCGCCACGCTTACAGCACGGAGAGTGTGCGGCGCCTGCTCTCGGGCGAGATTCCGATGGAGGGGCACCAGTTCCACCCCATGGGGCTGCTGGCCGATTTCGTGGAAGTCTCTCCCGGTTACGAAGAAGTTGTGGAAGAGTTTCTGAAGCAGGAACTCGAATGCGTGGTGGTGGAACAACACGCGCAGGCCCGGTCGGGAATTGCCTTGTTGCAGAGCCAGGGTACCGGCCGCTCCACGTTCTTTGTCACCCACCTGCCTTCCAGCGCGCACTCACACAGCAATGGTGACTCGCCGGTTCGCACGGAGCCCGGGGTTGTTGCGGCAATCCGGGAGCTGGTGAGATTTGAATCCAAGTTGGGGCTGAATGGCGATATCGTTCTGCCGACCCTCGCCAATGCTTATATGGTGGAAGATGATGCCGCCGCCGAACGCCTGGCTGGCGCATACCCGGACTGCCACTTCCTGACGGCGACCGGCGCACACTACCATCATCGTATGGTTTCGGGTGGCAAAGGCTCAAGCGCCGGGCCCCTGGCATTACGGCGCGATTTTCGCGAATTGGAGCGGCGGACCGCGGAACTGGAAGCGCAGATCAGCGCGAGTGAGGCAGCTCTGGCCGAAGCCCAGGCACAGGTTAGACAATTGGACGCGCAACTGAAAGACCTGAGCGTCAGCAAAATGGAGGCAGAGAAGAAGGCGGTTGTTGCTGATGAAAAACTCCGGCAGACACGCGAAACCTGCGATCGCACGCGCCGCCAGCTTGATACGTTGATTTCCGAAGCCGCCGTGCTGCAAGGCGAGAGAGCGCGCGCCGAGGAACGCCAGGCCATGCTGCGCGCCGAACTGGAAACCGCCGGGACCGCCAAGGTACAACGCGAAGAGGCCATTGCCCTGGCCACACAAAAGGCGCGCGATCTCCGCACGGACCTTGACCGGCTGGTGCAGGAGAGCGCCGAGGCCCAATCCGCCGCCCGGGCACTGGAAGAGCGAACCCGCGGGGCAGAGACGGAAGCCGCCCGGCTCCTGTCAGCCGCGCAGGATTTTCACAACCGCATCGCCCGGTTGGCCCAACAAGCGGAAAGCTGGCAGCAGGAGAGGGTGCGCCTGTTACAGGAGAGCGAAGCCCACCAACTTCGTGTGCAGCAACTTCAGCTCGAATTGGAAACGGCGCGAGTTGAACTGCACGGTTTGGAAGAGGAATCCCGCACCATCCGGACTCAACGCGATACGTTGGGTCCGCGCGTGGACTCCGCGAGGGCGGAACTTGAAGCCCGGCGCGAGAAGCGCTCCGAGGCGGAAGTGGCGCTGGCGCGTGCCGAATCCGACTACGCCCACCACTCACAGCAATGCCGCGATGAACTGAATACGGACGCCGCGGCCCTGCTGGCGGAATTGGCGCCGGAATCGGTTCTGGCGGGCGAGGCTCTGCAAATTGCGGAAGAGGATTTGCGTCAACTGAAGGCCCGCATTGAGAATCTGGGGCCTGTCAACATGATGGCCCTGGAAGAGCTACAGGATGCGGAAGAACGTTTGACCTTCCTTGATACCCAGCGCCAGGACCTGCTCTCGTCGATTGAAGACACAGCGCAGGCAATCCGCGAAATCGATCAGGTCTCCAAGCAGCAGTTTCTGGAGGCGTTCAAAGCCATCAACATTTACTTCGCCGAGGCCTTTAAGGTCCTCTTCGGGGGAGGCATTGGAGAAATGCGCCTGGCCGATGAAAATGACGCTGACAGCGGAATCGACGTCGTGGCCCAGCCACCGGGAAAGCGCCTGCAGAATATACTGCTGCTTTCCGGCGGCGAGAAAGCCATGGCTGCTCTCGGACTGCTCATCGCGATCTTCCGTTACACTCCCAGCCCCTTCTGCATTCTCGATGAAGTCGACGCGCCGTTGGACGAGTCAAACGTGGAACGGTTTACACGGATGATTCAATCGATGAGCCGCCACACGCAGTTCATCCTGATCACGCACAGCAAGCGTACCATGGAGATTGCGAAGGTCATGTACGGCGTCACGATGGAAGACCCGGGTGTTTCCAGGCTGGTGTCGGTACGCTTTGATGAGTATGCCAATCATCCTGACGAGGTGCCGGTCTGATGCCTGTGCCGGTGGAATCCAATCACATCAATCGGGATTTAGCGCCTATAGTTCAACACATCATGAATACGGTTTGACGCGACTCCAAATGTTGTGCGGCTAGGCGTCTCTCACCCTGTAATTAGTATGCCGGGTGAAAATTCCCTGGGCGCTTTTTCCGTTGACAACATCTCGCGTTGCTTTAGAATGTCCCTGCCCTAGACCAACACAATGCCATCAATAAAACAAACTGTTTTGCTGGAAACGAACCTGCCCGGTGTCAAGCTTTTTTCGCAAGGAAAAGTCCGGGACGTTTATGAACTCGGCGACAAATTATTAATCGTTGCCACTGACCGCCTGTCCGCATTTGACGTTGTAATGCGCGAAGGCATACCGGATAAGGGACGGGTGCTGACCCAGCTTTCCCGCTTCTGGTTTAATCTGATCAAAAATGAGATTCCGCATCATTTTATTACGGCCAAGATAGCCGAATATCCCCAAGAGCTTCACGCCTTTGCCGATCAACTGGAAGGGCGTTCGATGCTCGTGGAGAAAGCCCGGACATACCCTATTGAGTGCGTGGTGCGCGGTTACCTGGCGGGGTCGGGCTGGAAGGAATATCGCGCTTCCCAAAGTGTGTGCGGCATCAAGCTACCCGCGGGCCTTCGCGAGTCATCGCGGCTGGAAAGTCCCATCTTTACGCCTTCCACCAAGGCGCAGAGCGGCCATGACGAAAACATCACGTGGGAGGAAACCGTCGCGCGCATTGGAAAAGAGTCTGCCGAAAAACTGCGGGAAATGAGTTTACGGCTCTATAGCAAGGGACGGGAATACGGAGAGAGCCGCGGCATTATTATTGCAGATACCAAGTTTGAGTGGGGGTTCAAGGACGGTCAGGTTATTTTGATCGACGAAGTGCTGACTCCCGACTCGTCACGATTCTGGCCGCAACTCGGTTATGCGCCGGGAAAGTCCCAACCGTCGTTTGACAAGCAGTTTGTCCGCGACTACCTGGAGTCACTTGACTGGAATAAGCAACCCCCGCCGCCTCCGCTGCCCCCCGAGGTGGTGGAGAAAACGAGCGAAAAATACCGCGAAGCTTATCGCTTGATGACAGGAGAATCCCTCCGTTAGGGTGAGTCCGCAGCAGATTGCGATTGGGCCATGTCCACATCGAATTGGGTTGATGGTGTTCTTGCGTTGATTGTCGTGGCTTCCGTAATCACGGCCGTGATGAAGGGGTTCGTTCAGGAACTGATTTCCCTGGCGACAGTCCTGATCGGCCTGGTGGTCGCTGCCATCGGCTATTCCCGCGCCGCGGTGTGGTTCGACGATTTGACCAAGTCGCACGAAATCGCCCTCGGCTTGGGATTTCTGACGCTATTTCTGGGTACATTCATCATCGGCACGCTGGTGGGAGTGGTGGCGCGCAAGCTCATCAAAACTGCTGGAATCCAATGGTTCGACCGGTTCCTGGGCGGGGTTTTTGGTTTGGCGCGTGGCGTTTTGATCGACTCCATTCTGCTGATGGCCGTGATGGCCTTCGCCATCAAGCCTGACGCCGTGCGGCAGTCCGTCCTGGCACCCTATGTGACCACGGGAACGCGGGCCATTGCGCTGGTTATGCCCGCAAGCCTGCGCGCCCAATTCCAAGTTGGATTTGAAAAATTCCGGGAGGCACTGACCCCAAGCGAAAAGGGTCCGGCAAAAAATAATTCGCAAATTCCCTGAGTTTCTACTGATCGGAGTATGACTGTGAAAGACCAACTTGAATCCCTCGTCAATCAGATGATTGAGCACGGGATTCTTTTTACCGATGCCGTTTCGGAATTCGAGAAACGGTTTATTAAACGGATGCTGGAAAAGAACAATGATAATCATTCCAAGGCCGCTGTAGCTCTTGGCATTCACCGCAATACTTTAAGCCGGAAGGTGGAAGACCTGGGCCTTGACCATAAGCCCAGACGCCGCTCGCGCGCCGCCCGCTGATTGCGAGGGTCTTCCCGCCGGAAGATCCCCATCCCTCTTCGCCAGATTCCTTGAACAGGTCCAGCGTAAGAAGACAACTCCCCTCGCGGGGGGCAGTTGTCCGAATTCCCGGCTTGCCCGGGCACAGCTTTCTGGTTGGATGGTGAGCCAGCAGGAGAGGTGAGGCAGGGCCGCCAGCGTGTGCCGGCGCCCTGCCTCAAGGAATTTAATTGGTCGTTGTCCTATGAACCGGATGGTGAACCGGAGCCTTTGGTTTGGGCTTGGCGGCTGGTGCATCCGGGAGGTCGGAAGTGACTTCCCCCACCAAAGTCAAAATCAGATTAGGCGTTGCAACGTAGGAATCGAGCGTTCCTTTAAAGGTGAGCAAGTCACCCTTTTGCAGGTTCTTAACGTTGGGTTGGGCTGTGTCCTTCAGTTCGATGTCATACCCGCCGGCCGATTTCGTGCCGTCGAGCACGGCAATGTGAACTGAATACGAGTTGGGATCGGTCCCCTTTTCCACGCTCACAACGGTGCCGCCGAAGTTGGAGACGGGCTGACCCTTTATGCCGTCCCATTGCTTCTGGGCTGTCTCACCACCCAGTGTCAGCGGGTAGGTCAGCGTGTTAAAGGCATCGACGGTATTATTCCCGGTGGCCTTCGGAGCTTCGGCATGTGCAACCTTAAAGCCGTCGGGCGGGTTGGCGGTGGCGGCCGCCTGGCTCTCGATGTCTGAAAGCCCGGTGTCGGTCCCGTGGTACCCCACGTAGGTCTGCTTTAGATATTTCTCCCAATCCGCGGCATTGGGGTCTTTTCCGGCCTTGGCCAGAGCGACCGCACGTGAGTAATACCAAATGGCATGATCGTAATCGCGTGGCGTGGAATAGAGGTAAGCAAGTCCCATCCAGTAGACGGCATACCAGCTATTCTGATTATCCGCAGTCGCCGCCTTCAGAGCGGTAATTGCATTGGGATAATCCTTGCGCTGAAGGGCAGCAAATCCGACACAACTATTGAAGACGCCCCGAAATTCTTTGACGCCCTGCTGAAACTGCTCATCGGTCGCCCCAGCAGGCTTCTGGAGTTTCTGCAGAAGGTCCAGCCCATGGTGGGCGTCACTGTCAGCCCGTGAGAGCTTTGCGGTGGCGTCTGCGTCAGTGGGCTTATACAGAAACGGGAAGGTGAAGCTCAAGAAGCGAAGAGCCACAAGATTGTCAGGGTCAATATCCAACACCTTCTTTGCCACCTCGACAGCCTTGTCAGTTTTGTTCTGCGAGGCGTACACCTGCATTTCGGTCAGAAGGGCGCCCGACTTGAAATCGGAGGTCGGATACTTTTGGATAAACGCCTCGGCCAGGGATATCTTCTTGTCGGGATCCGTTGCCGTCGCCATGGCATTGTAAGCGTCGTACTCTTCCCGACTCTTCCATTGTGGGGCCTTGGCCGCCTGGGGTGGCGCTTGCATGCGGGCCGCCATGTTCAGACCTACGGACCGGGCAGAGCGGTTTGCGAGCCCGCCTGCGGTGGCGCCGGACGAGAGACCAACTAGAATTGTGAGGGTCCAGAGCGCAGTGGTTTTCTTCATTGAACAGCTACCTCGATTTTGGGATGGTGAATCGTAGGTGACCTGGGCGCACCCGTTACCTATATCGCCTGAAACCCAGCGGGTATTCCCCGCTGGAAACGCATGTTGAACAACTTGCGATCCTTCGGATGACCCATTCCAAATACCAATTATTGATGGACTTTTCAAGTAAAATCTCATTTTACGCTCCAACGTGCTCTTCTGTCACCCTGCGATTTAGATGCAAAAGCCTTGCGAGCGTCTCCCCTTGATGCTCTTTATCTGCTCCATCCATGGCGCGCCGCATGCCATTTTGGAGGAAACACAATACATTTCTCCAGGCCATGCGCGCGGTGGAGGCAGTGGTCCGACTTGCAGTAAATAGGCCGTCCCTTTTAAAATCGGCATCGTATGGCTGACCACTCACCACGGGAACACTTACAGCAACGGGCTGAGTTGGCCGCCGCCGTCTCTTCGCGCGCGGAAATAGAAACCTTTTTCAAAGAAACCGCAAAGGAAGTTCTTCTGGGGCTCGCGCGCAATCCCCATTTGCAGGAGAGTGATCTGCTCCGCCTGCTTGAACGCAAAGACCTGGCGCACGATGTCGTTCTCGAACTTGCCCACCACCAGGCTGCCCGGCGGAGCTATACCGTAAAACTTGCCCTGGTTCGGCATCCGCAGACTCCGCGACTCGTTTCCCTGCCCCTGATGAAATTTCTCTACCTCTTCGATCTGCTGCGCGTGGCCCAAACCCCTGCCGTTCCCGCAGACGTCAAGATGGTGGCGGAAGAGACCCTACTCAAGAAGCTCGTGGGTATGCCACGAGGGGAAAGAACCTCGCTCGCCCGGCGTGGCACAGGACGCCTTGCCGCCAGCCTTCTCTTCAGCCCAGACCCGGAATTGATCCGCGCGGCCCTTGATAACCCTTACCTCACGGAAGGAAACTTACTTAAAGTGCTCGCCCGCGAAGGTCTTCCCCCCAGCGTCGTGGATCAATTATCCCAGCACCAACGATGGTCGCATCACTATTATCTGCGACTCGCGCTCATCCGCAATCCGCTCACTCCATTTGCCCGGGTGCTCGCCTTCCTTCCCGACATGGCAGTCACCGACTTGCGTGATATTTGCCTGGACCACCGCATGCTCCCGCAGGTTCGCAGGTACATCCTGGCCCACTGCAATGCCCGAATGGCCAGGATATGCCGCGTTCCACCCGCAGGATAACTTCTCCGGGTCCTTCGCAGGTTATTGAAGAAAACATCGGCGCTGGTGTTCTTTCGAACCCAGGTTGTCTTGAGTGCTGCAAAGGAAGAATCGCATAAGTTCCGGGAAATGCACAGTGCGAAATTCCCAGCAGCGATTAAGGTGCCGCGAACTCCGCGGCCCACGTCATAACTTGCGCCCTCCTATTCGAACCGGTTTTGTCTCTCTGGCGAGTATTGACAAATCTTAAGCCCATTTCGTTCCCTTTTTTTTGAGATGTGTAACGCGGACCTGTTCATTAGGTCCGCGGCTCGCTTCGATAGGCAAGGGAAAGCGCGCCAAGTCGGAGCTACATCACTCGTGTCCAAAACAGATGTCGTCAGGTTGGGAATGAGGTGCAGCACAAGCG
>CAYTMD010000206.1:0-10468 GCA_964438685.1 uncultured Acidobacteriota bacterium
GCAACAGGGCCAGGAGGTCTCGCGAATGATGGGCGAGTTGCTGTTGTATTGTCGCCAGCACTGTACCTTTCAGTGTCGGCGCGGCAGGCGAACCGGCGGGGGCGATGGGGGTCGCAAATCTCGTCAGGAGATCCGGAAGCCGGGCGGCCAGCAGGTTCGCCTGCTCGATCACCCGGGAGCCAATCGCGATTCCAATGACAATCAGAATCCCAACCAGCGCGAGGTACACCAGGGCGAGCGCCGGCACTTTCGACCGCCCCGGCAGCCCCCGGTCCAGAAGCTTCACCAGCGGCGAGAGCAGGTACGCGAAGAGCAACGCCACAACAAAAATGAACAGAGTCTCCCGTATGACATAAAGCAGCCCCACCAGGAGCAGAACAAAGACCACAGTCCACGTGTAACGCGCGGCACGCCTATCAAGACCAAGCACGATGCTGCTCCCTCAATAACCCGGCCACCTTAGCCGACAGGCAACGCTCGCCTCTGCGGTGGACCAAGCGGGTGCGCGCAGGTTCTACCCAGCCTGCACAGCAGTCATCGTAACGCAGCGTGGTTAACCTTCACAACAGGGGTTTCAAAACTTCCTGCCCACGGAGCGAGAGAGCTATTTCAGTCCACTTCGCAAACCGCCGATGGCGCAGCCCCTTGCCACCCTCACCAGAGCAGCTTTAATCCGAATTGCACCTGCCGGGAAGTGGTGGATGTGCTGGTAATGGCGCCGGCTGTGCCGGAGAGGCCGGTGGGGTTGGCCGCCGTAGGGGGGGTGAACACGATGAGGTTGGGAGTATTGAAGTTGGCGCGGTCAAGCAGGTTGAACATTTCGGCGCGAAACTGAAGGCGCACACCCTCGCGAATCGGGGTGTCTTTAATCACGGAGAAATCCCACGTGGCGAGTCCGGGGCCGGCAAAGGTGTCTCTTCCCAGATTGCCGGCAAATCCGCCCGTGGACGGGGGCGCGATAAACGCATTGGGATTAAACCACTGCGCGGGTTTACCGAGAATCACCGGGCCGGTAAAGTTGGGGTTCAAGAATGGCCGCACCGGATTCCGCGTGTCTCCACTGTTCGAAGGGTTGTAGCTCAGTTGCGGGGTGAACGGAAACCCGTCTTGCATGGCGAGGATGCTGTTCACCGACCAACCACTCAGCACGGCGTTCGTCACTCCTTTCGACCCGCTCGCAAAAGGCTTGCCCTTCCCCAGTGGCAATTCGTAGAGTGCGCTCACCACGCCACTGTTGCGCACGTCGTAAGTAGCCGGCCCCCAATCCGCTCCCAGATTAAAAGGGTTGGAAACCAGTCCCGGCGCGTTCCCGGCGGTGGTCTGATTCAAGGAATCACCATCGTCGAGCGACTTCGACCAGGTGTAAACCCCGCGAACGGAAAGGTCATGACTCAGGCGGCGGTTCACATCTACTTGCAGAGCGTTGTAGGAGCTGGTGCCGAGCGAAAACCACGTCCACGTGTTCGCCAGCGCAGGGTTGGCTTTTGCCGCACCGGCAGGGATGTAATAGCTCCCGGCAGGAACAGGCGCACCCGCCAGAGGAGAACCCGCGGGAAAACCCGTACTGATCGTCACTGCCGGGCTGGCACTCGAATTCACGGTTGGGTAAGCGGCCGGGCACGGTGATGCGGGGCAGATGGTTGGCGCCGGCTCATTGGCGTCAATCCCAATCAGTTCATGGTAGCCGTGCGAGCCCACGTAACCAATGGTCAAAGCAGTATTGGGAGTAAGCTCTTGCTCAAGCCGCAGCGACCAGGAGATCAGCGTGGGCGTCTTCATGTCGGGCTGAACGCCGCCGGGCACAATTTTGGCATTCGCTGGCACAGCGGCGGAGGGATTGACGGGGAGGCTCGCCACCGGCAGCGAAGCAATGCTGTACGTTGGGTTGAAAGGAGCGTTCTGGTCGGCGCGGTAGCCCAGGGCATCCTGCAAGTCGTTGTACATCCCGAAGCCCGCGCGAACCACCGACTTCCTGCTGAAGGGGCTCCAAGCCAACCCGATTCGCGGCTGCGGGAGAAATGTGCCGTTGTTCACGGTGAACAGTGAATTACCAATCTGGGGTTGCGTCGAGATGACACCATTTGGATAGGTGTAATTGGCAGCGTGGCCATGCGCTTCATTCCAGCCCGTGGTGAATTCATCGCGGAAGCCCAGCGATAGCGTGATCTTGGGAGTCAGCCGTATCACATCGTCGGCGTACCAGGCCCCGAACAACGACCGCCAGTTCATCGCCGTGGGAGCGGGATCGAAAAGGAACGTGGAGACGGTTCCCTGCAAGAAGGTCGCAAGGCTGGAAAACGTCGCCTGCCCGTACTGGCTGAGCGCAATGGTCTCGTTCGATTGGAAGCGCTGGAACCACGCGCCAAAAGTAAACTGATGTCGGCCTCGCGTCAGCGTTATCCGGTCCTCCAGGGTGAAGAGGTTGCGCGCAATGGGGAGGTTGCTTCCATTATTGCTCCCGGCCAATCCGACCGAGGCCTGGGGGTTGGAAGCGGCGCTGCCCCCCACGACTACTGCGCCTACGGGCCGACCCAGCAGAAATCCTGGCACCGTCGCGGCAGGGGTTCCAGGCGTGGGCTCGCCGGCAAAATAGTAGCCAGCGCGGGAGAAGCCGAAGCGGGCCGTATTGAGCAACGCCGGCGAAAAAACATGCGTCTCCTCCAGGCTGAACACCTGCTCGCGCAGGGTCATGATATCGGTACTGTAGGGATCAAGCGGCGTTGCGGTGACATCGCCACCATCGTCGATGGTATAGACGCCGGCGAGAGAATCCTTGGGAGAGAAAATATGATCGAGCCGGGCGGTGCCAAAATCCTCGCGAATCGATTGCAGCGGGCTGCTGAAGTATTCGGCGATTCCGTTGAAGTCAGGAGCGCCGGCCGGAGGTGCGGGCCACAGATTGAGCAGCGGTTGGACACTAGCGACGGCTGCGGCACGCGAAGCGGCATCCGGGACAAACGTGGCTGAGGTTTGGTGCAGACTCTCGCGGAATCCTTCGTAGCTGGCAAAGGCAAACGTCTTGTCTTTCTGGACCGGGCCCCCCAGCGAAGCTCCAAACTGATTGCGCTTGAACGGCGGCGCGGAACCCTGATCGAAGTAATTCGGCGCGTCGAGAGCGTTATCGCGCAGGAATTCAAAGACCGATCCGTGCAACTGGTTGCTGCCCGATTGGGTCGCGATGATCACCTGGCCGCCGGGCCGCTTGCCGTACTCGGCGCCGTAGGAATCGCGCAGGACATTGAATTCGCGAACCGCATCCACGCCCAGCAACTGTTGACTGGTGCCTCCCGGCTGCATGTTGTTCTCGGCCGCGCCCGTGAATTCCACCCCATTCAGCAGGAACATATTCTGCTGCGGCCGGTTGCCCGATACCGCGAAATTGTTGCCGGTGGTCGAGTTGGAGATGCCAATGCCCCCGGTCTTTTCCCAGGTAAAATTGACAATGCCGGGATTCAACGGAAGCAGCAGATCATAGCTTCGTCCATTGAGCGGCAGATTCTTGACCTGCTGCTCCCCCACCAAACCGGAGACGTCCGCCGTGGTCAGGCTCACCAAGGGCGCGTCGGAGTGCACCACCACCTGCTCGGTCACCGGCCCCACTTGCAACGTGATATCAACACTCGCATCCTGCCCAACGGCCAATCGGATGCCGGTGCGAATTTGTTCGGCAAACCCCGGCTTCGTTACGTGGACTTCGTAATCCCCGATGGGAAGCGAGAACACCCGATATTGCCCCTCATCACCGGTCACTGCATTCCGTATCGCCCCGGTCTCGGTGTTCCTTACCGCAACAGCGGCCCCGGAGACCGTGGCGCCGGACTGATCCTTGACGGTTCCCGAAAGGGACGCGGAGACCTGGGCGATCGCCGGCACCGAGCTCAGTAGAAAAAGGATTATGAGCGGCAAAATCCAGCGGCCCCACGGGCGCGGGTGAATCGACTTCAGATAAACGGACGTCACCCTTGGCATCCGGATCCGTGCGCTCGAATCAGTGTGCATCGTTGAGTCCCCCGCGGAGTGAAGTGACAAATCTGCGAGCATTTTTTTGCCGGCGTGAACCCTGCCCAACCGACACCTCCGTTACGCTGCCGCATTCCGCCCCTAAATGCAATTTCCTTCGGGACGGCCGCTTGCGCGAAAAGAACGAATAAATACGACAATATGTACTTAATATAAGCGATTTGATGCGATATGTCTACATTTCCCTATGCGAATAGAGAAGCGGGGGACGATGTATACGGGAAGGCGTGGGAAGGCTGCTTCCGTCCTGCGACGTTCTTCAGGGAGACTGCGGGCCCGACGCAATGATCATTACTTCGGTCGCCTTGATTAGAGCTGCTGCCGCTTGCCCTTTTTTCAGCCCGAGGTCGCGACACGCGTCGCTGGTGATGATCGCGGTAATGGTCTGGCCGCCGATATCCAGTGCCACTTTGGCCAGCAAGCCGACGACCTCAACCTTGGTGACGCGGCCGATAAGCTGGTTGCGGCCGCTGATGAAGTGTTCCAATCCCTTGGGCAATTTTAACTCGGGCGCCGGCTTCTTCTTTGCGCCCTTCGCAGCCTCACCGTAGAAAGAGAGGCGGTCAATTTCCGCGCGGGGAATCCGGTGGTGCCCGCCCGCGGTGAGAACGGACTTGATCTTCCCATGATAGATCCACTGCTTGATGGTCGGATAGCTCACCCCCAGCTCGCGGGCAGCATCGTTCAATTTGAGCAAGTCCATGTTTCACTCCCCCGATTTAATACGATTCGAACCTTCAATCTACATGAACTCGGCAGGGGGGTTCAACTGATTGCGATGGGACTTCGAGGAAACAGGAGGATAACGAGACCTTCAACCTTTTTGCCTCTCATGCCCCGGCCGAACGGCCATGGCCGAGTATTGCAAGTGCGGTGCGAGGAGCTTGCTAAGGGTGCTGTGGATGCTTGGGAGTCCACCATTCGGGAAGGATTTTTGGGACGTGTATCTTTCTCAAAACGGGCGCCCACTCGGGCCTGAACTCCGTGACGATATTACGAACGGCAACGGTTCCCAGGCCTCGCAACGCGCGCTGCTCGGCGTGCGTGGCATCGTTATATCCATTCGGTAATAAGCCCATCCCGACAAAGCCGCCTGCCGCCGCGCCGGCGAAGTTGGAAAACGCGAAGGTATTGTGCCCGGAATCGGTCTTGTCAACAAAGGTGAAAGCGACGGCGTGAGCGATGCGGAAGAGTGCATTGTTGCTGCCGGACGGAACATAGCGGGGATCCTCATGCAACGCAACCTGAGCGAGTAACCGCCCCGTTCGATTCGATGTGCTCGTCACAATCTGTTCTCCATACCATCTGCCGAAAGCTCCCCCGCCATCCTTCCATTCGCGCGGATAAAGAGCAGGCGGATGTAGCATGGAAAAGCCTGCTCCAAAAGCGGGAAGAATGAAATTCTGTGGGCCGAAATTTTGATGGGCGTAGATTTGAAACTTATCCTTCGGTGTCAGCCGTTTGTGGCTGACGGCCGGCGGCAACAAGGCAATGACGCCTGACCCGCTCGCAAGTGAAACCGGCGCTTGCTCTGAGGGCGAAGAATCGCGAGGATTTTGCGCAGGTGCCGAAGTCTGTGCCTGTGCCGCCATGGATCTTGACCAAGCCACCGAGAGCATCGCGACCAAGACTATGAGGCTTGTTTTTCGAAAGCTATGTGATTCACCATTTCGGGTGCTTGTTTTCGTACTACTCCTCCATCGAGCGGCTAAGCAAGCTCTATTGAAATCCCCTGCCCTGAGCTATTTTCGAGGGCCACAAACCCACAACACAGGACCGCCGCACAGGAGCGTTGATGTGGTTCCCCACTTACACTCACAACAGTATCATTTACCAAGCGGTTTCCACAGCGGTGAAGACATTCCCCACGATGAATACCTCAAGAGGACAAACGTAAGCGGGAGCAGGACCCCAAGAAAGTCAATCCCCAGGACCTGCGCCAATCGTTGTGATGCCGCACCCGGAACGAGCGGAACCAGTCCCGCTACGAATGCCGCCCCTATAAGCATCCACCGCGTAAAGCGAGGATCCTTCGGGTCGGTCAATACCACACCTGCATAGAGTGCGGGCCAGAGCAAGGCGACATAGGCGAGCCGTTGGACATTGGGTTCAATGATCAGCAGAGAGCAAAACAGTATCGAGTTTGCCGCGCCGTCATTGGCACATCGATAGACCCAAACCAATGCCAGCAGGCCCAGAACAATCGCCAGGGTCAGCCAGAATTGCCGGACCTCCCAGGAGGGCAAGGCAACAAGGTTCACCTGCCGATAATTCTGATCAGGAAGGCCGGAGTAGTCCATCCGGGTGAAATACCTGAGCAACACGCCGCGCAAGGATTGGCTGGGATACCACCGGTCGCCGAGAAGGGCGTTGATGCGTTGTTCCTGGCGGAACCACTGATGCAGCAAGTGCAACAGGTTGCTCCAACCGAGGAAGAAGCCCGGCAGGGCGGTAAAGACCCCCGTAGCGGCCAAAGCTCGGACTCCGAGACGCCAGCGCCCACGCACCACAAGAAAAGGAAGGATAGCGCCTGGCCAGACTTTTATCGCCGCCGTCAGACCAAGCAACAGGCTGGCGACGAAAGGGTGTTCATCACACAGCAAGAGGGCAAGGCATACAAATTCAACGAGAAATAATTGTACGTTTCCAACCTGTAGTTCGTAGACCAGGTAGGGCAATAATAGAAGGCTGGAAATCCCAAGGGCTGGGCCCAAATGCGGCTGAGGATATCGCCGATGCCAGATCCAGACCAGAGGCCCCAGCAGCAATACTTTAAGTGCGGCCCAGATTCCTACGGCAACATTGAGCGGAAGAGATGCAAAGGGCCGGAAGAGGCATAGAAATAGCGGCGGATAACGGTACGTCATCGGCCATCCGAAATCCTGGTTCGGACCGTACATGGGGCCACCGAGGAAGAAAACACTTCTGGCGGCCGCGTGATAGACGTGCAGATCCACGGCCTTGAGGGGTCGATGCGCGCAAACCGCGCCTGCGGCTATGGCGAACAGAAGCGATAAGATCATTGTCCGGCGCATCAAAGACGTCTCCAAGCAGAGCATGACAACACCCAGCGAGGGCCCTAAATTCAAAGCCCTATTTGATTCGTGACGCCGGGGCCAAATTCATTGCGTGCGAGCCCGGTAGACCTCGTGCCATCCGGCAGTTGGCAATGCGGCCCCGGCACCGGCGCAAGGACCCACAAACAGCGGCCAGGCCCACAGCGTGGAATGAAACCAACTATTTCGGGAGCTGTGGTTGATCAACACGAAGGTGGTTGCCAAGCTCGCCCCTACCGCTACGCCAATGATCGTATTGCGCAGACGGTGATTTCTGCCGCCCGAATAAGCATCCACGCGCCGAACGTCCTTCCGCGCGAACGTCTGCTCACCCGCCGGTTGGCGAAGGGTAATGCCCTCGTCGTTCAGGGCCTGAAACGCCCCCTGGTAGGATTTGGCATCGTTCAATACCAGGCGTATTTCTTGGCCGGGCTTTAAAGTGGCAAGATCGTCCCACTCTGAGTTCGCGGCCAGCAGAAGAGACCCCTCTGCTGTTGCGAAGGCAAAAAGTATCGTCGCAAGGTACAGAACGTACTTCCAGCAATTCATGGCTTGTCCTCCCGAACTCGTTCACAAAGGTGTTACGACGTGGCGTTAGGATGCGGCTCCGCGAGAGTCATCCCAAAGCCGGTCAACTTCAGTGCCGGCGGGCGTGATAGACCTCGTGCCATACACCGGTCGGAACTTCCCCTCCAATTACGGCGCCGGGACCCACAAACACCGGCCAGACCCACGCCGTTGAGCGCCACCACTCATTGCGGTAGTTGGCTAACGCGAGGGGGGTCGCTAAGGCCGCTCCAATTGCCGCGCCAATGAAGATGTTACGTACCTCGTGATCTTTGCTCTTGATATAGACGCGACTAATATCCTTTCGTGCGAACGACTGCTCACCCCGCGCCCGCCGAAGAGTGATCCCCTCGTCGTTCACTATCCGAAATGCACCCTCGTGAGACGAAGCGTCGTTCAGGACGATACGGATAAGCTCACCCTGCTTGAGAGTGTTGAGATTGCTCCAATTAGACTTGGCGGCCCAGAGAGGAGACGACGCTGTTCCGAAAATAGAAATTATCAAAGCTGCTGTTGCAATGAGTTTCTTCATACTTCACCTCAAATGGGAATGTTCTCGTTTGCAAGTGCCATGGCCGAACGTCGTTCGGCCTACAGGTTCTTTTGCACACACGTATCCTCAATCCTCACGGCCCCTATTCTGTCTAGCGTCAGGGTGTGCCGTGGAGCAATTTGCGGACTGTATCGATTAACAGGGTCGGGGTTACGGCGCGTGAGTACGCGGACGGCCCCGTATGCGCCGCAGAAGAATAAGAACCAAGCCGATGACACCAAGCAGGGTCACCCCCGCCCAGACGTAGAACAGAAAGCTGAGCGAATGGGAGTAAAACAGCGCGTCGAGCAACGCGATTTGAAGGCGGGATGAAACGCCGGGAATCATCTGAGAGCCAAAGAGAAAGTAACGAAAGTCGGCTGTCTGGACGCTGTCACCGCTCTGAATGGCGCTCTGAAAGATATACCAATAAGGGCGATAGGTCAGGTAAAGCGTGACCGACGAGAACAACAAACCCGCGGCGCTGGTCAAAACCACGATCGCCGCCACGGGCTTGGCGCGTTGCGCCACCGGACGCGCGTTCTTGCGACTGCCGGCGATAAGGATCGAAGTTGCGATCACCACGAGCCCGCAGAAGACAAGGATCATGAGCCCAGAAATCTCCACCACGGCGGCGTTGCGTCGGGAAGTTTCCAAGCCAAAAGTCGATTGCGGCGGAAGACCTTCGTGCTCGCCCTTGACGGGGTCGAACTTGGCCGCGAGATAACCAAACAGTGCGGCTTCCTCCTGATTACCTTCCTTATCCGCAGACACCTGGAGTTGGCCGTAAGCCATGGCCTGCAAAGTTGTGCCCATCCAATGTTCCAGGTCAGTGCGCCCCTGCGAATCGAGCACTTGGCCAAAGCGCCCCACGGTCCAGTATTTTTCGCGCGCGCCCGCTCGATCGCCTTTCGCCTCAAGGTCTACTCCCGACTGAAGAAGCAACTTGGCAAATCGCTCGGAATTCTGAAAAGCATGGATGGGCAGGTCAGTCCGGTCGCGGGATGCCACCTCATAGGGATTCCGGAAGCCATAGCGCGGTACGACCCTTCGATTGAGTTCCGCGACGCGCTCAAAGTAGTCGTCGAATTTGGGGGCGCGGAACGCCCCCGCCATCGCGTTCTGCCAAGCTCGCTCTTGCTCTTGTGTCAGGGGCGACCATCCACCCTGGTAAACGTTTGCCTGCTGCATCGATTCCGCCGCGATCAAGTAAAACAGGGCATTCCGCGGATCCCATTGTTCGAGCTTCTCAACCCATGGGCCGGTTTCTGACAGTCCGGGATTGCGCACGGCAACGACAGCGTAGACCCAAAGGAGATTCGGATTGAGATGGACGGCTTCCGCCGCCAATCGAGCACTCTCGCGCGGATCCTGGAGCCGCACGGCACAGAAGGCCAGGCCCTCGGAGTCGTGCCGCGCCTCTGCCTGCCGGGCGAGGGTCTTAAGGCCCGGCTGGATACTACTCGACGCAATCGGGTATGGCTCCAACGCAACCTGAAATGCCTGCCGGAATGGTGGGGCAGCGAAAAATAGCAGCGCGGCCAGTACGCACGCGCCGCCAATAACCAACGCCGCCTTGCGCACGGAGGCGTTCCTGGCGAAGAGCCCCCCGTCAAGCACCATTTCCTGCTCGCGCCGTCCGGGGATAACAAGGGAGACCAGCGCCTGCTTCAGCATAACGCTCGTGCCGCCAAGCGCCCACATCGTCGCCGCCCAGGGGCCTTCCACGTAATTCATCTCCCCCAGCATGGCCTGGCCCCAGCCGCGTATGTCGGGCGGTGCGATGCGAATCGCGGTTTCCAGAAATATTGTCGCAGCTTGCCGGAGGTGCACTTCCAACATCGATCTCACCCACTACAGAAAGCGGGTTGCCGCACCATGGAGCGCGGGCGCGCTTCAGACACCTTGGTCCTGGCCAGTTCCAATCCGTTCGGCGTCAGTCGGTACGTGTGCCGCGGCGGCACGCCGTCCTCCGTCGCCACCCAACATGCTTCCAGCAAGGAGTGCTTTTCCAGTCGCATGAGGATGGGGTAAAGCGTCCCGGACTTCAGCCCCGTTACCCGGCTCAGTTCGTAACCATAGAGCCAGTCGACCGGGCGCTCAAGGAACCGTTCCAGCACCAAAAGGGTCTCGGGAGATATGCGAGGGGTTTTCATGGGAAAAATCTACATATATAGAAATCATTTGTCAAGCCCTTTCAGAGCGGCCTGGTCGGGGCCGCCCGACTCGGAAGATTATGTTAGCCCAACTTTCGCAGTTAGGGCCGGAGACGGAGGGTAAGTAGTTTATTTTC
>CAYTMD010000207.1:0-10412 GCA_964438685.1 uncultured Acidobacteriota bacterium
TCCCTTTCCGATATCAACATCACCCCTTTTGTGGACGTCGTCCTGGTGCTGTTGGTCATCTTCATGTTGACGGCGCCAATCCTGGAATCGGGGATTGAGGTCGATCTTCCCAAGACCAAGACGGTCAAAGTTGTGTCCGAGGAAAAAGTCGTCATTACCATCGATAAGAAGCAGAATATCTACGTTGGAAATGATCCCGTTAATATTCACCGCCTGGCGGTGAGCGTCCTGGACCAGCTCAAGGGAGCGGGCACCCAACCGGTTTTTATCCGCTGCGACCAGAATGTGAGTTTTGGTGCGTTTGCGCGCGTTGTGGATGCACTAAAGCAGTCCCCCGTTCCCATTACCAACCTCAACATCGTTACCGAGCCCCTGGAGACCAAACCAGGCTCTTAGTGTGAGCACATCCTATGGGCACGCACTTTATGATGTTAGTTGATGACCGCCGCGACAACTTGCGTGGCACGCTGGTGGTTTCCATTGTCATGCACGTTGTTCTTTTCGTATTCGTGGTGACCTACACCTTGATCGGTTTCCACCTGGGCGGCACGGGCCAGGGCTGGGGCACGCAAGGAGCGGTTAAAATGGGGGCGGTGGCCAGCCTGCCGGGCATTCCCCTGCCTTCTCCCCTGCTGACCACATCCAGCCAGGTTGTCACTCAGAATACCGGGCTGACCAAAACCGAGCCGCAACCCAAGGAGGAACCAGCTCCGGACGCGCAGCAGATTCCCAAATTCAAAGACTCGGTGAAACCGGAAAAGCTGGAACGGGTCAACAAGCGTATTCATCAAGCCGAAATGGTGACCCCGGATAACGTTGTCCCCTACGGTCAGAGTGGGGCGCCCACGATGAATTACACCCAGATGGTGACATCCGGGGGAGCAGGCGGCCTGAGCCTCGGCGTGGGAAACAGTTTCGGCCAGCGCTATGCCTGGTACGTGGCGGCAATGCGCAACCGCATCAGCGCCAACTGGCTGCTGGCGACGGTCAGCTCCAATATCCTGACGGCCCCGCGCGTCTATTTGACGTTTGAGATTTCGCGCGACGGCACCATCACCAACGTGCAGATAACGCAAAGCAGCGGCGTGCCGGAAGTGGATCGCTCCGCCCTGCGGGCCATTCTCGCCTCCAATCCGCTGCCGGCGCTGCCGCCCGACTACTCCGGGGGAAGCGTCAATGTGCAGTTTTATTTTGATTTTCACCGCCAGTAGCGGCAGGAATGTCTGTTTTTGGGCACGAAGATATATCACACTGCGAGACATCGGTACTCTGCCTTGCAAGCATCCTAATCTGTGGAGCCTATAACTCAAATGAAACTGCACCGAATCGCGATTCCCTTCCTCCTAACCTTGACCGTAGCGTTGGGACTCTCCCTCACCTCGCGATTAGCCATGAGCGAGCAGGACTGGCTTAGCACTGGAATCAACCTGGGCGCGCCGAAAATCAAGCTGGGAGTTCCGGATTTCCCGCCCAAATCCGTCGACCAGCAGTTGGTCAGCCTGACGCAGGAATTCAACCAGGTCCTTTGGAGAGATCTTGACGACTCGGGACTGTTCGAGATGGTCAGCAAAAGCAATTATCCCTTAAAAGTTCCGGAGGAGCCGCTGGACGTCGACTTCAACGCCTGGAGCGCACCTCCTGCCTCCGTGCAGATGTTGGTTTTTGGCAAAGTTGAAAATGTCAATTCCAACATGGTCGTTACCGGCCGGGTTTTTGACCTGGGAAACCAGGCTAATCCTGGCGTTTTGGCCAAGCGCTATGTCGCCACCCTGAACGAAGTTTCCACCCGCGCGGCCGCGCACCGCTTCGCTGATGAAATCCTCAAGGCACTGGGAGGCGGTCTGCCCGGAATCAACGAGACGCGCATCGCGTATGTCAGCAAGCGAGGGCGCGGGCAGGAAATCTGGGTAATGGACTATGACGGCTTCAACCAGCATCCCATTACCAGTTACGGCTCCATTAGCACGACGCCGCGATGGTCGCCTGACAACACCAAACTGGCTTTCACCAGTTATGTTTCGGGTAATCCGGAGCTTTACATCTTTTCGTTTGAAACCAACCGGCGCTCTGCCTTTCCCGTGTATAAAGGGCTGAATACCACTCCGGCATGGTCTCCCGACGGGACGAAAATCGCCTTTTGTTCAAGTATGGGCGGCGACCCGGAAATCTACATTGCCAATGCCAATGGTTACAACTTGCAGCGTCTTACATTTTCCCCCTCGGTTGATATCTCTCCGGTATGGAATCCCAAAACGGGCAAGGAAATCGCCTTTGTTTCCGACCGCAGCGGCACGCCCCAGATTTACCTGATGTCCTCTGACGGCACGAATCTCCGCCGTATGACAACCGCCGCATCAGGCGGTGACGCCAGCGCGCCTGCCTGGTCGCCCAATGGGCTCTTCATGGCCTTCCACTGGCGGGTTTCGGAAACCGGGACCTATGATATTTACATCATGGAAATTGCCACCGGCAGGATTATCCAAATGACGCACGATGCGGGCCGCAATGAACATCCCACGTGGTCGCCGGATGGCCGCCACCTGGCCTTTGAATCCACGCGCTCGGGCTCGCGCCAGATATGGACCATGCTCGCCAATGGCCTTGAACCCAAACAACTAACCAAGGTGGGGGAAAACTGGAATGCCAATTGGTCGAACTGATCCAAACAGGCGTTTTACCGCAACCCCAACGGGCCAGAACGGTGAAATATCACAATGCGAGATATGGAGATGAATATAGCCCACAAAAAGTGGGACAAATTTTTCCACTTTAAAATCGTGGTCAATTGACTTTTTTCTTATGGAAAATGTTGTTTTTCTGGGCCATTTAGTGATACTATCCGGGGTTCCAAGAGTTTTCCTTCCAGCGCGGGAAAATAACGTGGGCCCGCAATTGATTGCGCCGGAAGGGAGAGAGTCTAAGTACTTCATTTCACCCACGGGATCACGAGATTTTCTACCGATTCAAGGAGGAATTTAAGCATGCGAACGAAGAAACGCAGTCTTGCGGTTCTCGTCGGAATTTTGGGAGTTGTTTTACTGGCAGGGGCTTGCAAGAAGAAGACACCGGCGCCAACACCGCCGCCACCGCCGCCGCCGGCACCACCGGCTCCTACCGTGACGTTAACCGCAGAACCCAGCACCATTGACAAAGGCCAATCGGTTACCCTGAGTTGGTCTTCTCAGAATGCCACTGATTTGGACTTGCAGCCGGGAGTTGGCAAGGTCCAGGCCTCGGGTTCTTCAACGGTCACACCGCAGGACTCGACGACTTACACCCTGACCGCCACCGGTCCGGGCGGATCACAAAGTGCCACCGCCCGCGTCACCGTGACGATCCCAGCCCCACCTCCACCGCCGCCGCCGCCGGTGAAAGAGATATCAGAGGATGAGCTGTTTAACCAGAACGTCAAAGATGCTTTCTTTGACTATGACAAGGCGAATATCCGCGCCGACGCGGAAACCGCCCTTACCGGTGATGCGGCATTCCTGAAGGATCATGCCAGCATTAAGTTCACCATCGAAGGCAAATGCGATGACCGCGGAAGCGAAGAGTACAACCTTGGCTTGGGCGACAAGCGCGCCACCGCAGCAAAGAATTTCCTGGTGAATGCGGGCGTATCCGCAGACCGGGTCTCAACAATCTCCTACGGCAAGAGCCGTCCGGTTGAGGGTTGTGATCAGTCTGGTAAGTCAGAGGATTGCTGGCAACAGAACCGTGTGGATCACTTCCACTACGGCGCCGAAACCAAGTAACAAGCAAGCGGAATTGGCCGGGAGTCTCAAGCGGGGCTCCCGGCTTTTCTTCCTCTCTATCCTTTCCCATGGCAGCGCAACGCCGAAGAAGCCGACGTGCTTGGCCTTGGGTATTTGTGTCTAAACCTTGAAGCAAGAGTTTCGATGTTCCTCGCTATAGCCTTGAGGAATATGGGTATATATCTCCCTATCCAAGAGCATATCTCTCCGCCAATATTGCCTTGCGATCGCATTGCAGACGATGGCAGCGGTGTTGACTTTTCTGTCCCCAGGCATTGTCTTTTCATTTGCAAGTCTGGCCCGAACCCAACCTGTCTGCCAACCTCCAATCCCCTTTCAATGAGTTCTGTGGTGTGAGAGGCGAGAATCGCAGTCTTGCGGTTCGTTTCCAGAGATGCGGGTTGGTATTGCTGCGGACAATTTCTTACAGCCAGACCCGTCCCGTTCATGGTCGTAATCAGCCTGACCCGGCAACCAGGCGGGGCCATAACCAAACGTGTTTTATCGGACGGAGATCGAAGCGCGCACCCTTCCTGCCGGCGAAGCTGACCTTGGAGTGGGGCTGCGAAGCGGCCTCCTTTCGACCACTGTGGCCGGCTCGCGACATTAAGGCGATTGTTGACGCTCCGGTAATCCAAGGCGCTTCGCGCAGGCTCAAATCGTGACTTGCCATAAGATCGCGGCAAAAAAAATACCAACTTGCCGCCACAATGCCTTCGTGCGGGTTGACCCGAACCGCGCCAAAAGGTTAGACTGACCTGTATGCTATTTTCGCAAGCGAGGATGCAGCGACATTGAAAAAATATACCTTACTGGCATTGATGGTTTTCGGCTTGGTGGGCGCGAGTATTCAGCCCGTCTTCGCGGTGAGCAAAGAAACCCTCGAGACGCTGCAGCGGCTCGATGCGCTGGAGGCAGCCGTCCAAAACCTTCAGAAGACCGTCGACACGCAATCCGCGGTCTTGAAAACCCTGGTGGAACAGTCCAACGATAACGTTAACAGCATGAAGGCGGTGGTCACGGATTTGCGCGGATCGCTCCAGCAGAATCTGGCCACTTCCAGTGCGCACCTTGATTCCATGACCACGCAGATGCAAGCGCTGAGTGACAGCCTGGACGAAGCCAAGGCGCGCCTCTCAAAACTGAGCGACCAGGTGACGCAACTTCAAACCATTATGACGACGCTGCCGACGCAATCCAATCCCACGCCGGGAACGAATCCTGCCGCCCCGGGATCCCCTGCCACGCCAGGGGCCTCCGTGCCCGATGCGGAATCGCTTTATTCCCAGGGACTGAGCTATTACAATGGCGGGCAATGGGACTTATCGATTCAAGCGTTTAATGATTATCTGAAATATTACAAGGATACTGACCGCGCCTCCAACGCCCAGTTCTATATCGGCGAATGCTATTACAGCCAGTCGGACTTCAAGCACGCCATTGAGGCATATGATTTGTGCAGTGAGAAGTATCCGACCGGAAACAAGGCAGCGGCGGCGCAATTGAAGAAAGGCTTTTCCCTGCTGCAGTTGGATCAGAAGGCAGCGGGAAGCCGCGAATTGCGCTCGGTGATCCAGCGATTCCCCGATTCACATGAAGCTGATTTGGCGCGTCAGCGGTTGAAGAAGCTGGGCATCCCCGTCGCGCCCGCTACACCGAAACGAAAATAATGATGCTCGCGGCCTCAGGCGTCCACCAGACCGCACAGCACCCCAACTACCCCACCACACTCATGGGAGGATTTCATGGCCGGATCCGTTAATAAAGTTATTCTGATTGGTCGATTGGGTAAAGACCCCGAGCTGAAGTACACACCGAGCGGCGCCCCTGTAGCCAAGTTCAGCCTGGCCACCGACGAGAACTTTAAGGACAAGACGGGCGAAAAGCAGAATCGCACCGAATGGCACAATATTGTGGCGTGGAATAAGCTGGCGGAAATCTGCGGGGAGTACTTAACCAAGGGGAAGCAAGTCTATATTGAAGGCACTATTCGCAGTCGACAGTGGCAGGACCAGTCCGGCAACAAACGCACTTCCTACGAGATTATCGCCAACCAGATGACGATGCTGGGATCGAAAAGCGACACGCCCGGCACCGGTGGAGGTATGGATCGAAGCTCGCAGGAGCGTCATTCACCCGCCCCACCACAGCCTTCGGCAGAACCGGTACTGCCCCCCGAGCCCGAAATCAGCGACGAAGACATCCCCTTTTAGCCCCGGGCCCATGGAGAGCTGGAATTCTCCCGCCCGGCATTTTCATTCAACCCAAGACCCCTGCCACCTGGAAGGGGAATTTCTATTTCCGACTATGCTTGCAAACCGGATGAACACATCCGGACAGTTAGTGAAGACAATAATACCCGACTTAAATTTACCTGCCTCTGCACCTCTCCGCGCGCGACGCTAATGAGGCGGCGGAGGTGAGTCGCGCCGCTTGCGCCGCTCATCAATCTGCCTTACGTACTCATCAAATTTCCTCGTCTGATCCGGATTCAGGATTTGCCGGATGTGCTCGCGCGTTTCCTGGTGAATCGCCTGGAACTGCGGGTCCAACTGCTTCTGCAGGTCCCTGGTCTTTTGCGCGCTGTCATCGAAAATCTGGCTGAGCTGCTGCATCTGGGTATCGGATAGATCAAGCACCTTCTTAAGGTGCTCCATGGCATGATCTTTGTTGAATCCGTGGGGGCGCTGCAAATGGCCGTTGTACCACAGGAAATAGTAGGTCCCAACTCCCCCGAGGATGGCCCCTAAAACAATGGTCAGGATAAAATAGAGATAGATCCGGCGGTTCATTTCACCTCATTCGTGACGACAGGTGCAGGGGTTTCCACAGGCGCGAGTTCCGGACCTTCCTGCATTCCGGTATCACCCATGGGATCAGAATAGGCCAGCAGAGCTTCCTGAGTGGGTATTTGAATGTCGGCCGCGCTTAGACCACGAACCGGCCCCGAGGGGAGCGCCAGCGCGAGGAGAGCCACAAATGCAAGCACCAAGGTTGCGTACACAAAGCGCCTTCCCACCCGTTCGAAGAAATCCACTACGCTGGGAGCATTGGTGATTTCGCCGATCTGGCGGACCATCCGCTCCGCAAATCCCAGCGAAGGCTCGGGCGCAGCTTCGTGCTTCCACAACTGAAGTCCCACTCGCAGTAGCCGCAGGTCGCGATGGTAGCTGAAACAGGAAGCACACTGGGTGAGGTGTTGGCGGACCTCCGCCGTTTCCTCGCCTTCCCAAAGAGTGTCTAAACGTTCGCGAATATCTTCACAACGCATGGTCGTTGCTTTCCTCCCGCCATTGGCGCAAGTCTTCTAACATGCGCTTCCGGGCACGATGCAATCGAACTTTCACCGTGGTCGGCTTCAGATCCAATATCTCCGCAATCTCTTCCACCGAGTAATCCTGCAATTCTTTCAGAACCAGTATCTTCCTATCATTTTCGGGGGCCCGGTTCAAGAGCTTGTCCACTAAATCTTTGAGGACCATTTGCTCTTCGTGATCAAGAGCCTGCTCCGGCTGGCTCTCTGCATTGTCCTCCAACTCCTGCTGGCTATTTTCCCCCATCTGCCAATAGAAGCTTACGCGCGATGCACGCTCGTGCCGCAAGTAATCGTAACAATGGTTGGTGGCAATACGGCTGAGCCAGGTGGCGAAAGAGGACTGGAAATTGTAACTCCGAATCGCCCGGAACGCCTTGATGAAAATCTCCTGGGCGAGGTCTTCCACTTCATCGCGCCGGCGAACCAAGTGGTAGACGAGCGAGAACACTCGCTGCTGGTGCTTATGCACCAAAGGTCCAAAGGCCTCCGGCTCGCCCTGCTGTGCACGTTTAATCCACTGAATTTCCTGGCCAACTTGGGCGCCGGAATTTTCCATCGTGCTTCCATCTTTGCCGACCCTCATAGCTTCCGACGAGGGAGAAGGCTCTAGGGTTACAGATTATGCTTTCGTTGGTTTGCGATCAAATTCTAATTAAGATTTTAGTTGACCACTTAATTACTTTGTGCAAAAATCTGACCATGATAATAGGAACAAGACTCAAGAAGCTTAGAGAAGAACGAAACCTTTCGCAAGGTGATATCGAAAAGCGAACAGGCTTATTGCGCTGTTATATTTCCCGGGTCGAAAACGGACACACCGTTCCGTCACTTGAGACCTTGGAGAGGTTGGCTGCGTCCTTGGAACTTCCCCTCTACCATCTGTTTTTTGAGGGTGACGAACCGCCGGCACTGCCCAATCTCAGCAAGCGCCAGACAACGGAAGAGCTGGTTCTCGACGCAGAGCAAGAGAAAGAACTGCGGTTTTACGAGAAAGTGAAGCGGCTTCTTACTCGGATCGACGAGAAGGACCGCCAACTGCTGCTCTACATGGCCCAGAAACTGGCCAGCCGATAAGCTGCGTTTTTTCAATGCAATGGAGTGGTGTCTCTGATTGAGCTCAGGGACAAACATTATTCTATTCCCACTCAATGGTGCCGGGGGGCTTCGACGTTATATCGTAGACCACCCTGTTCACGCCTTTAACTTCGTTGACAATCCGGGTCGCCATACGCTGTAGTAGTGACGATGGCAGGTTAGCCCAGTCAGCAGTCATTCCGTCTTCGGATTCGACTGCCCTGATGCCGATCGTCGACGCATAAGTGCGGGCGTCACCCATCACTCCAACGCTTGAAACGGGCAATAAGACCGCAAACGACTGCCATAGTGCGTCGTAGAGGTTTTGTGTCTTCACCTCTTCTTGGACGATTGTGTCAGCTTCTCGCACCATTCGTAACCGTTCGGGGGTTACTTCTCCGACAATACGGACAGCAAGTCCCGGTCCGGGAAAGGGTTGCCGGTCCACAAGCGATTTGTCCAAGCCCAATTCCCGCCCTACAATCCGCACTTCATCCTTAAACAATTCACGTAAGGGCTCAATGAGCTTTAACTTCAGGTCGGCGGGCAGCCCACCCACGTTATGGTGGCTTTTGATGATTGCCGCAGGGCCCTTAACTGACACTGATTCAATAACATCGGGGTAGAGGGTTCCCTGCACCAGAAACTCCACGTCACCCAGGGCGCGCGCTTCGGCTTCAAAGACCCGAATAAACTCCTCGCCAATGATTTTACGCTTCCGCTCGGGATCAGTGACCCCCACCAGGCGGGTAAGAAAACGCTCCGAGGCATCGACGGCCTTCACCTTGAGATGTGCCTGCTCTTGCAGCTTTACACAGACTTTGGAGAATTCATCCTGGCGGAGTAAGCCGTTATCCACAAATATACAAGTCAGCCGATCCCCCAATGCGCGGCCTACCAACGTCGCTGCCACGGCAGAGTCGACCCCCCCGGACAGGGCGCATAAAGCGCGCTTGTCTCCCACCTGTTCGCTGACTTTCCGAACCGTCTGCTCGATAAAGGACCCGGGGAACCAATTGGGCTTGATGCCGGCGACATTCGTAATGAACCGCTCCAAGACCTCCCGGCCCCGATCGGTGTGGTGAACCTCCGGATGGAACTCCAGGGCATACATCTTCGCCGCGGGGTTCTCAATAACCGAAATGGCATTTTGGGTTCGCCCGGTAATCGTAAACCCTGGCGGGACGTCCACAACATGGTCGCCATGGCTGTTCCAGACTTTAAGTCGTGCTGGAAAGCCAGCGAGCAGATGTGACGACGGCAAAATGTCAAGCTCCGCGAGGCCGTATTCCCGCCGTCCTGCGGGTTCAACCTTGCCTCCCAGCTTATAAGCCATCCATTGCAGGCCGTAGCAGATGCCGAGAACCGGCAGATTGAGCTTCAGCACGCGCTCATCGCAGACCGGGGAGGTAGGGTCGTAGACGGACGAAGGGCCTCCCGAGAGAATCAACGCTTGCGGGCTCATCCCCACTAAAGCGTCAAAGGGAATGTTGCACGGCACAATCACCGCGTACACCTGAAGCTCGCGGATGCGGCGGGCGATCAGTTGGGTGTATTGTGAGCCAAAATCGAGAACAACGACGGGTTGGACAGTGGTCATTTTATAATCCGGTTTGAAATAAGCATTCAGCTGTCAGCGTTCGGCTATCAGCTCAGGAAGAACCTTGTTTGTTCCCTTGGTGTCAGGTTCGCGCCTCGGAGATCAGCTTCAAGGCTGGGAAAATGGGTTCGCCTCAGGATCGAGCAATCCTTTCGGGGCTGATCGCTGAGAGCTGACCGCTGCTTGATCTCACTTCGCCACGATACTCACCAGTTTTTGCGGCACGACGATAACCTTCTTAATCTGCAATCCGGCCAGGTGCTGGATGACTTTCTCCTCGGCGAGCGCTTTGGTGCGAATTTCCTCTTCGCCGGCGCTGGCGGAGACGTGAATGCGGGCGCGCAATTTGCCGTTAACCTGCACGGGATACTCCAGCTCATCCTCGGCGGCAAGTTCCGCGTCAAACTCCGGCCATGGAACCCTAAGAATCGGCTCCTTGTGGCCAAGTCCCTCCCACAACTCATCCGCCAGGTGTGGAGTGAACAGCGAGAGGATGGCTACGACAAATTCCAGCGCGGTCTTGTGAGCGGAGGCGCGAATCTTCCCTGCCTCCACCGCCTCGTCGAGTTCGCTCAGTTCATTGACCAGCTCCATCGTGTTGGCGATGTCGGTATTGAAGTGCCAGCGCTCTTCCATGTCTTCCGTCACATGCCGAAGCGTCTGATGC
>CAYTMD010000208.1:0-10389 GCA_964438685.1 uncultured Acidobacteriota bacterium
GTCCCTGGGCACATCAAAGCTCACGCGGAGGTCCGGTTGCCCGTCGCCATCCACTTCCACCGCGTCAGACACGTGGCCCGGAAGCGCGCTTACGGGTTTCCAGTCAAGCTGCACAAACGGCTTCTCGCTCTGCAGCAGGTGGGGAGACACCGGCCGGTGGATATCAATGGAGTAGGCGCCGTTATGAACCGTGCGCACTTTCGGTCCGCCGGAGTAAATCTCATCCACGTGCAGGCCCAGGGCGGCAACGCCTTTGGTGAACAGTCCCATCAGTAGAAAGGGCACCAGCACCGCCGCCAGCACGGTCATTCCCGCTGCCGTGTAACCCAGTTTTTCCTGAATCTTCATTGGCCCCTCCAAACCGGCTGATGAAAAAGGTTGTGGCGGCGGCTCTATGCCGCCATGAATCGTAACGGCGGCTTTATGCCGCCACATGGCGGGGTAAACCCGTCGCTACTCCGCGATTGGGCGGGGTAAACCCGCCATTGCGCCGCCTTCCCGGCGGCATTTCGCAAGGCCGGCAGGATGCCAGCGCTACAACGGACCTGCCGCAGCAGTGCGCGTTCCTCAATGAATAAACACGTGCAGCAGCGTGGCCAAGCCCTGGGCGATGATCGTGCCGCCAAACATAATGGCCATCCCCCAGGCAGAGTACAAAAGCAACAGCCGCGCGCGTTCCGGCTTCACCCCAACTTCCGTCCCCTTGATGTGCCACACGGCGGCGTGCTTGGGGCACACATCCACGCACGCCCCGCACTTCATGCAGGACATCAGCGCCCTGCCCTGCGCAATGGATTCCGGCGTTAAAGACACGGTGGGGCAGGCGTTCTGGCAGAGCACACAGGGCGAACAGCGCGTCTTGTCGATCCTGACGTCGAACACGCTGGTCTTGTTAAAGATCGATTGGAAGGCGCCGAACGGGCAGAAAAATGAGCACTGGGTACGCTTTTTCGTGAGCCAGGGCAGCACGATGACCAATCCCGCAAACAGCACAATGAAGATTCCGTTTTGCACCAATCCCAGCGTGTTGCGCGCCGCGACGTATTCCGACACGGCCTTGAACGGACAGAGCCACATGCAGTAAGCCGGCTCAAACAGCGCCAGCGACAGCAGGACCATTGCCAGCAATACGGCCCAGGGACCATAGCGCCAGCGGGAATCGAGCTTGCGCAGCTTCGCCCGCTTCGGTAGAGAGGCCACGCCTTCTTCAATTCCCCCGAAGAAGCACGTATAGCTGCACCAGCCTTTGCCCACGACGATGGTGATGGCCAGCCAGATTCCCACCATGGCCGCCATTCCCCCGCCCGACATGCCTCCGCCGGGCAGGATGGAGCCAGGGAAAACCACCGTGCGGGTCAGCGCCGCCGGTATGATGAGGAGAGGAATGGGAAAGAAACAGAAGGGGGTCCGGCCCGCAATCATCTCCTCCATCGGAATACCCATCGATCCCCTCATTACCATGACCTGGTGGATGAAGCCCACCGGGAAGAGAATTCCCAAAGCTACGAAGAACACGCGGCGCCATCGATAGGTGCTCCACGTCCGCATCATCATGAAGAACAGCGCGATCATGAAAGCGCCGGTCATGAGGCCGGCAATTTGCACGGAGCGATTCGGCTGCCGGAACGAATTCGAGAAGATAAGCGCCGACCAGAGCGTTACCGGCAGGCTCAGCAGAACGCACTTGCCGATACTCCGCGGCGCGGCCAGGCGCGGCGGCTGGATCCGAACGTCAGTAGCCATGAACCTTTCCCCCCATCAGCATGGTAAATCCCAAACACAGGTAAACGAAGGCAATGACCACCATCGCCATCCGCGCCACGGTGGTCACGGCCTGACTGCGCCGAACGCAGCCCAGACCGGCCAGTGGCACAAACCACACGGAGGTTCCCACAAAAAACACCGCAAAGAATAGAAGGGCCGCAACCACGCTATGCAACTGCGCCGCCCTCACTCCGGCAACTACAAAAGGAGGGCACAGGCTTAAGCCCGTCAGGAAGCCGAGCGCCGCCGGACCGTATACGCCGCGCTTCCGGGCCCCGCCAATGTTCACGAGTTCCGAACCCGCACACGACGCGGCACAAGCGCGCCCCATCGCATACGCATACCAAATCAGCACGCCGGCCAGCAACACGTGGATAATTCCACCGATCAGCAGGCGTGGCGCGGGTGGAAGGGCGATCAGGGCGCCAAGTTCCCAGGCCACGGCGGCAAACAGCAGGTATCCCAGAAAACGCGCTCCCAGAAACGTTGTGAGATAGCGGATACTCAAGCGCGCGCCTCCCTGCTCCGCCAACAAAGAAGGAACCAGCACGGGACCACAGGATGCGATGCAGGCAGGGCCGGAGGACAGTCCCAAGACTAACGCCTCGCCGAAGATGAGAGAGGCAGGCACGGCCGCGATTCTACCACCGTTCAGTTACTCGGAGGTGACGCGCGGGGGGACTTGGTCGAATAAATACGACCTTTTATCCGAGGTCCAATTTATTGCAATTGGTAGGTCCTGCCTGGTAGGACCTGCCAGCCCGTCAGCTAACGGGCGAAAGATCGTAGCCCACCGCTTCAAAGCCCATGCATACGGCCCCGGAGGCGAGTAAAATGGCGGGTCGTGGTGATATTGTAGCGGCGGGTTTATCCCGCCACGTGAATGAGGTCCCTGCTTGAACAAAAATCTGGCGCCACACACGGCACTCGCGGTCCGCATCCTCGGCGCGTTGGGGATCATCGCCGGAATCACGTTCTTCTATTTCATCATTTTCCACGTCAATAACGTAACCGTGGCCCTATCGTTTTTGCTGGCGGTACTGGCCATCGCCACGCGGTGGGGATTGGTGGAGGCGCTGGCGGCTTCGGTGGCCGGCATGCTTTGCTTCAATTTCTTTTTTCTGCCTCCCGTTGGCGCGCTGACGATTGCAGACCCCCAAAACTGGGTGGCTCTATCCGCCTTTGTGGTGACAGCGGTAATCGCCAGCCAGCTTTCCACCAGTTTAAGAACGCAGGCGCTGGAATCATCGCACCGCCAGCAGGAGATGGAACGCCTTTACACCTTGAGCCGGAATCTCTTGCTTCTCGAAGTCCACGGCCATTTGGCGCAGGATATTACCAATTTAATCGCCCAGGTGTTTGAGGTGCCGGGATTGGCCTTATATGACCGCGCCACCGACCGGATTCACCGGGCTGGCCCGCACGATATCCCCGTTGAACCCGGCAAACTTCGAGATACCGCCCTGCAAGGAACCGTTTTTCACGATGCCGCGACGAAGACCACGGCAATCCCCATCAGCCTGGGGGGCCAACCCATCGGCAGCCTGGGAATCCAGGGCTCGCAAATGTCGGAAACGGCATTGCACGCCATTGCCAACCTTACGGCCATCACCTTGGAGCGCGCCCACTCTCAGGACGTCGCCACCCGCGCCGAAGCCGCCCGGCAGAGCGAAGAACTGAAGTCCATGATGCTGGATGCCCTGGCGCATGAGTTCAAAACACCGCTAACGCCCATCAAGGCCGCGGTGACCTCCATGTTGTCGGATACCGACATGAATCCGACGCGCCAGGAATTGCTGCTCATCGTTGATGAGGAGACGGACCGGCTGAATTCGATGCTTACCGAAGCCATCCAAATGTCGCGCATCGAAGCGGGCGAGCTTCAGTTGCACAGGAGCCCGCAATCCTTGCATATAATTATCCAGGCGCAATTGAAGAAACTGGGAGAAAGTCTGGAAGGGCGCAAAGTGGCCGTGGACGTACCGGAAAACCTGCCGCGGGTGAGCGTTGACCCGGAATTTACCGGAACCGTGATTTGGCAATTGCTCAGCAATGCTTTAAGGTATACACCACCGGGCAGCCCTCTTACTCTCAGCGCCAGTGTGGGAGAGATGGAGGTTATTGTCAGCGTCGCGGACTGCGGACCGGGAATTTCCGAACAGGAGCAACGGAAAGTGTTTGATAAGTTTTACCGGGGGAAAGATCAGCGGGAGAGAATACCGGGCACCGGAATGGGCCTTACCATTGCCAGGGAGATTGTGCGCGCCCACCATGGCAGGATCTGGGTGGAGAGCGAGCCAGGAAAGGGTGCAAAGTTCTCATTCTCCGTCCCGCGTGCTCCCAGGGAGTCGTTACTGTGACCAGCGCAAGAATCTTGATTGTCGATGACGCCCCGCAGATTCGCCGGGTGATGCGCACTACTCTGGTGGCGCGCGGCTATATGGTCAGCACCGCGCGCAACGGCGAGGAAGCTCTGGACAAAGTCCGCGAGGAGCGCTTCGACCTGATACTGCTTGACATCAACATGCCGGGAATCGGCGGCATGGAAGCGTGCCGCATTATCCGCTCCCAAAGCGACATTCCCATTGTCATTCTCTCCATCCGCAATACGGAGAAAGAGAAAGTGGAAGCGTTGGATGCCGGGGCGGACGACTACGTGACCAAACCTTTCAGCATGCCGGAACTGCTGGCACGCATTCGCGCGGGCCTTCGCCGCGCGCCCATGATGAGCTCGGGCACGCCTGATTTGCTGAACCTGGGCTCTACCGCCATTAATTTCGTCGCTCGACGGGTTACCGTGGACGGTACCGAGGTGCGCCTGACTCCCAAGGAATTTGACCTGCTTCGTTACTTCGCCAGCAATCCGGATGTGGCCATCCCCCACACCAAACTTCTTCAGGCCGTGTGGGGACCGGATTATGGCGAAGAAGTGGAGTACCTGCGCGTGTTCATCAATCAGCTTCGAAAAAAGATCGAACCCGACCCCGCCCACCCCGCCTATCTCCTTACCGAGCCGTGGGTTGGGTACAGGTTGAGTGTCCCCAAGGGTTAACGAAATCTTGACCAAGTCTTTATGACTTCTTTATGGCCGTGGAAGCACTATGGTTCAGGTGACTCCCATGGAAACTTATCCGGTTGATGAGTCCGGGTTCGCATCCCCGGCTCTTTCACATGACAGCAATCACTACGATCTGATTGATGGGCATACCGGGCAGAAGCTGGACGTCTTCGCGATTCAGCCGGACGCGCTTGGAAGTGCCGCCCTGCAAGTGGGGGATGACCTAGGGCAAGGGCTGGAAGTCCTGGTTATCTATACGGACGCAAGGGGAACGCTGGCGGCCCTGCAAATGGCCGATGGGCTGGCGCAAAAACTGGGGGCACACATACGGCTGCTGCTCCCCTATGAAGTGCCTTACGCGCTGCCTCTGACCAGGCCCGCGGTGCCGGTGGAATTTCTGGAGAATCAGGTCCGGGAACTGGCCTCAACCATCCACTTGGATGTGGCAGCGCAGATTCTCCTGTGCCGCGACAAGAGGCGCACACTGGGCCTGCTGCTGAGGTCGAATTCCCTGGTTGTTATAGGTGGCAGAACACGCTGGTGGCCCACCGCGGCGCAAAGGCTCGCGCAGGCAGTCCAAAAGGATGGGCACAGCGTGATTTTCGCAGAGCTGAGGTGACAACACCGTGCTGGACATTGCTTACGTTTTAGTTGGAATTTTGTTCTTTGTCGGTTGCTGGATTTTCTCCACCGCCTGTGACCGGCTTTAGGAGGCCGCTCCATGGACTACGTTATTGCTGGCGTTACCGCGCTGTTCCTTTTCGCTTATCTCGTGTACGCGTTGCTGCGGCCGGAACGGTTCTGAGAGGACACCATGACCCCGAATGGCATTCTGAACTTGCTGATCTATTCTGCGCTGATCCTGCTGGTCACGAAACCCCTGGGCATCTTCATGACCAAACTTTTCGCGGGCGAGCGGACTTTTCTCCACCCGGTGGTGCGTCCACTGGAAAAATTGGTCTATCGCCTCTGCCGTATTCATGAGAATGCCGAGCAGCGCTGGACCCAGTACGCGGCGTCGCTGATTGCCTTCAGCGTGATGAGCTTCATTTTCGCTTACGTGATCCAGCGACTGCAGCGGTTCGTGCCATTATTGAATCTCCAGCACTACGGAACCCCGAATGCCCCTGCCGGCGCCACTCCCGTGACGGCCGATCTGGCTTTCAACACGGCCGTAAGTTTCGTGACCAATACCAACTGGCAATCCTACGGTGGCGAGACAACCTACAGCCATTTCGTGCAAATGACCGCGCTCACCGTGCAGAATTTCCTCTCCGCCGCCGCCGGTGTCGCTGTGTCCATCGCCCTGATTCGAGGCTTTGCGCGCAAGCAGGCAAACAATATCGGAAACTTCTGGGTGGATCTGGTGCGGGCAACGCTTTACATCTTCCTGCCACTCTCCTTGCTCGGAGCGCTGTTTCTGTGCTCGCAGGGCGTGATTCAAAACTTCAAGGCCAATACCACGGTCCAGACGGTGGAAGGAGCTACGCAGACCATCGCGCAAGGGCCGGTCGCTTCTCAGGAAGCCATCAAGATGGTGGGAACAAACGGAGGAGGATTCTTCAATGCCAATTCCGCCCACCCCTTTGAGAACCCCACCCCGCTGACCAATTTCATCCAGCTCCTCATGATCTTTGCCATCCCTGCCGGCCTAACCTACACGTTCGGCACGATGGTGGGTGACACGCGCCAGGGTTGGGCCCTGTTTGGGGCGATGGGCGTTCTGTTCCTCGCCGGAGTCCTGGTGTGTTCTCCTGCCGAGCAAGCGGGTAATCCGCAACTTGCCCAACTCGGGCTTGAAACCAAGGCCAGCCACACTCAACCGGGTGGGAACATGGAAGGCAAGGAAGTCCGCTTCGGCATCGCGACATCGGCGCTCTTTGCCGTCGTCACCACCGACGCCAGTTGCGGCGCCGTCAACAGCATGCACGACAGCTACACGCCTCTCGGAGGGCTTGTCCCGCTGTTCAACATCCAACTTGGCGAGGTGGTTTTTGGCGGCGTCGGTGCAGGCATTAAAGGCATGCTGCTCTTCGCTATCCTGGCGGTCTTCATTGCCGGGCTGATGGTAGGCCGCACGCCGGAATATATAGGGAAGAAAATCGAACAGAAGGAAGTAAAGATGGCGATGCTGGCGCTGATCCTCATGGCTGCCAACATCCTCATCTTCACCGGAATCAGCGCCGTGGGCAAATTCAAGCAGAACGGCTACTGGAATCCTCCCGGGGCAGCGACTGCCAATGTGAACAACAACGGCCCGCATGGTTTCAGTGAAATCCTCTACGCTTACACCAGCACCAATGGAAACAACGGCAGCGCCTTCGGGGGCCTGAGCGCCAACACTCCCTGGTACAACTTCAGCCTGGGTCTGGCCATGCTCATCGGCCGTTTTCTATTCATCATTCCCATGCTGGCCGTGGCGGGCAGCCTGGCGTGCAAGAAGAAACTTCCGGTGACCAGTGGGACCCTGCCCACGCACGGACCCCTGTTTGTCGGATTGTTGATTGGCACGGTCATCATCGTCGGGGCGCTGACTTACTTCCCGGCCCTATCCCTCGGACCCATCGTTGAGCATTTCCTGATGCAGCAGGGGAAACTCTTCTCGATGGTCTCTTTCTCGATTTGGAGCTGAACATATGGGAACACTCGTAGCCCCACCGCCGGTTGATGAAACCGCGCTTCTTCCGAAAAAGCTGGCCCACTCGCGCCCGCTCTTCGACCCGCCCATTGTAAAGAGGGCGGCGCGTGATTCGTTCATTAAGTTGAACCCGGCCACGCTCGCCCGGAATCCGGTGATGCTGGTCGTGGAAGTGGGAGCAGCGCTGACCACCGTTTTCCTGGTGCGCGATATCATCGTTCACGCTTCCCGCATCGGCTTTTCCTTGCAGATCGCGCTTTGGCTGTGGTTCACCGTGCTCTTCGCCAACTTTGCCGAAGCCATGGCGGAAGCGCGCGGCAAAGCCCAGGCAGACACCTTGCGCAAGACCAAGACCGACTCGCTGGCCAAGCGGATTGTTGCCGGAGACAAGACCGAAACCGTCCCCGCCTCCAAATTGCGTGCCCAGGACGTGGTGATCTGCGAGGCCGGAGACATCATCCCTGGCGACGGCGAAGTGATCGACGGCATTGCCACCGTGGATGAGTCGGTCATCACCGGCGAGAGTGCCCCGGTAATTCGGGAATCGGGCGGCGACCGCAGCGCCGTGACTGGCGGCACCAAGGTCCTCTCCGACAAAGTCAAAATTCGGATTACCTCCAACCCAGGTGAGACCTTCCTGGATCGCATGATTGCCCTGGTAGAGGGCGCCGAGCGCCAGAAGACCCCCAACGAAATCGCGCTCAACATTCTGATCGCCGGGTTGACGCTGATCTTCCTGCTGGCAGTTATAACCCTGCAGCCTTTTTCCTCCTACGCAGTGAATTCCGCCGGCAGCGGAGAGATTCCCAGCGTGGCAGTGCTGGTTTCGCTGCTCGTCTGTCTGATTCCCACCACCATTGGCGGCTTGCTTTCCGCCATCGGTATTGCCGGCATGGACCGCGTGATCCAGCACAACGTGCTGGCCATGAGCGGCAAGGCAGTGGAAGCGGCAGGTGATGTCAACACCCTCCTCCTCGACAAAACCGGCACCATCACCTTGGGCAACCGCCAGGCGGTGGAATTCGATCCTGTCGACGGCGTTACGGGCGCTGAATTGGCCGATGCGGCGCAACTCGCCAGTCTGGCTGACGAAACTCCAGAGGGCCGCTCGATTGTGGTGCTCGCCAAGCAGGCGTACCGCCTCCGGGGGCGCGAGGTTTCTGAACATGAAGCCCACTTCATCCCCTTCTCCGCCTACACGCGGATGAGCGGCGTTGACATTGACGGCCGCCGCCTGCGCAAAGGAGCCACGGATGCCATCGTGCAATTCGTCACCGACAATGGCGGCGTGGTGCTCCCGAACTTCACCGAAATGTCGGATCGCATTTCCCGCACGGGCGGCACACCACTCGCCGTCGCCGATGGCAACCGCCTGCTGGGAATCGTCCACCTGAAAGACATCGTCAAGGGAGGAATGAAGGAGCGCCTGGAACAACTGCGGGCCATGGGGATTCGTTCCGTCATGATCACTGGTGACAATCCCTTGACGGCCGCCGCCATTGCCAATGAGGCCGGCGTTGATGACTTCCTCGCGCAGGCCACTCCCAAAGACAAGATGGAGTACATCAAGAAAGAACAGGGACAGGGCCGCCTGGTCGCCATGACAGGCGATGGCACCAACGATGCGCCCGCCTTGGCACAAGCCGATGTGGGCGTGGCCATGAATACGGGTACGATGGCCGCCAAGGAAGCCGGAAACATGGTGGACCTGGACAGCAACCCCACCAAGCTGATTGAGATTGTGGCCATCGGGAAACAGCTCCTGATCACGCGCGGCGCCTTGACCACCTTCTCCATCGCCAACGACGTGGCCAAGTACTTCGCCATTATTCCGGCGATGTTTATGGCCACCTATCCGGCCCTGAACGGATTGAACATCATGCACTTGCATTCGCGCCAAAGCGCGGTGCTGGCGGCGGTGATTTTCAACGCGCTGATCATCATCGCGTTGGTGCCCCTGGCGCTCCGGGGCGTAAAGTATCGGCCGGAAAGTGCCGCCCATATGCTGCAGAGAAACCTTTTGATTTACGGTGTCGGCGGCATCATTGCACCTTTCCCGGGCATCTGGCTGATCGACCGGCTACTCGGTTTGTTGCATCTGGCGTAAGCCCGAGCAGCGTGGCATGGGCATCTTGCCCATGACCCTTCACGGGCGGGACGCCCGTGCCATGGTGCCCAGGCCGAAGCCCTCGGCTTGGCCGAATTTCATACGGCCCTTTAAGGAGATCCCATGCGTTATCAGATTGGTCCGGCTTTCCGCATCACGCTCTTGATGACCATCCTCACGGGGTTGATCTATCCCGGCGTTGTCACCGGCGTCTGCCAGCTTCTCTTCCACCACGCCGCGAATGGTAGCATGGTGGAGGTGGACGGGAAGACGGCTGGTTCCGCGTTAATCGGCCAGAACTTCACGCAGCCTCAGTACTTTCATCCCCGCCCGTCGGCGGCGGGTAATGGATACGATGCCAGCGCTTCCAACGCCTCCAACTACGGCCCCACCAATCAGAAACTGATCGATCGGGTAAAAGGAGACGTCGCAAAATTCCGCCAGGAGAATCCCGGCTACCAGGGCCCCATTCCCGCGGATCTGGTCACCACCTCCGCCAGCGGTTTGGATCCCGACATCAGTCCTGCCTCCGCCCTTGCCCAAGCCCCGCGCGTTGCCAACGCTCGCAACGCCTCTTTGGATCAGATCAACCAGCTCATCGCTGCCCACACCGAGGGGCGGCAATGGGGTTTTCTGGGTGAGCCGCGCGTCAACGTACTTCTGCTGAACCTTGATTTAAACCAGAAATTCCCTGGAGTGAAACTGTAGCGCGCTATACCTGCGGGTTTCGCAAATCATAAATTGATGATCGAAATGCGAATCCCGAATATCGCAAACCAGCAATCGCCCATCACCCATCGCTCAATCGCCCAATGACCCAAT
>CAYTMD010000209.1:0-10375 GCA_964438685.1 uncultured Acidobacteriota bacterium
AAGGCCCAGTGCCTTTGGAAGAATACCTGGTGCCTTTGGGCGTGGCGGATGTGAAGCGCACCGGCAACGATATTACGCTGGTCGCATACGGACCGGCAGTCCCGCTGGCGCTAAAGGCCGCAGCCCAATTGCAGAATGAATCCGGTGTAAGCGCGGAAGTGATCGACCTTCGCTGCCTGGTGCCGTTCGATGTCGAAACAGTACTGAAGTCAGTGCAAAAGACCGGGCGCTGCGTGGTGGTTAGCCAGGCCGTAAGCATGGGCAGCTTTACCGGGGAAGTGGCATCGACGATTCAACAGCAAGCTTTTGATTATCTTGATGCGCCAGTGGTGCGTGTGGGCGCAAAGAACGGCATCGCTCCGCAATCGCACGTGCTGGAGGCGGTCTTCTACCCCCGCGTGCAAGACATCGTCGCGGCCGCTCGATCAATATTGTAAAGGTGAAAATTGAAACTCGAAATTTGAAACTCGCCGCGAATTTCGAGTTTCAATCTTCGAGTTTCGGCCTTTCGAGGAACATTTGCATGGTTAAAGCTGTGATCATGCCCAAATTAGGGCAATCGGAAGAGACGGTCAAGATCGTCCAATGGCGCAAAAAGTTGGGCGATAAGGTCGCCAAGGGCGACATCCTCTTTGAAATTGAGACTGACAAGGCCGTGCTGGAAGTCGAGAGCTTCTATGAGGGCACGCTGCTGAAAGTAATTGCGGGAGACGGTGTGACCGTCCCTGTGCAAACAACAGTGGCTTTCGTCGGAGATCCCGGTGAAGCGGTTCCGGAAGTCGCCTTACCTCAGCCCGAAGTCCGAAGTCCGAAGTCCGAAGCCAAGCCGTCCAATGCGCGTCCCACTCAGGGGTCCATCCCTCTCCCAGGGGAGAGGGTGCCTGAAGCAGGAGGGCAGGTGAGGGGTCTCTCCCTCGCCCAAGTGAGTTCAGCGGGATCTTGTCAGACTGCTACGGCAATCGCGGAGCCTCAGTTATTCCGCATCAGTCCCCGCGCCGCGAAATTGGCGAAGGAGTCTGTTATCGATCCCACTCCGATTGTGGGCACGGGACCCGGCGGGCGAATCGTAGAGCGCGATGTGAAGCAGTACCTTGAGGCCCAGGGTTATGGCCGCCTGCGCATCACCCCCACAGCAAAGAAACTTGCAGCGCGCGAAGGAATCAATCTGCTGAGCCTCGTGCCGAAAGAAGACGGCAGCCAGACCTCCGTGGCCGACATTGAACGCATTGTGGCGGAGCGGCCCAAGCCCATGTCGCGCATGCGGCAGATCATTGCCCAGAGGCTAACCGAGAGTTACACCCACGCCCCGCACTTCTTTGTGACGGTTTCCGCCGACGTGACGGAGTTGGAGTCCTTGCGCGCTGAGCTGAAAGCGCAGGGCACAGCATACACGCTGACGGATTTCATCCTGAAAGCCGCGGCGCTGGCTCTGGAACAGTTCCCTGCCGTCAACAGCACATCCGATGGTGAGAGCATCCGTTTGCGCAGCGCAATTCACCTGGGCCTTGCCGTGGCGCTGGAGCAGGGGCTGGTGGTGCCGGTGATTCGCCAGGCCAATGAACTGACCTTGGCGGAAATTCACGCGCGGGCGCAGGAGCTTACCGCAAAGGCGCGGGCGGGCCAGCTTACCCCCGCGGAGATGACCGGCAGCACGTTTACCATTTCCAATCTGGGAATGATGGACGTGGAGAACTTTACGGCCATCATCAATCCCGGCGAGAGCGCCATTCTTGCCGTCGCCACCACCGCAAAAATGCCGGTGGTAAAAGACGACCAAGTCGTGATCCGCTCAATGATGAAGATGACGCTATCCAGCGATCATCGCCTGATCGACGGGGCGCTCGCGGCGCGTTTCCTGAACTCGATTCGAAAAACCCTTGAGGAGACAAACCTGTGGCAGCGTTTGACATCGTGGTAATTGGCTCGGGACCCGGTGGTTATCCTGCGGCGATTCGCGCGGCACAACTGGGCGCGTCCGTGGCGCTGGTGGAAAAGGAAGAGCTGGGAGGCACGTGCCTGAATTGGGGCTGCATTCCCACCAAAACTTTGATCGCGTCGTCGGAATTGCTGGCGCGCATCAAGTCCGCCGGGGCAATGGGTCTGCGCGTGGAGAATGCCTCCTTTGATTATGCTGCGATGTCCGACCGCAAGGACCAGGTGGTCGCGAAGCTGCGCAATGGCATCAAGCAATTGCTGAAGGCCAATGGGGTAACGGTATTTCAAGGCACCGCCTCGTTCCGGAGCCGCAATCGAATTGAGGTGACTCCGGCAGGTTCCGGGGCTGAGCCGGTTATCCTGACAGCGGGCAAGACGATCATCTCCACAGGTGCCACCTCCGCCATGCCGGGCTTTCTCCCGCGCCATGAGCGGGTGGTGGAAAGCCGTGCCTTCCTGAGCCTTCGCGCGTTGCCGGCATCGGTGCTGATTCTCGGTGGCGGCATCATTGGATGCGAGTTTGCCTGCATGTTGGCGCAACTGGGTGTGAAAGTGACGATGGTGGAACTTCTGGATGACATCATCACGGTCATCGACGCCGACGTTCGTCGCGAGCTGCGCCGCCACATGGAGAAGACTCTGGGCATTCGCATCCTGACCGGCGTCACGCTGGAGGAAATCACTGCGGACGATCGAGGAGTGCGGGGCCGGGCCGGACAGGAAAAGTTGGAAGCCGACTTGTTGCTGGTGGCGCTAGGCCGCAAGCCGGTGACAAGTTCCTTGAAATTGGAAAACGCGGGCCTCGCACCCAATGAGCGTGGATTCCTCGACGTCGACGCCTACGGGCGAACGCCCGTCGCTACCGTTTATGCCGTCGGCGATGTCACTGGCGGCCCGCTGCTGGCTCACGCCGCTACCTCGCAGGGCTTGGTGGCTGCGGAAAACGCCTGTGGCCGCTACCAGCACAAGAATGAAACGCTGGTTCCCAATTGCATCTTCACCAGACCCGAAATCGGCACGGTCGGCCTCGGTGAGCAAGAGGCCCAGCAGCAAGGCCGCAAGATCAAGACGGGGAAATATCTGATGGGGGCGTTGGGAAAAGCGCTGGCCATCGGTGAGCCCAACGGTTTTGTGAAGTGGGTGGCAGATGCGGAAACAGATCAACTCTTGGGAGCCCACGCCATCGGTCCCCATGCCACGGATATCATTGCGGAAGCGGCCGTGGCGATTCGCGCGGAATTGACCGCCGCGGACCTTGCCCACACCATCCACGCCCATCCCACGCTGGCCGAAGCCTGGATGGAAGCCGCCCACGTGCTGACGGGCGAACCGATTCATTCCGCGCCACCGCGCAAGCAATCGTAGGGTCAGAACACGCCTTCCCTCGTGTCGAGGGCGGAAGATCTCACTTGCCGAACGGCGGGCTCTCCGGACTCGCCTGTTTACCCTTGGCGAAACGGATCACACATGTTTGATCTGTGTAGAAGTCCAGTTTTCCCGTAACACCGGGTTCGGTGGGACCGGCATAAATGGCGTAACTGCGAATCGCTCCGGCGGTGTCGGCCGTCCCAGGGACATAGGTGAAAACGTAGTTCCATTTTCTTCCTGAAGCCAGGTCCGGCTCGAGCATACACCCCGATTCCTTGCTGGGTTGACAGTCAGCATAGGGGCTCCCGCTCTTCCCGGGCCCCAGGACGGACAGCGAAGGTGGATACCCACCATATCCTTCTGCATATATGGTGGCCGCAGTATTAATCCTCTGAAGCGACGCCACCGCCGCGCTTTGATTGGCGGCAATCCGGCTGTACGCCACAAAGTGCACAAAGGCCGCAATAGCGATGAGAAGGATGCTCGAGGCCAAGCCCAGGTAGCCAATTATCAGGCCGACAGTTGCCATCCCTTGGCCAACCAATCCTCCGCTGCTGCGGCGAATCAAACCCTTCGCCCGATGGCCGCAAATGATTGCGGCTGCGCCCACCACAAGCGCCGCCGGAAGCAATCCCAGCCGGAAGTTGATCGGAGCTCTGCCAAGCGTAACGAAGAACGCAATCAAGACTGCAAAACAAATCAGCCCGAGGTTTAGATTCGCGACAGCCCAATTGCTTCTCTCCGGTGATGGCTTTGTGATCTCCGGAGAAGACGCGGTGCGAGAAGAAACAGAGCTCCCGCAGGAGCCACACTTGACGTCCGACTCCGCAACTTCTTTGCCACAGCCTGGACAGTGCATACAGCTCCCATCTCTATACTGTGCTCGAAACCATGCTGCCTGTTTAACGCAAATCTATATCAATACGCGTCAATCATCCTAGCCCGAGCACGGGGACGTTAACGGAGCGCACCCCGCTCGCCTCGTCGCTCAACAAGAAACGGATGACCCGTGCCACATCCTTGGTGGAAACCCATTTGGTGAAATCGGCTTTGGGCATGTCGTGACGGTTCGCCGCCGTATCCATGGTCCCCGGAAGGATGCAGTGCGCGTGAATATTGTAACCTTTCAGTTCGCTCGCTAGTATCTCCGTAAGCTGGCTTACCGCGCCTTTCGATACCGCATAGGCGGCAATCCCCGCGCCACTGCCGTTCAGAATCGCTGCACTCGATGTGGTAATGATGCGGCCAAAGTTTTGCTTGATCATCACCGGAACGGCGGCATGGACGGCAAGGTAGACCGTGCGCAAGTTGAGATCAAACATCCGGTCCCAGCTTTCCTCGCTGGTTTCATGAATCTTCCCTGCCGCGAACCCACCGGCAATGCAAACCAGGAAATCCAGTCGGCCCCAACGCTCGACCACGTTGGCAACGAACTGCTCCACGGCGGCGGCATGGGTCAAATCGGCTTTCGCCCCCCACAGTTGCTCCTTCGCCGCGCCCGCCCGGTTCAGCAACGCTGCCCAATGTTCATCTGCGGTATAGGGCACCGCCACGCGCGCTCCGCCCGCAGTCAGATCAAGCGCGACGGCGCTTCCCAACGCGCCCGTCCCGCCGGTGACAATGGCAACACGGCCTTGAAAGTCCACAGAGACACCTCGCATGAATTAGATTCCAGGGGAAGTGAGATGATAACAGAGGGGAGGCGGCCGTAAAAGTAAGACAAAGACAAGGCAAAAGGCAAAGCGCAAGAGTCAAGAGTAAGAAACGTAGGCCTTTTGCCTTGTTCTTTTTCTTCCGCCTCTGTGTCCCTGTGGTGAAATTCCTGTTGGATTGCAGGGCAGTACAGCCCTGAATGGACAAGTCGTCCCTTAGCTCACGGAAAATTTGGCGTTTAATGGCGATTTGAACAATAACCTTTTTGACTTGTGTCTCTTCTGCGCATACCATGCGTGCGGAGGAGTAACTGTTCGCTATGATTGGCAAGACGTTAGCCCACTATGAGATTGAGGGTCGCCTGGGTGAAGGTGGCTCGGGCGTGGTCTATCGCGGCCGCGACCTGCGCCTGGAACGGCAGGTGGCCATCAAGGTCCTTTCGGATGACCTTCGCAACGACGAACTTGCCTGGGCGCGCCTTCTGCGCGAGGCACGATTGGCTTCCCAATTAAGTCATCCGCACATCGCCGCCATTTACGACCTGGGGGAAGAGGAAGGCCGCGCTTATATCGCGATGGAGTATGTCGAGGGCATGCCGCTGGCTGAAATTATCCCCGATGACGGCATGGCTCCTGAACAAGTTGCGCGTTACGCTGCGCAGATTGCCGGCGCGCTGGCTTTTGCCCACGAACAAGGCATCATTCATGGCGACTTGAAGGGATCCAACATCCTTGTTACCCCCGAAGGAAATATCAAGCTATTGGATTTCGGCCTGGGCCGCCGCATTCCACGCAGCGGCATGGCGCAAGTCACAACTTCATGCCTGACCTTGACGGAAGCCGGCGCCACGGCGGGAACGCTGCCCTATCTCGCACCGGAAGTGCTGCGCGGTAATCCCACCAGTCTCCAAAGCGATATATGGGCGCTGGGCGTGCTGTTCTACCAGATGGCTCTCGGCGAGTTGCCGTTCTGCGGGGCCACCCCCTTCGAGCTTAGTGTTGAAATCATGGTGGGCAAGCCGCAAAAGCTGGAGAAACTCGCGGAACCGCTCCAGTCCACAGTGCGCCGTTGCCTGGAGAAAGATCCTGTCAACCGCATTCCCCAAGGGCGCGATCTGGTGAGTGCTCTTGAAGGAAATGCTGGCAAGGTTGAGCCTGGCCCGGAAGCATTGCTTGCGGTCAAATCGGCAACGGATGCGGCCCCCGCCAATGAGCCACCGACCGGACCCACCGCCACAAACAGCCACCGCAAGTGGTGGGCGGCGGGGGCAGTTGCAACTCTCTGTGTGCTCTTGCTCGGAGGCATTTACGCCCGGCATGTGTGGGTATCGCGGAACGTACCTCGTGCGACTTTTGAATCCACCCCAACCCCAAAACCTGCGGCCGTTGAAAATCCCGAAGCCAAGGTATGGGTCAATACGAACTCGGGGACCTATCATTGCCCCGGCACGCGATGGTACGGGAGGACAAAAGTTGGGGAATACATGACACAGAAGCAGGCGCGGGCCAAGGGTTATGACCCTGCTGCTAATCGTGCTTGCATGTAGTGCGGAGGATGGAACGGGCTGCCGTGGAAATCGGCCTCAGGAGGATGAAAGAGTGGAAGAAACCGGGATGGCTCAAGGCCTAATCGGCCACGGCCGAATCCGTGGATGCTGCGGCAACGGTGGAGTTGGCGCGGATCACAAAGCTCTGGTCCGTGAAATAGTACAAACCGCCCGTCTGGCCGTAGACTGCCGGATTCCCGAGCAGGGAGAAGCCATTCCAGGTGTTCGTGGCGGCGTTATAGTTGTTGGCGGCATAGGCAAAGGTGTAACCGCTCTTATAGCCAGCCGCAAGGGTATCATCTACAAGGCCCGCTGCAGTGGCGGATACTCCCTGGCCGGATGCCGGAGGACCTAACACGGCAAGTGAGGTTGAGAATCCGGTACCATAGGTGGTGGCGTAGGTCACCTCCGCCGTGGAAATAACGCGCAAACTTTCGATGGCGGAAGCTTGATTGGCCGCAACACGGCTGCGCATCAGACTGGGGATGGCGATTGCGGCGATGATGAGAATGATCGCGACGACAATCAGCAGCTCAATAAGCGAGAAACCCCGCTGGTTAGCACGCATGGCCTATACTCCTCCCCCAAAGCGAGCGCAGCACAAGGTGGTAGGGCTCTGAACCCGCATCGACCTGTCTAGGAGCACTTCAAATACCATCCCCATCATCCTTGCCTAAGCTCTAAATATCTGATAATGCGGACTTTCCTCAACTCCACTTTCCGCATCCTAGCACATGCGGACACAGAGTGGAATAACTATTGACAAAAAATGGCCAATTTGTGGCAGCTCTCAGCGGGAGCGCGCAACCGGTTCCCGGCCCCGGTGAATTAATAGCCTAGCATACTAACCATGAAGGGCCCGTCCGGCGGGCGGAACCGCCGCCGGCCTCCCCGGCGAGTTAACCCGGGCATGTTCCATGGGCTCAACTCGCCGGGGGAATGCTGATGTTCTATCCCGTCTTTTTACGGTACATCCACCTCGGCGCCGTGCCGTTCCGCGGAAAGGTAAGCACTATAAAGAACCGCCATGGTATCGCGCGCCAGTTCCCCACTGGAGAGGGGGGCGCGGTTGGCGGCCATGCTGACCATGAAATCCTGGAACTCCTGCGGGTAGCCGTTTTGCCAGCCTTCGTCAGGCGCGGGATTGCTCCAGCCCTGCTTGGTGCCGAGCTTTTCCGCCAGGTAAACGTCTTTCAGAATTTCCTCCTGGGGGTTGTAGGTTCGAATGGCGTCGATGGGATTCAGATTGCATCGGGTGCGATGGTTATTGGCGACAACCTCCAGCCAGCTATGCACACCTCCCAGGACGAGCTCAGTGGAAAACACGTCGGCCACGGTGCCATCGTCAAACGTGACGTGCACCTGGGCGTAGTCCTCAATATCATCGTAGGTGGTGCGCACGAATCCTGCGTCGCGGTAATTCTTCAGCCGGGTAATTTCATGAGTGCGGCAGGAAACGGTGGCAGGGCGAATGGGCTTGCCGTCATGCGCCTCACCCTCCACCCGCTTCAGGTGGAGAATGGCCGATAGCGGGTGGCAGCCCTTGCCCACCAGCGATCCGCCGCCGGAGAATTTCCAGATGCCATAGTAGGGTGAGTGGGAACCGCTGTGCGAACAGTCGCCCATCATCCACAGAATCTGGCCGCCGCTCTTTTCCACGATCTCCCGTTCCTTGGCGACGGTCGGGGCGTAGATAAAATTCTCAGCATAGCCGAGCTGCTTGCCGGAGGCGCGTGCCGCGTCAAGTATGCGGTCGCAACTGGCCATGGCTTCGCGCAGCATTACTTCCTTGCTGAATACGTTGCCGCGAAAGTCCTCCGTCCCCGGTCCGTAATATCCGGTGAACGGCTTTTCAATAATGACGTGCTTACCACGCTGGAAGGCCGCCACCGCCAGGGGTTCGTGCGTTGAGCCCGGCGTGCAGAGGTCCACCACATCGACGGCGTCGCATAACTCTTCAAAGGAGGCAAAGGCCTTGACGCCATATTCGCGCGCGAACGCCTTGCTGGACTCTGCCGATTTCGCCGTCACTCCCACGATCTCCACTGGCAAGCCATAAACGCGCCGAATCCCCTCCCAGTGAAATCGCGCGGCAAAGCGCGCTCCCACCAATCCCACCTTGATTGCTTCTGCCATTAGGAAACCTCGATGTTGGGATTTCTTGATGGGCGTAGCAAGCCAGCCTCCGCCTGCTACCCCCCGAAAAACGAAGAGATTCTACTACTTCGTTTGTGCTGTTGAGGAGGTAATTCTGCCGTCATTTTGCCGGCAGCAAAACTCCACCCCGGGCGGCACAACCTCCGAATTACAATTGCCCGCCCCACCTAATTCTTTACACGGGCGATCTGGGACCCTTGATGTTATAGGGGTGCATGGCCATGCGCCTCTGCTTTCAAGATGCGAGACGCCCATCGATTCATTGCAAGAAATTACAAGGGGCGCCACACTAGCCCCGCCAGCGGATACGTGAAGCGCGCGAGGGGGCAAAACCAGAGCGGTCATTGGCGCACACCAGCCTCTGCTCTTTCGACCTGCGGTTCGAGTAAACTCTTTTATTTTCATACACATTATGGCTATAATGAGATAAGCCATTTATTTTCATAGACATTCTGGCATATCCCCAAGCGGACATTTTTCCTGCATTTGTTTTCAACAACATCGCGAGACAAGCCCGAATTTTTAATTTCCCCTTTTTCCCAGTGCCGAGCCCGATCCAGCTCGATAAGTCATGTTTTATCAGCCACATACAATTTTCAGTAAATCCCTCAAATCTCCTGTAAGTCCTTGTGCTTTCATATACATTCTGGCACACACTGGCACCTTTGGGGTTGGACGCGCCGACCCAAGAGCGTCCAAGGCTCCCCTCCTGATTCAGGAGAGGCGGCGCGTTAGCGCCGGGGATGGTTACCTGCCACTGCCCGCCGGCTTGTCCCTCCCCAGCATTAGCCTAGCATACGGGCAAGATATGTTGTCAATGGGAAAATCAGCCAATTCCCTGCCGGCAGGAAAAGATTTTGCAATTCCCGCCTTCGATTTCCTACCCGTAGGAAATGGCCGGCGGAGCTAATCCAACAGGATGCTGCTGCTGGTGATGACATGGAGGGCCAAGCAGGAATCTATGAGCGCGAGAACGCCAGCAGAGGATCGATGTCGTGTTCATCGGCGGCGTGCAGGGCCGCGATATAGCGCTGACGCATGGCGCCGGCATCTTGCAGGTTGGTGCTTCCCCATGAAAACCGCTCTCCTCCGAGGCTCATCACGAGAAGGTCCGCCATCAGGCGGGCGTGGCGTCCGTTGCCGTTTGGGAATGCGTGAATCTGTACAAGCCGGTGATGAAAGCGCACTGCGATTTCATCGGGCGGATAGGACTTGTACTCGACCCACGCCCGGGTGTCATCGAGCAACTGGCGTAGCGCAGTGGGAATCTCATAGTAGGCAATTCCGAGATTTCGCTCGCTCGTCCTGAACTTCCCGGCCCAGCGCCACACATCGCCGAGCATATGCCGGTGCAGGGTCTTGATGAATTTTTCGCTCAACGGATCGCGGCGACGGACGAGTGCCCAGTCCTGCGCGTGCGAGATATTTTCCTGCTCGGCTTCATTCAGCTCGCTCCGGTAGGCGATATGTGCGGGGATTAGCTCCCGCATTTCCTCAGGTGTCAGGGGTGTCGCATTTTCCGGCTGGTCGAACAGATCACTCAAGGGTTAGTCCCAGAACAGACGAGGGTTGATTTCGCGCACGATTTCATCGAGCCGCGCTTCGGCGTCCTTGTCTTCCACCTTTTGGTCTTCCAGCAACATCGAGTGCTCGACCGGATCTCGGCGGCGGCGCGCGAAATTGCGTGCCCTGTCTCGGATCATGGCTTCCAGCGGT
>CAYTMD010000210.1:0-10309 GCA_964438685.1 uncultured Acidobacteriota bacterium
CCGTCTTCATCATCCGTCCCCTTGCCACTCATCTTCCCCTGGGCGGATTGCTCTTGGGAGGAATCTGGTGGATCACCAACCGCCGCGAAGAAGTGGCGGAGGCGGAAAAGAAGATGCCGGGTGTCAGGTGACAGGTGTCAGGGAACTGTGGCCGGTCGTCAGTGGGCAAAGGGCAAGGGAGAACGGACTAAGGACAGTCGCAACGGAGTCGAGAAATGAATTTTGAAAAATTACCGAAGCTCACGTTCTGGCGGGTAGTGCTGATTCTGGTGCTGGCTGCCGGATTCTATTCCACGATCCTGCGCTTCACCCGCGGTTTGGGCGCTGTCACCAACCTTTCCGACCGGTTTCCGTGGGGATTGTGGGTTGGTTTTGACGTACTTTGCGGCGTCGGCATGGCGGCGGGCGGATTCACCCTGGCGGCCATCGTCTACGTCTTTCACATTGACCGCTTTCATGCCGTGCTTCGTCCGTCGATTCTGACGGCTTTTCTCGGCTATGCCTTGGTGGCCGTAGCGCTGCTCTTCGACCTCGGCAAGCCTTACAACATTTGGCACCCCCTGATCATGTGGAACCCCCATTCGGTGATGTTTGAGGTGGCTTGGTGCGTGACGCTCTACCTCACAGTTCTGGCGCTCGAATTCTCCCCTGCCGTCTTCGAGCGCTTCCACCTGCACACACCGCTGCGGATGGTCAAAGGCATGACCATTCCTCTGGTCATCATGGGCGTTCTGCTTTCCACACTGCACCAATCATCGTTGGGAAGCCTGTACCTCATCGTTCCAGAAAAGCTCCACCCCTACTGGTACTCGCCGCTCCTGCCCGTGTTCTTTTTCATTTCCGCGATCAGCGTGGGACTGGCGATGGTGATTTTTGAATCCAACCTGAGTTCGCGCGCCTTTGGCCGTGAGATCGAAATGGAGGTGCTGGAAGTTCTGGGCCGAGCGATGGCCGTGGTGCTGGCCGTCTATGGCCTGCTGCGGTTTCAAAATCTCTGGAGCCGTGGCGCTCTCGTTCATCTGCGCGAGCCTTCCACTGAGACGCTACTGTTCGTCCTGGAGATTACCCTGGGCCTGCTGATTCCCCTGCCCATGCTGCTCTTTCGCAAAATCCGGGAGGATCGCGATGGTCTCTTCGCCGCTGCCGTACTTGTCATCACCGGTTTCCTCCTGAACCGTTTGAATGTGTCTATTACGGGCATGGAGGCTGCATCGGGAGTGCACTACTTCCCCCGCTGGACGGAAATCGCCATCACACTTTCCATCGTGGGCGTCGGATTTCTGCTCTTCAGCCTGGCCGTGCGCTACTTGAACGTTATGGAAAAGCAGGTACCAGGTGTCGGGTATCTGGTGTCAGGAAAGAAATCCAACCTGGCACAGTTAAGCTGACACCTAACACCTGACACCTAATTTATGCAGCGCATCACTCATAGTCTCGCCATCCGGTTAACCGCCTTCGTCGTTGGGGGCATGGCTTTGCTCTTTTCGCTGTACGGATATTGGAACCTGAGACTTTGGCGGCAATCGGAGCAGGAAGTCATCTTTCAAAGCGCGGACCGCATCAGCGACACGATTCGCCGCAGCATTCGTTATTCCATGCTGCGCAATCAGCGCGAAGACGTCTTCCACATCATCAATACGATCGGGCACGAGAATGGCATCAGCCGCATCCGCATTTTCAATCGGGAAGGCCAGATCAGTTTTTCCACTGATGACCGGGAAGTTGGCCAGTTGGTGGATAAGAAAGCGGAGGCCTGCTATGCCTGCCATGCGCAAGCCCAGCCGTTAGCGCGGCTCGACCGGCCCGACCGGATGCGCATTTATAAAGCCCGCGATGGGACGCGCGTATTGGGACTGATTCGGCCCATCGAGAACGAAACGGATTGCTCGAATGCCGCCTGCCACGCCCACACCGACGGCAACCAGGTGCTGGGCGTCCTTGACACCAACATCTCACTCGCGGCCATGGACGTTGCCGTGGCACAGCACGAGCGCCGGGCGATTATCTTCACCGCCGCGGGGCTTCTGGCCGTAAGCCTGTTCACCGCCTGGCTGATTTGGCTGACTGTACACAAGCCCGTGCACAAACTCACCGAGGGCACTCGCGCCGTGGCGCAGGGTCATCTGGACTACCTTCTGCCGGAAACCAGCCAGGACGAGATCGGCAGCCTGGCCATTTCCTTCAATCGCATGACCCAGGAACTTAAAAAGGCCCAGGCGGAAAACCACCAGTGGACCCAGACCTTGGAAGACCGGGTGCATCAGAAAACAGGGGAACTGGAACGCGCCTATCGCAGTCTTACGCAATCGGAAAAAATGGCTTCCCTCGGCAAGTTGGCGGCGGTGGTGGCGCACGAGATCAATAATCCCCTCGCCGGCATCCTGACCTATAGCAAATTGATTTCACGCATGGCTGACAAGGGTTTTAGCGAGAATCAGCGCCTGAACGAAGCCAAGAACTACCTGCAAATCATCGAGGGTGAAAGCCGCCGCTGTGGCAGCATTGTGAAAAACCTGCTCACCTTTGCCCGCCAGACGCCCATCAACCCACAGAAGAATGATTTAAATGCCATCATTGAACGCTGTCTGCTGCTGGTCGGTCATCAGATGACCCTCCAGGGCGTGGAGTTGGAGAAAAAGTTGGAGCCGCAGTTGCCGCCACTCTATTGTGACGCCGGCCAGGTGCAACAGGCGCTGCTCGTGATCCTGATGAATGCTGTGGAAGCAATGCCCCACGGCGGCCGATTGGGCATCGAGAGCGCATACGATCCGGCTCACCGCCTGGGCCGCGTGGTCATCAGCGATGAAGGGCCGGGCATTCCCCCGGAAGTCCTTTCCCACATCTTCGAGCCTTTCTTTACCACCAAGGATGAGGGCAAAGGAACCGGCCTGGGACTCCCCATCGCCCTCGGCATTGTGCAGCAGCACGGAGGCACGATCGAGGTGGCGTCCGATGCGCAAAAGGGGACGGTATTCACGGTCATTTTACCGGAAGAACCGCCCGTGAATATAGGAACAGCAGCGTAATGAGCGAACAGACGGGCAGTGGGCAGATGGGCGGACGGAAGTTCTTCACTGCCCAACTGCCTACTGCCTATCTGCCTGGAAGGAGCAAGTCATGAATCCAAAGGCCAGCCTACTCATAGTTGACGATGAAAACGTCGTCCGGGACTCGCTGGGTAAATGGTTTGAGGAAGAAGGCTACAACGTCGACACCGCCAACAGCGGGCGCGAGGCGCTGATGAAGCTGCCGCGCCAACGGTGGGACCTTGCCCTGGTGGACATCAAGATGCCCGGCATGGATGGCCTGGAACTGGCGCGCAAGATCCGCGAGGTCGACCCCAAAATCATCGTCATCATCATGACCGGTTATGCTTCCGTGGAAACCGCAGTGCAAGCCCTCAAAGATGGCGCCTATGATTACATTATGAAGCCCTTTGACCCCGATGATCTGGCCCATGCCGTCGCCAAGGCGCTGGAGCATCGCCGCACACAGGAGGAGAACCTGCGCTTACGGGAAACCTTGCAGGAGGCACAGGCGGTGGAGTTGGTGGGCCAAAGCCAACCCATGCAGCGGGTGCTGGAGAGCATCAGGACGGTTGCGCCCAATGACACCACGGTGCTCATCCACGGCGAAAGCGGCACCGGCAAGGAACTGGTGGCCCGCGCCATTCACAATCTAAGTCCCCGGCGCTTTATGCCCATGGTCACCATCCATTGCGGGGCGCTGACCGAAACGCTTTTGGAAAGCGAGCTCTTCGGGCATGAGAAGGGCGCATTCACCGGCGCGCAGTATCGCAAGAAGGGCAAGTTCGAGGTCGCCGAGGGTGGCACGGTTTTTCTCGATGAGATTTCCGACATCAGCTTGAAGACTCAAACCGACCTGTTGCGCGTCCTTCAGGAGAAGGAAATCACGCGCGTGGGCGGCAATCAAACCATCAAAGTGGATTTCCGCGCCGTGGCTGCCACCAACAAGGATTTGCCGACACTGGTCAAGGAAGGGACTTTCCGCCCCGACCTTTACTATCGCCTTGATGTTTTTGGTATCACCCTGCCGCCACTGCGCGAGCGCAAAGAGGACATCCCGCTGCTTGTCGATCATTTCCTTCAAAAGTATTCACACGCCATGAACAAGCGTTTTACCGGCATCAGCCGTCCGTCGCTCGACATCCTGATGAACTATCAATGGCCCGGAAACGTCCGGGAATTGGAGAACGCCATTGAACGCGCCATGGTGATCGGGCACGAACCGGAGATTCAGGCCTCCGACTTCCCTCTCCAAGTGGCGACGCCGCCCGTGCCGGAAGGCAGCATGGCGCTTGAGGATGTGGAGCGTGGACACATCCAGCACGTGCTCGAATCTTGTGAGTGGAACCAGACGCGAGCGGCCAAAGCGCTCGGCATCGATCGCGTCACCCTCTACAATAAGATCAAGAAATACGGATTCAAGAAAGTGAACTCGGCCGCGTGATGAGAATCGTATCTCTATTACCGGTGGGACATGTCAACCGCACACTGCTGGAACCCCTCGCCGAGGGTCTGACCCAGCACCTGCGGGTGGCTTGTTCCATTCAACCTGAAGGCATGGAGGCGGAGTTTGCCCTCAATCCTCTGCGCCGCCAGTATCACTCCACCGAGATTCTCAAACGGATTTTGCCCGGGGCCGCCCAAGGAAGTTTGAAGGTACTGGGAGTGACAGAAATGGACCTGTACATTCCCGTCCTCACCTTCGTGTTCGGCGAAGCGCAAGTATCGGATGGCGGCGCGGTTGTCTCCGCCCATCGCCTCCGTCAGGAATTCTATGGCTTGCCCGCCGATCCTAAATTGTTACACGAACGCCTGCTGAAGGAAGCCCTCCACGAATTGGGCCACACCTTCGGCCTGCGCCATTGCGTTGATTACACCTGCGTGATGAGTTCCTCCAACGGAGTCGAACGCATCGACCTGAAACGTGCCGAGTTCTGCCCCAACTGCGCCCACCTCATGCCCACCGACGAACCGTAAACGGCAAGTGATTACCCTGCCTGCGGAAGCGTAGCGAGGCCCCCGTTATTGGGGTCTGGGGCTCATCCTGTGCAAAAACCATAAACTCCAAAGATGTGTGCCTGCCCTGGGATTCGGGAGCGCGAGAAGTAAGAACCGCAGACCTCAAAGGCGGAGGTCTGCGCTACGCGTGCTTCTGCATTGAAAATAATAGAAATTACGCTTTCATGCCATATAACTTAATTTTATTAAATATCTACTTGACAATATTAATTTTTGTTGGCAATATTATACCGTGACTTGAGGACACCCATGGATATTTCAAAGACCATCTGCCCCGACTGCAAACAACCTCTAAAGATCGTCCGCATGGCCTGCGCTGCGTGCGGCATGTCGATGGAAGGCGAGTTTGAGGTCTCGCCCCTCGCCCAGCTTTCTTTGGAGGACCAAACTTTCGTTATTGCATTTGTGCGGTCGCACGGATCGATCAAGAAAATGGAAAGCCTGTTTGGCATCAGCTATCCGACGGTGAAGAACCGTCTGAATGCCATCAGCGCTTCGCTCGACAAGACTTTCCAGGCGCCCAGCCCGAACCTCTATGTCCTCGAACAGCTTTCCCGGGGGGAGATCAGCGTCGAGGAAGCGCTGGAAAAACTCTCATAACAAATTACGGAGGAAACACCGTGTCGGAAGAAACCAAGAAAGTCCTGGAGATGGTAGCATCGGGTCAAATCACCGCCGAAGATGCGGAAAAACTGTTGGAGAAACTGGGAGCGCGCGGTTCCACTTCGGCTGCGCCGTCACCCTCCGAAGAAGCTGCCGGCGTCGCGCCGAAACTTCGCTTTCTGCGAGTCGTAGTAGACAGCCCCGGCCGTGACCAGGTGAACGTTCGCGTCCCCTTGGCCTTTCTGCGCGCAGGCATGAAACTGCTCGGGGTGATTCCGCCCCAGGTCAGCGAGAAGCTTGCCGAAAAAGGCATCGACCTCGCCGCCCTTAGGGATTTGAAGGGGGGAGAACTGGTGGACGAACTCAGGGACCTGCACGTCGATGTGGACAGCAAGAACGGGGAGAAAGTTCGCGTCTATTGCGAGTGAATTGATCCCTGTGCCATAGGGGCTAGTTTATGTGGAATATGAAGAGCGGCGATTGTCTTCCTCTTTGAAACCAGTTGGCCCCTGGAGTTCGGAATCAGGGGGAGTCGGCCGGCTGCCGGTGGGAACCTCGACAATCCTGATTGTGAATTGGGACAACGATTCCACCCGGCATACACCCATTACCCGGAAAGAATCCGATGCCAAAGTGATTGGCCGTTTCTTCCGCGATCCCTCGTTCACCGAGGTAAGGGTGTGAGTAATCGATGCCTTTTAGGGTGAATTGAAGCGCCTTGTTATTGCTGTCTCAGGCTGACGACTCCAAGGCGCATGATGTTCCGGTGGTTGATAAAACATCATCGAGGCGCGGAGGCACCGGTGCGCATGTAAGCTCGTTGAAATTTGGACAGCAGCCGCGGCGAAACAGGCGCAGCGGGCGCCTGAATGTTTGTTTTCCCGCCAGAGGACCGCTGTTCCCCCACGAAAAATGGATGGTATTGCAAATCAGATTCGTGCCGGAGCTTCCGCCTATAGCCCATCCAAGCCATTAACTATTTCGCTGTCAGCGCAAGATAGGAAGTTCCTATTGGGGGCAGGCCGGATGCCCCTCCTGGCTTTAGTTTTCATCTTCCTTGAGAGGCTGTTGATCATGCCCGGATTCTGCTGGTATCGCCGTGGGTGTGGGCCTTGCGGGCACGCGCCGCTTGGCCCGTCCCTCACCGGCGCGCGCCCCTGCTTTGGTTTTCTTGTTGACCCGCTTTTTCGCGCGCTTGGGCTTCGCCGCCGGGCTTGGCATCGGGACAGCGGCATCCGCGGTTTGAGCCATCTCCAGCCCAAAGATCGCGGAGAGGTCTTCGCTGCCGAGGGTTTTCTCCGCGTCGGGAGCTTTTCTGGCAAGCGGGAGCCCCTGGCCGGCCTTGGAGATTAGTTCTTTTTCATCGACCTTGTGCAGCTTGAAGAGAAGCTCTGGCTGTTGGTCGAGGCGGGCGCCGATGGCATAAAGCACCGCCGCGACATGTTTGCACATTGTTGCCCAGTCGGGGCAACTGCACGAGAGATGTATCTCCCCCGGTGAAGGGAAAAGGCCGGTCTTCTCCCGGCACATACGTTCCATGACGCCCTGGGAGAATCGTCCCTGGAGAAGTTCCACGAGTGAGTCAATCGCCCCGCCGCAGTCCGAGCAAATGGATCGCCATCGAACCTTCGAAACTGGCGTCACCTTCACCGTGACCTTGTAAATCTCCGAGCCGCTGACCATCGCTTTGATTTCTCCGCCACCAATCTGCAGATCCACGACGGAACCGTTGCGCACATACGTCCGGCCACGCGGCAATCGGTTCTCGAAGTCGCTGTAGCGCTCCAGGTTTTGGCACCAGGCCTTGCCCCAGAACGTTTTGGCGATGGTGCGGCCCTCAATGACGACCGGCGAAACCGGATGCCCCTTCTTCCTGAGCTTCTCCATGGCGCGCGCGGCCTTCTGCCGCCGCTCGGCTACAGTCACATAGGGTCGCCACCCATAATCGTAGTACATGACTCATGTCTCCTTTAGTGCGGCATTGATGTCGAGGGCAACGAGTTTGAGTAACTCCTCGTCTTTCATCTCTGTCAGGACCAGCTCGCCGCCGCCTTCCAGCAAGTCCTTCGATATCTGTCGCTTCGACTCGATGAGTTGGTCGATCTTCTCTTCCACGGTTCCGCGACACACAAACTTGTGTACCAGTACGTTCTTCTTCTGGCCGATGCGGAAGGCACGATCCGTGGCTTGGTTCTCCACTGCCGGGTTCCACCACCGGTCAAAGTGGACAACGTGGGAGGCGGCGGTGAGATTGAGGCCCGAGCCCCCCGCTTTGAGCGAGAGCACGAAAAAACCCACTTCCTCGTCTTCCTGAAATCGGCGCACCAGTTCGTGGCGCTTGCTCACCGGGGTTTCGCCGTGGAGAACCAGGCCGGGACGTCCAAACACCGATCCCAGGAAAGCCGCCAGCGGAGCGGTTACCTCCCGGAACTGGGTGAAGACGAGTACCTTCTCCTGCTTGGCGGAGATGACCTCTGCAATGTCGCGAAGGCGAGCCCACTTACCACTGTCTCTCTCGGCCCAGGCACCGTCGCCCAGCCACTGCGACGGGTGGTTGCAGATCTGTTTGAATCGCATCAGAAACGACAGCACGACGCCCTTGCGCTTGATACCGTCGGCGGCTTCGAGTTGCTCCTCCAGTTCCTTCACTGCCTGCTGGTAGAGGGCTGCCTGCTGGCGGGTGAGCTGGCAGAAGGCCTTGACCTCGGTCTTGTCGGGCAGGTCCGCAATGACCGTTTTGTCGGTCTTAAGCCGCCGCAAGATGTACGGCCGCACGAGCTCGCGGAGCGGGCCGTAGGGGTTATGAGGCTTCTCTGCCAGGCGTTTGACCAGGCTCGTAAATTCTTTCGATGATCCGAGCAGACCGGGGTTGATGAAGTCGAAGATGGACCACAGGTCTCCCAGTCGGTTCTCGACCGGCGTACCGGTAAGCGCAAATCTGGCCCGGGCGTTTAGCTTCTTGGCGGCGCGGGTTTGCTTGGCCTCCGGGTTTTTGATGGCCTGAGCTTCGTCGAGCGCAACCAAACTCCATGGGGTCTCTGTCAACCAAGGGATGCGGAGGAGCGAACCGTAGCTGGTAATGACCAAGTCCACATCTCCCAGGCGTTCGGGCCCCAGCGTTTTAAGGTCGGACACTGGGGTCGCTGACGGATGAGCGACTAGAGCCTTCAAGCTCGGCGCGAAGCGGTCAATCTCCGCCGCCCAATTGGCCAAAAGCGAAGCGGGCGCAACCAGGAGGCTTGGATGACCCTTCTCCGAGGGCTCTCGCGTTGGACCTTTGAGGACGAGCAGAAGCGCCAGGACTTGGATAGTCTTTCCGAGGCCCATGTCATCGGCAAGGCAACCTCCAAGACCAAGCTTCGAGAGCAGGTAGAGCCAGCGCATACCCACCTGCTGGTAAGGCCGCAGTGTGCCGTTCAGGGCGGCGCCGGGTTCGACGCGGGCCAGCCCCTCCGGACCGCGAAGCCCTTTCAGCGTTTCGAGCAGCCAGGGTCCTGCCACCACCTGGGCCCAATCGGGGTCGGCCTCGACGCCGTCGGCAGCGACATCGGCGCCGGCAACCATGCGCATAGCTTCCCCAAAAGTGACGCCACTCGCGGCGGCGGCACGATCGACCGTTTGGAAATGTTCAAGCATCCGGCTCAGCCGCTCGCGATCGACCTCGACCCAGCGGCCTCGAACCAACGAGAGTCCATCCGACTTGGCAAGCAACTCCTTGATCTCGGCGGCAGTCAAAGGCTCGCCGTCAAGCGTGACCTCCATACGGAAGTCGAGGAGCGCGTCCTGGCCCAGCCTGGAGGGCGCGTTTCCTCCGACCGTGGCCCTTACTTGCGGGCGCGAAGGACGGTTTGCCCGCCACGTCGCGGGCATTCGCACCACAACACCGGCGCTCTCCAGGTGCGGTACATCCTGGAGGAAGCGGAAAGCATCGTTGGGTTTCCAGCGCAGCGGATGAAATATCTCGCCCGAGTCAACCATGGTTTCCAGCCACGGACACATTTCGGCCGCGCGTTGAACGGGTAGGAGCAGTGACAGCAGGCGCTCCTTGTTCGTTGCGTCTGCGTATTCGCGCAGCGCCTGACCGAGCGGAAGATGCTGGGCTTTGGCGTGGGGGGAAAGCCGGGTGGTGTAGGTGGCGAGAAATGCGAAGGGAGACTGATCGTCCCTGCGGTTTTCGGCGAGATTAAAGTGCACGCGGCCAACCAGGTTCCATGCGGGGTTGCGGCGCTTCAGGAAGTCCTGGATCGAGCTTCCTGACTCCGATAACTCGATGCCAAAAGCTGCGTCCATCGCCTGCCAGAGAGTATGGAGGATATCGAGTGTCAGGTACTCTGCCCCGGTCATCGGAGGCGCTGCCAAGGCCAGCGGTTCCAACTCCCCAGGGGGCGGGGTCGGAACGTGTGCTTTCGATGGATCTGTCGGGGCGTCTGGAAGCGTGCAGAGAGTCGTCACGTACCTTGTGGCAAGCTCTCGCCAGTAGCAAAGAACCGGAGGAAGCGCGGTTCCGACCTCACTCGCGCCGAGTTGGAGAAGACCGTGACCGGGGCCCCGCGCGAACGCATCCTGCAGGCGCCGAGCGAGACCGGGATCCAGGGCGGGCCCTTCGACCACCGAACCTAAGGTGAGGCGACCGTGCGGTGTGAGAACGGGAGCAAGCGTGT
>CAYTMD010000211.1:0-10262 GCA_964438685.1 uncultured Acidobacteriota bacterium
GATTTCCGTGTGACCTCCGCACAGCGCAATGCCAAGCGTCTGGCAAGTGTGGAGGATGTCCAGGAAAATCTGGCGAGCCATCTCCCGAGTAGCACGGCCTTCCGGCAGCAGCACCGTTGCCAGGAACCAACGCGGCGTTGCGCCGAGCGTAGCGATGTCGTTGGCGTTGATGTGGACGGCGTACCAACCGATGCGATCCTCGGTGAAGGTAATGGGATCAGTCTTGGCGACAAGGTATTTCGCCCCCATGTCAATGACCGCGGCATCCTCCCCGTAGCGTGGACCAATCAACACGCCGGAGGAAGCGGGCGGGCGGCACTTACGCAGAAAACCTTGCAGCACGGCGGCCGGCAATTTGCCTACGGGTAGAGTCGAACGAGTGGCCATTGTGCTGCGAGTATAGCGCCCAAGAAGGCGTATGACTACGGGACGTATAGCGAGCGAGAGTTACCGACGTTCTACGTTGCCACGGCGCCTCCTGCTATGTTATAACATTGTTATACGGGGAGGCCTTGATGCTTACGAAGATCCGGCGGGTGGGAAATTCAAGGGGAATCATTATTCCCAAACCGATGTTGAAGGAGGCGGGGTTGGAAAAGGAGGCCGAAATCGCCTTGGAACGGGGTGCCATCATTCTGCGCAAGCCCCGGCGGAGCCCCCGCCAAGGCTGGGCGGCAGCCAGCCGCAGAATTGCCGAAGCCGGCGATGACAAGCTGGTTTGGCCGGAGTTCGGGAATCGGGATGACGGAGACCTTCAGTGGTGACGCGCGGCGAGGTGTGGCTGGTCGCGCTTGATCCTACCGTGGGCAGCGAAATCCAGAAGACCCGGCCCTGCGTGATCATCTCGCCGCCCGAGATGCACGATTACTTGCGCACGGTCATCGTCGCGCCCATGACCACGGGAGCGCGGCCCGCGCCTTATCGCATTGCCGTGACCTTTCAGGGAAAGCGGGGGCGCATCCTGCTGGATCAGCTCCGCACACTGGATAAGATCCGGCTGGTCAAACGGCTGGGGGCTATTAGCTCTGCGACTCTGGCCTTGACACTCAAAACCCTGCAAAGCGTATTTGCTTGACGCACCTGAGATCTACCCAGCATGCACCCACCGCTTGCAAATGGGTCATAACTAAGCATATCCTGCCTTTGGTTTCCTACGATGCATAGAGTTCTGGGAGTGATACCGGCTCGGCTGGAGTCCACACGGTTGCCGGGCAAACCGTTGCGGGCAATCTGCGGCCGCCCCATGATCGCCTGGGTATATGAGAACGCGCGTCAGGCGGCGGGGCTCGACGACCTGCTGGTGGCCACGGATTCCCCGGAAATCGAATCTTATTGTCGCGAACATGGCATCCCCGCCATGATGACCTCGCGCGAACACAGGTCCGGGACGGATCGGCTGGCGGAAGTCATGGCTAACGAACCCGCCGCGATCTACGTCAATATTCAAGGCGATGAGCCCATGATCACTCCCGGCCACGTGGAGCTTTTGCTGCGTCCCTTTGATAGGGCGCCGGCAGCGCAGGTTTCAACCCTTAAAGTTGCGATTGATGCCGAAACCGCTCTGGACCCGAATGTGGTGAAGGTGGTGACTGACCTCAGCGGGCGGGCTCTCTATTTCTCCCGTGCGCGCATCCCCTTTGATCGCGACGGCTTGGGGCAAGCGCAATACTTCAAGCACCAGGGCTTTTATGCCTTCAGCGCCGCGGCGCTTGATACGTTCCACCATCTCCCGCCCTCGCCGCTGGAGAAACTTGAGAAGCTTGAGCAATTGCGCTTTCTGGAAAACGGCATTGACATCGCCGTGATGGAAACACCTCACGACACAATAGGTGTGGACACAGAGGAGGACCTACGCAGAGTTGAGGAGCATTTCCAACGTTTGCATTCAGAGCCAAGGAGGTAGCGTCCTATGCGGATCAAAAAAGCAACCAAGAAATACGAAACGTGGCTGGCCAAGAACATTACGATTGTCCCGGCCGATCTGGCGCTGAAACATACTCGCATGGCCGAGGACATGTTCCAGTTTCTGCGCGCCAGCTTCTACCGATGGGTTCAGGTGTGGCCTCAAGTGTGTCCGGACCTGGCACGAGCGCCGCGGGTGCTGGCAGTCGGCGACCTGCATGTGGAGAATTTTGGGACCTGGCGTGACCAGGAGGGGCGGCTGATTTGGGGTGTGAACGACTTCGACGAAGCTTACCCCATGGCATACACGAACGACCTGGTGCGGTTGGCTGTTAGTGCCCACCTGGCAATTTCTGCAAACCACCTCGCCCTCGCGCATGAAGAAGCGTGCGCGGCGCTCGTGGCAGGTTATCGGGAGGGGCTGGAATCCGGCGGCAAACCTTTCGTGCTGGAGGAGTCGAACAAGTGGCTGCGCGAAGCGGCAACCGGTGAGCTACGCGATCCCGTTCACTTCTGGGGAAAGATGAGTGCGCTTCCGTCCGTGCATGGAGAAGTTCCCAAGAGCGCGCGAAAAGCAATGGAGGATCTCCTGCCGGTGCCGGGGCTGGTCTATCGTGTGGCGCACCGCGTGGCAGGGCTGGGGAGCCTGGGACGCGAGCGCTTCGTGGCATTGGCAGATTGGGAGGGAGGGCGCGTGGCGCGTGAGGCCAAGGCCCTGTTACCTTCCGCGTGCTTCTGGGCGAAAGATGAGAAAGGCTCGAATAAGATCTACTACGAAGAGATTATCACCTCCGCCTCACGAGCTCTTGATCCTTACGTGCACTTGCGCGGCCGGTGGATTGTGCGCCGCTTAGCTCCTCATTGCTCGCGCATAGAAATGGCCGCGATCCCCAAGAAACGTGACGAGGCGCGCCTGCTTCACTCCATGGGCTATGAGACCGCCAACATCCATTGGGGAAGCAAACCGGCAATCAAGAATGTGCGCCGCGACCTGGCGAAGCGCAAGCCCGGGTGGCTTCATGAGGCAGCCAAGAAGATGTTGGACGCAGTTCGAAAAGACTGGGAAGAATGGCGCAAAGGTTAGAAGGGCAATGACAAGTATCAAGTGACGAGTGATGAGCCCACCAGGAAAACCCAGCTTATCACTCGCCACGTGTCACCTGTCACTTTTCTCCTACAAGGTATTTGCAGCCCTCCGGACCCACATGTGCGGAGTAGGGCGTCTTGCCTGGGATATCGAAGCGCTCCCCCGGTTTGTAATTGTGGGTTTGCCCGTCCAGCGTAATGGTCATCTCGCCTGCCAGGATGATACGGGCCGAGACATCAGGGTGCTGATGGAGAGGATAGTTCATTTCCGGGCCGTCTTCCCAAACGTAGACGTCATCAAACCCTTCGTCCTGCAGTTGCTTCGTCAATTGTTGTTCGTCCATTATGCGAAATCTCCTTCAGTTTTCTCGGCAAGCTCGATGCCCAGACCTTTGCCCTCTGACCGCCAGCGGAACTCTACCCCACCAACCATGAGGGACTGTAGCGTACCGCATTTTCAGCTTTCGCTTGATATTATCTACAGCCACCTCTACGGCACAACCAGCCTATTGTAATATAGGGTGGGGCAAGGAGAGATTTAAAAGGGTGCCGCTCGACCGGATGGCCGTTCCGGGCTGGCGGCGCGTCCAATGCCGCACCAAAATCTTAGATGCACGCCCTTGGAGGAACGATATGGAATTTCGAACACTTCCCAAGACCGGACTCAAGGTTTCGCGCCTGTCCTACGGGTCCATGACCTTTGGCTCCCAAACCGACGAAGCCACCGCGCACCGCATTGTAAATACCTGTTTTGACGCGGGCATCAATTTCTTTGACACGGCAAATGTTTACAATCGCGGGGCGGCGGAGACCATCCTGGGCAAAACGCTTAAAGGTCGGCGCGACAAGGTTATCCTGGCTTCCAAGGTCCGTAACAAAATGGGCGATGCGCCCGATGATGACGGCTTGTCACGCGCCGCCATGCTCAAGGCCGTTGACGCCAGCCTTCAGCGCTTGGGAACCGATTATCTGGATCTCTATTACCTGCACCTGCCTGACTATACCACTCCCATCGAGGAGACTCTGGCGACCATGGAAGAACTGGTGAAGACCGGTAAAGTGCGCTTCCCTGCCGTTTCCAATTACGCCGCGTGGCAGGTTGCGGAAATCCTGTGGATTTGTGAAAAACGCGGCTACCGCCCCTATTATATTTCCCAACCGATGTACAACCTGATTGCGCGGGGTATTGAAGATGAATACCTTCCCTTCTGCCGGCGCTTCGGTGTAGCCGTGGTTCCCTACAATCCCCTCGCGGGAGGATTATTGACGGGCAAACACTCCCGGCAGAGCGGGCCAACGCCCGGCACACGTTTCGACGGCAATAAAATGTATCAGGATCGCTACTGGCTTGAGGACGACTTTGCCGCCGTGGAGGAACTGCGCTCCATCGCCGCCGATGCGGGCAAAACCCTGGTGGAATTGGCCTTTCAGTGGCTCCTCTCCCAACCCGTTGTTGACTCCATTATTGTGGGAGCTTCGCGGGTGGAACAACTCGAAGAAAACTTGAAGGCTGCCGACGGCCCCATGCTGGATAAATCCGTGCTGGAGCGATGCGACGCGGTGTGGAAGCGCCTGCGTGGCATCACGCCGAAATATAATCGCTAGGTTGCCGCCGAAATATGCATCCAGGCTTATGAGCAAACCGCCCCAACACAGGATTCACAATTTGTGATTCACCAAGTATGATTAAGGAAATTCCATGGCGAACCTCGAACACGATCCCGCCGATTGGGAAGACTTTGAGGCGGCGGCAAAGCGATCTATAGAGCAACATATCCGCAATTCGTTTGTGCACACGTACAAGCCGGTTTTGGACGATGCTGAATATCGTTCGTTCAACTCGATGGAGGAGTATCGGCGCTGGTGCCAGGAAAACCTGCCGGAATGGCTGGGCTACAGCCGGGACTGAGAGTTGTATGGCAGTATTTGAATTCAAAAGCGCACAAGAACTTGGCCGTATTTTTGAGCAGTACGGCGTCAAGTACCTTTTCTTTGGTAAATCAGGGGCTATTCTGCTGGGTTATTCAGACACCACGCAAGATGTTGATTTGTACGTGGATAAGCAGAGAGAAAATTGCGAAAAAATCGCGGCCGCTCTATTGGAGTTGGGTTTCCGGCTCACCGAAAAGGAACAGGAGGAGATTGGGCGGGGTAAAGACTTCGTTCAGCTCCGCAATGGCCCGTTCGACGTGGACCTGATCTTCGCCCCGGACGGTATCGAACGGTTTGACGATGCCTGGAACCGGCGGGTGGAGAAACACGGTTTTCCCATAGCAAACATTGATGACATCGTTGGAAGCAAACAGGCGGCAAATCGTCAGAAAGACAGGGAATCTCTGCCACGCTTATTGTCGTTCAGGGAATGGTTGAGAGGAAACAAATAGACGATAAAAGCCAAGATTAGTGCCACTTCACTTTGAGCGGGCGTGCGGACCTCCGTATCCACCCCTAACGGAATGTGTGCCCCACCAACTCTGTTGCCCCTTTAAAACCACGAGAGTAGAATGCCCCTGCGTTTGGTAGACGAGTATACTTGCCGGACGCTCACCCGACCTGATGCTCCTCTATGAGCCGAGGGCCCGATGAACCAATGGTCCGATCACTCTATTACTGGACCACCCGATCTCCCGATTCTCCGAGGCGCTCTATGAAACGCCGCTTCCTCATCTTAGTCATCTTTCTCGCCGTCATGGCGCAGCCAGCCATTCCGCAGCAAGCCCTGGAACCCATGAGCAAGAACCAGGTGACGGCCCTGGTGAAAGCCGGGATGGACACTCCCGCACTGGTCAAATTGATTCACGACCATGGCATCGACTTTGATTTAACTGACGATTACCTGCAGGAGTTAACGAAGGCGGGTGCGAAAGATTCCGTCATTCAGGCGCTGCGCGCCGCCAAGCCCAAGCCTCTAACTCAGCAGCAGGTTTTGGAACTGGTGACGGGACATGTGCCCAGTGAGCGCGCTGAAGAGCTGGTGAAGCAGCACGGCATCGACTTCCTGCCGGACGAAGAGTATCTCCAGACCCTGCGCCTGGCGGGTGCGGACGACAAACTGACTGCCGCCGTGCATGAGGCGGGTAAAGCGGCAATGGCAGAGGTGGTGGTAGCAACTTCCGCCAACGCCGACATCTTTCTTGATGCAGAACCTCAAGGCGACGCCAATGCCCAAGGTGAGCTTTCGATGAGGGCAAAACTTGGGGACCACTTGCTGAAAGTCACGCTCGCGGGCAAGAAAGACTTTGAGCAGCACTTCTCCGTTGTGCTGGCGCAAACAACCAGGATTGAAGCAAATCTTATTGACCTTCCCACAAGCATTCAGGTTCAAACCTTGCCTGGCGCGCGCGTCACGCTGGACAATGCGAGCCGGGGAAGAACCGACGCCAATGGTCAGTTGACGATTAACAATGTTGTGCCTGGCTCACACGAAATGCGGGTTACCGCGGAGGGCAAGAAGGACTTCCACCAAAACATTACTGTGCTGGCGGGTAAAGAGACGATGTTTGACGCACCGCTGGCTGACATCAAGGCGCCAATAGCGACAGTGAGAGTCCAAGAGAACCCGAAAGACGGACTTAAGTATGTATGGATTCCGCCTTGGACTTTTGTGATGGGTTGCTCGCCGGGAGATTACGATTGCAACCCCGACGAAAGACCCTCGCACCAAGTGAAGATCAACAAAGGTTTTTGGCTGGGGCAGACCGAGGTTACCGCGGGCGCCTACAAGCGTTTTGCCGCAGCCACGGGACGGCGAATCCCCTCCGCATTGGCGGCTAACAGCGGGTCGGGAGCCGATGTTATGCCTGTTGTCAAGGTGAGTTGGTACGACGCCAACGATTACTGCACGTGGACAGGAGGGCGGCTGCCTACCGAGGCGCAATGGGAATACGCGGCCCGAGCGGGAAGCCCTGAGGCACGTTACGGCAATCTAGACGATGTCGCGTGGTACAACCATAACAGCGCGGGCCAGGCGCACGCGGTGGTTCAAAAGCGTGTCAATGCCTTCGGGCTCTTCGATATGCTGGGCAACGTGTGGGAATGGGTGGCTGACTGGTATGACGACACATACTATCGGAATAGCCCGGCGCAAGATCCCACGGGGCCGGCCAATGGAGTGTTCCGTGTTTTGCGTGGTGGAGCCTGGAACAACTTTCCCGCGAATGTCCGCGTATCAGCCCGCATCCGAGACAATCCGGCCAACTCGGGATTTGACAGCGGCTTCCGCTGCGCACGGGAAGGCAATGTGCCGTGACCCTTTTTATTGTTTTCCCTGGACGAAGTTCCTTATTCTGAATTGTGAATTCTGAAGAAACCGCTTCGGCATTACGTTGTTCCCGACAACTCGCCAATAACAACCCTCACCTGGGGAGAGGGTGCCTGACGGTGGAAGGCGGGTGAAAGGTTTCCTCCAGGAAACATTGAGTACTGCCATCTTTGTTGTCCCGCTGAATACAACGAGAGTAGAATGACCGCGCGCACGGTGGACAAATGACTGGGCCGGATGCTGGCCCGACATGAAGCTTTTCGAAGAGCCAATGGTCCGATCACCAGATCCCCCAATAAGCCCAGGCACCTTATGAAAATCCACTTCCTCGTCGTGATTATGTTTCTCGCTCTCATCGCACAGCCGGAGCTCTCTCAGCAAGCCAACCCGCCGCTTACTAAAGATCAAGTTACGGACCTTGTAAAGTTTGGGCTGGACGGTGCAGAACTTGCCAAGAGAATCAACGAACGAGGTGTTGGCTTCGAGCCGAGCGGTCAATACCTTGAATACCTAAGGAACGCAGGCGCGAAAGACGTGGTCATACAAGCCCTTGTTGCGAGGTCTGCATTCGCTCAGGAATCGGGGGTGCCCCTCACCAAGGAGCAAGTGACGATTTTGGTAACTTTTTTGAAGGATGGGATAAGAGTCGCAAACGGAATAAAAGAGCGCGGTATTGACTTCGACCCGACCGATGACTACTTGGAAGGTTTGCGCGAGGCAGGCGTGGAGGCCGTTGTCATAAAGGCATTACTGGAGGCGAACCCGAAACCCCTGACCCGGGAGCAAGTGGGGAAGTTAGTTGCAGGGAGACTTCCCAGCCAGCGCGCGGCTGCGCTGGTAAGGCAGCACGGCGTCGATTTCCAACCAGACGCGCCGTATCTTGATACCTTGCGTCTCGCGGGTGCGGACGACACGCTGATCGCCGAGTTGCGGGCGGCGAGCGCCGCCGGGATGGGGGAACTGATGATCACCACTTCCCCGAACGCCGAGATGTATCTGGACAGCGCGCTTCAGGGCAAGGCGGACGCCCAAGGTGTGTTTTCAATTAAGGCCTTCCGCGGCAGGCACACGCTAAGGGTTTCTCTAGAAGGCAAGAAAGATTTCGAGCAAAGTGTAATGTTCGTCGGGCGACAGGCGACCACGATGGAGGTTTGGCTGACGGACATAAAAGCAGAACTGTTCGTGGGAACCTCACCTGGCGCAGATGTGTACTTGGATGGAACACTTCAGGGGCGTACGGATTATTTGGGGGAATTGTCCTTCCAAGCTACATTCGGCACCCATTCGCTCAGAATCTCGAAGTCAGGCAGGACAGACTTCTTAAGCAGCGTGAGAGTCAACTCGCAAGAAACCATTGTCATAAATGCGATCTTGCCGTAGGTTGGCGCGCCGCCCATCAGGCCGGCATTGTGACCGCCTGAAGAACTACGGACCCTATGATCAGCGGTCCGCGCTGCCTGATTCTTAGTTGCAATCTCCCACGAGCAGGATGAAAGAGGGGCCATGTCTATTGATACTCGCACGGCCATACGCGTTGACTCTAGTCGGCGATTCGGACTGCACTATAACCATCTTCTCTGTACCTTATTATTCCTCATCTTCGCGACCCTGGCACCAGCGGGCAGACTTGTGTCCGCTGCCCGGAAATCCCCGGAACCGGCCAAAGTTAGCATTCGCTTTGTAGACGCGATGCCCAATGCCAACTATCCCGAGTTGCTGTACTGGTTTCTGACGCCGGAAACTCTGCGTAATGACCAGTACCTGAAAGATGTGGAGCACATCGAGCGTGACTCCCCGTTCACCCTCGCATTTTTGACGGCCCGAAACGGAATTGATGACTTCGATCCTCAGACGCATGATGGCATCGCCCGGTTGGTGGCGGCAGCGCATCAGCATGGATTGAAAGTGGGCCTGCAGTTACCGATGAACCGCGGAGTTCTCAAGTGGTCAAGGGGTAGTGATGACCCATTGGACTATCAGACCACCATTGCGGAGACAGAACTGACCCTCGACGCCAAGGGTGAAGGCTCGACTGTCCTCAGGGATGCGATGCGTCAAGGAAAGCCCGTGGCAAGTCACCTTCTCCGCGTCTACGTTTTCCAGAAAACGTCGGATGGCCAGTACGCACCCGGATCGTTGCAGGGCGCCACAGCGAAGGCCAGCGCCGATGTCTCCGCGGCGGGTGTAATTCAAGTTCGGGTGATGGGCAGTTCCACCATGGCGGGCATGACGGCGTACATCATGGTGGAAAATACCTATGACACCCTGGATTTATTCAGTGACGCATTCATTCGCGTCATCCACCAGCGGCTTGACCAGTATCGTGACGTCCCCTTCGATGGCATCGCTCTCGACGAATTTGGATACATGAGTGTTCCGCATCCCTTGATCGGCAATTTCCGCGATCGTTTTGGCGGGAAGGCTTTTGCCGCGGCGTTTGAGCGTGAACGCAAACTGAATTTCGTCGAGACGCTCTTCAACATGCGGTATTGCCCCGCCGGACATCCCGAGGTGCGCATCCGCGCCATCGACGAGTATTGGGATCACCTTCGCCAGGGACCTCTGCGGATTGAGCAGGAGGTTTATCAATATTCGCGCCATTTGTTTGGCGAACAGGTGTTTGCCGGCGTTCATGATACTTTCCACAATCACCTGACCAATGACGAGGCGTGGGCCACGGGGATCAATTGGTGGCGCATCCCCCGGCAATATGGGCAGAGCGACGAGGACTTGTCGCTTCCGCTGCGCATGGGTCTGCTGGTGTCGCATCCCGGCAAGATTATGTACGACCAGTACTACGGCTGGGATATTCCACCATTCGCTACCAAGGCGATGCGTGACGCCCTCTATGACGGCCGCTTGCATTACCACGGCTACAACGATACCGGCCGGTGGGGAAGAGACCTTTCCAGCGAGCAGTTCCTCCGGGTGATCAATCCGGTGGAGCGAAAAATCAGGCTGTTGAATCAGTTTGACCCGGCGGCGCCCAATCTTCCCTTACTCATCGTTTTTG
>CAYTMD010000212.1:0-10253 GCA_964438685.1 uncultured Acidobacteriota bacterium
ATTACAACAATCTGTTCGTGGGCGCCGATTTGAGTACATACGACAACGCAATTCTGCCCATATGGGCCGATGGCAATGTGTTTCTGAAGGGAACCCGCCCCCCCAAGAATGAAAAAGATCCCTTGGTCAAACCGGACTTTGATCCCGAGGTCAGGCTGGTCGAGGAGGCCGGCGGATTCTATCTGGAAATGAAATATGACCCGGCATGGAAAACGGAGCGTACGCGCAAGCTGGTGACGAGTGAACTGCTCGGCCGCGCCATCATTTCGAATCTTCCCTATGAACAGCCCGATGGCAAGCCGATTTCAATCAATACCGATTACTTTGGGCGGAGCAGGAACGAATCGAATCCAACTCCCGGACCGTTCGAGAATCCGGGCCGGGGGGACGTCAAACTGAAGGTGTGGTGAGAATCTGACTACTCATAAAATTTCTGCGCAATGGGAAAACGGCGGCCCATGCCAAAGGCCTTGGCGGTGACTTTGAGCGTGGGCGGGGCCTGCTGCCGTTTATATTCGGCGGCATTCACCATGCGCACGGTGCGGCGCACGAGGGATGGGTCGATGTCTTGAAAGGCGGCGGCGATTTCATCGGCACCGCGGTTTTCCTCGATGTAGGCTTTCAGGATGGCATCAAGCACTTCGTAAGGTGGCAGCGAGTCCTGGTCTGTCTGGTTGGGCCGCAGTTCGGCTGATGGCGGCTTCTCCAGGCACGCTTCCGGAATGCGCTCACCGGCTCGATTGATGTAACGCGCCAGGGCGTAAACGGTGGTCTTGGGAACGTCGGCAATCACCGCCAGTCCGCCCGCCATATCACCATAGAGCGTGCAATAGCCCACCGCCAATTCGGATTTGTTCCCCGTCGTCAGCAGCAGCGAGCCAAACTTGTTGGAAAGCGCCATCAGCACGTTGCCCCGAATGCGCGCCTGGATATTCTCTTCCGTCACGTCGCGCGGAGCACCCTCGAAGGCGGGATCAAGTGTTTGCAGGTAGCTTTCAAATACCGGGGTAATGGGGATGACACGAAAACCAATGCCCAGGTTCTTCGCCAGCGCTTCCGCGTCGCGGATGCTGCCGGGAGAGGAATAAGGGCCCGGCATTCCGACCCCCAGCACGTTTTGCGCGCCCAGAGCGTCTGCCGCCAGGGTCGCCACCAGAGAGGAATCGATTCCACCGCTCAAGCCCACCAGCACTTTTTGGAAACCGCACTTCTGCACGTAGTCGCGCACGCCCAGGCAAAGCGCCTGGTAGATTTCCTCCACCTCGGATTCCGGTGCGGGACGAATTTCCCGGGCGCCGTCGCTGGTATCGAAGATGACCAGATCCTCAGCAAAGGCGTTGGCGCGGACGGCAAGCTCGCCGTGAGCGTCAAACGCCAGGCTGGAACCATCAAAGAGGAGCTGATCGTTTCCCCCCACGTGGTTCACGTAGGCCACGGGAATACGCTGCTTGGTGGCAATGGCCTTCAGCATGTCGTAGCGCAATTGAATTTTTTCCGTGTTGTAGGGTGACGAGGCAATGTTCAGCAGCAGGTTGGCGCCGGCCGCAACACATTCCTCCACGGGATCGCGTGTATAGAGGCGCTTGGTCCAGAAATTCTTGTCGTTCCAAACGTCTTCGCAAATGGTAATACCAATCCGCAAGCCGCCAAACTCGTGCACGCAGACGCTGGCCCCGGACTCAAAATAACGCGATTCGTCAAACACGTCATAAAACGGCAGCAGGATTTTGGCGTAGTCGAACGCCACCTTGCCACCCTCAAGCCAGGCGGCGGCGTTCACCACTTGCTTGCCCTGATTCGCCCGCGAGCGGCGCACGTACCCTACCAGCGTGGGAATGGATGGCAGCATTCGCGCCAGCCGGATCAGCTCGGATTGCGAACGTTCAACAAATCCCAGTTTCTCCACAAGGTCGCGCGGGGGATAACCGCAAAGAGCGAGTTCGGGAAACACCACCAGGTCCGCGCCTCGATTGCGCGCGCGTTCGGCGTTCTTTACGATTCGATCCACATTGCCGGCAAAGTCTCCAACCGTAGTATCAATTTGAGCCAGGGCGATTTTCACAGGGTATCCTTGAATGGGTTTTCGTACGCATGCCTTCCCGTTCCAATTATAGCGGACCTTCGCGGACATACCATAATTCCCTCCCCCCTTGCGCAACTTTCGTGCCGCCCGGGGGTTGAATGTCGTAGGCCCAGTACGACTCGCAAACAGATGAGGAGGATAGTATGCGCAGAAGGAATGTGGTTATGCTCTCAGGTTTCGCGGTTATTTTGGCCGCGGTTTTAATGGTAGGGTGCGGATCGAATGGGGGATCAACATCCGTTCAATCTACACAGACGGCGATGGGGTCGGTAGTAACCTTCGGGACCGACGCGCCCATCTGCGATGTGGAATCGTTCTCGGCCACAATTACCTCCGCCAGCCTGGTGCCACAAGGTGGCGGGACTGCAGCTACACTGATTTCCAGCACGGAGCCGGCTGCCGTGGATTTTGCCCGCCTGGTGGATTTCAACAATATCCTGAGCATCGCGAGCAGTGTGCCGGCAGGGACCTACAACCAGTTGCAGATGACCCTGACGAGTCCGCAGTTGGTTGCCCTGAATACCTCCACCAATCCACCGAGCCCACTGACCGTTCCGGCCACATTGACGGCCACAAGCTTCACAATTACGATCAATCCCGCCCTGGTCGTTTCCGCCAATACCACCAGCGGACTCCTGTTTGACTTCAACCTGCGCAAATCGTTGCAGGTTGACGGTACGGGTCAAGTCACGGGAACGATTGACCCACAAATTACCGTCACTGCCGGCACCACGTCTGGAACGACCGTGGGCGAGGCTGATACGCTTTACGGAATCGTCCAAACTGTAAGCACCACCAACCCCCCGAGCGGATTTACCGGTAGTTTTGGCCTCGCGGTGAGGGACGGCACGGGGCAAACGCTGACGATCCTTACCAACAGCAGCACGGTATTTGAAGGGGACGGGGTGACGAGCTTGTCGGGCCTCACGGCAAGTACCTTTGTCGAGGTTGATGCCATCGTCAACACCAGTGGGCAGATCATCGCGCAAACTGTTGACGTGGAAGAACAAACGTCCACGGCAAGCCAGAAAGCGGCCTTCCTGGGGCACATTATCGCCGTCACCAGGGACGGTTCCGGCAACGCGACATCCTTCACCCTGCTTGTCGATGATGAGGTTCCTGATATCAGCGGCTCCGTTCCGCTCCATTCCGGACTCGTCGTCACGTTGACGGGTACCACCAACTACTTTACCAACTGGCCACATTGGAATCGTCAGGCCTTCACCTATAGCCCCAAGACGCTGGGCCTGGGCCAAAAGGTTGCCGTCCACGGAGTTCTCGGATCGGGCTCTCCACCACCCATGACCGCACATCAGGTCTTCCTGCGACCCCGAACCGTAGTGGGAAATTTCAACACCTTGCAGGCAGCGGGTTCTGACAATAAGACGGGCGGCTTTACCCTGACTCCGTGTGGTTCAATCTTCGGAGGGAACCCCATCACCGTCATGACTTTTGCCGACACCAATTTCGTTGGAGTCAGCGGGTTGACCGGATTGACCACTGCGCCTACGTACAACACAAATGGGATTCTGTTCTATGAGCAGACCAGCGGGACAACCGCCAGCGGCGCCTCCTGGACCGCACCGACTTGGGTCCTGCAGACACGCCGGGTCCGCCAACTGCCGAACTAGATATCACACTGTTTCGTAAGTGAATTCGGGAGCGACTATCAGTTTGCCGGTCTTGAAAAGTGGCGCGGTCTCAAGTTTTGGGGCCGCGCCATTCGTTTGTTAGGACACGAAGCGGAGCGACGGCGGGTTGGAGGGATCGCCTGCAAAAGGAAACCCCCCGGAGGCGCCTTGCGGGCGAGCCGGGGGTCCCTAAAATTGACAGCGAATGAACTTACACGCTGAAGGAGCTGCCGCAACCGCAGGTGGTCTTCACATTAGGGTTCTCAAACTTAAAGCCTGCGCCTTCCAAGGTTTCGACGTAATCGATCTTGGTCCCATTCAGGTACATAAGTGATGCTTGATCGACAAAGACTTTCAGGCCATCAAATTCATACACCTTGTCGATGGGATTGCTCTGGCTTTCGAAGTTCATCTGGTAGGAGAATCCTGAACAGCCACCGCCGGCTACCCCGACGCGTAGCCCGAGGGGCTGGGGTTCCTGCTGGGACATGATCTCTTTAACCTTGGATACGGCCTTGGATGTGATCTCGATCGGCATGTAAGCTCCTTCTCGGGTTTGTGTTAGGGACAAAATCCCTACCGCTCCCACATCTTGAATTTACCAAATATTATAACGGAAATCAAGCGTCGCATCTGGCAATGAACAGCGCCAGATTGTCTGACCCTGGCGGGCGGCGATTCAGTCCATATCCAGGTTGCCTCAAATCATAATCCAGGCCGATACTTGCCTCGCTCCACACCCAAGGGAGCATGTATAATATCCCGTTCCTGAAGTCAAAAGTTCGTAGTGCAACCCATGGTGATTCCACCACTTCACGCGTCGTCGATAGCCGGTGGACTTTCATTGGAATGGATCAGAGTAATATGACCTTTCGCCCCCTTCCGAAATATCAAGGCCGCAAGGAGCTATCGAAAAAGCTTGCCGCTATTTCAGCGCGCGCATCCGGGATCGGGGGAATACCTATTTTGCCCAGGGGCTCGTGAAGATCGTCCGCGCGACTGACGATCAATTGGAGGCTCGTGTCCGGGGCTCCCAGGATTACACGGTCCTGCTTGATTGGAACGACGGTGCCTTGCTCGCCACCTGCGAATGCCCCTATTTTGACGGAGGCGATTTCTGCAAGCATCTGTGGGCTACAGTACTTGCTGCCGAGGAAAAGGACCTTTTCCCCCAGGCCGCCATGGCCCCCGATCTGATGCTGGAATTCGCCTATTACGAGGATCATGACTTCGCCGGGGATGAGCAGGAATATGAAGATGTCTTCCCCTCACCGCCACCTTATCGTCCACCTGCGGGGATTAGGCCTGCCGAACCCAGGCAGCCTTTGTGGCAAACACAGATCGGTAGCATTGTCGAACTGCAGAGGCAAACACAGGCTTCCCGCCTCAATTGGCCGGCGGGGCGGCAGATCCTCTATGTCGTGGACGCAGACCAAAGCAGATCGCGGCAACGTCTGGTGGTCTCTCCCGTCGTGCGTGACCCTAAGGCTGACGGTACCTGGAAGACCCTTTTGTATAACCCCCTGAGAAGGGAACAGATCCCGCAGCTTCCTTCCGAGGATGATCGTGAAATCATGTCGGTCCTGTCGGGCGTTACTCCCTCCTACAATTGGGGCTACGTAGAGACGGGCGAGCGGGTTCCCGACACTTGCCCAGTGCCGCAAGCCCTGGCGGAAAACATCATTACGAGGGCTGCAAGAACTGGCCGGTGCTATTTGAGGATCAGTACGAAGAAGGATGAACTTTCTCCGGTCTCCTGGGACGATGGTGGTCCCTGGAATTTTGGATTGGAGTTGCGGCGACAATCCAAAAGCGGCTGGGAGGTGGCCGGCGTCCTGCGTCGTAGAGAAGATCGTATCGAGCTGAAGAACGCCGCCCTGATTACGCCCGGCGGACTGATGTTTGCTGGCGACCGGGCGGGACCCATGGCCGGGGACACGCCCTTTGAATCCCTCTTTCAATTCCAAAAAACCGGGCCGATCCATGCACCGAATAAGGACTTGGAGAATCTGCTGGGGACATTGCTCAGCCTGCCCGGCCTGCCTGATTTGGAGGTGCCCGACGAGCTGCGCTATGAGGAGGTAAGTCTCCCGCCCCAGGCATGTCTCCGAATTCGCGCCAAGGATGAGTTTGGGACGCCGTCGCAGAGGCTTCGGGCGGAACTGGCATTTGATTATGACGGCCGCCAGGTTCCCGCTCATGACCAGGCGCGGGGATTCTACCAATCGAAGGCCCGGCGCTACGTCCGGCGCGATCCCGCGGTGGAAGAGGCCGCCACCAGCTTGTTGAGCGAGTTGGGCGTCCAGTACAAGAAACCAGCTTACTTGGAGACAGTGCCAGAGTGGACGATCGCTCCCACCAAACTGCCGCGTGTTGTGCGGGCCCTGGTGGAATCGGGCTGGCACATTGAGGCCGACGGCAAAGTGTTCCGCCGCCCGGGCGCTTTCAACATTGAGGTTTCCAGCGGCATTGACTGGTTCGAATTGCACGGGAAGGTGGAGTACGGCGAAGGCACGGCGCAATTGCCCGCCCTGCTTGAGGCTCTGCGTCATGGCGAGAGCATGGTGCGATTGGACGATGGCACTTTCGGCGTGTTGCCGGAACAATGGCTTAAACGCATCGGTTTGCTGGCCGGGTTGGGAGCGCCCGAGGATGGGCACATCCGCTTCCGCCCCTGCCAGGCGGGGTTGCTGGATGCCCTGTTGGCCTCGCAACCGGAAGCCCGCTGCGACGAGGCTTTTGCCCGCGTCCGCCAGGAGCTGGGCCAGTTTAAGGGAGTTGAACCCGCCGCCCAGCCCGAAGGTTTTGTGGGACGCTTGCGCGATTACCAGCGCGAGGGTTTGGGTTGGATGGAGTTCCTGCGCCGCTTCTCCTTCGGCGGCTGCCTGGCGGATGACATGGGAGTGGGCAAGACCGCTCAGGTGCTTGCCATGCTGGAGGCGCGCCGTCAACATCGTGCGGTAGGCGATCCTCCGGCCCCGTCGCTGATTGTGGTTCCCCGCTCGCTCATTTTCAACTGGAAGCAGGAGGCATCTCGATTTACCCCGCAACTCCGTGTGCTCGATTACACCGGCACGTCGCGCGACACCAGCAGCCTTGCTGACTACGATGTGATCCTGACCACTTATGGAACGCTGCGTCGCGATGTCGTCCACCTTAAAGACCTCGAATTCGATTACGTGGTGCTGGATGAAGCCCAGGCGATCAAGAACGCGGCGACCGACGCGGCCAAGGCGGTCCGACTGCTGCGCGGAAGTCACCGGCTGGCTCTCAGCGGCACTCCGGTGGAGAACCATCTGGGCGAGTTGTGGTCCTTGTTCGAATTCCTCAATCCCGGCATGTTGGGCCGCGCCAGCGTTTTCAAAATGACCGGTGGAGGAGGCCGCAACCCAGATGAAGAAACCCGCCGGCTGCTGGCCCACGCGCTGCGTCCGTTCATTCTCCGCCGAACCAAGGCGCAGGTGGCGCCGGAACTCCCCGCCAAGACCGAGCAGACTGTCTACTGCGAGTTGGAATCCGGCCAGCGCAAGCTTTACAACGAACTCCGCCAGCACTATCGTGACGTGCTGCTGAACCGCGTCAAGGTCGAGGGCCTTGCCAAATCCAAGATCCAAGTGCTGGAGGCGTTGCTCCGGTTGCGCCAAGCCGCCTGCCATCCCGGGTTGATCGATCCCAAGCGCTCCAAAGAAACCAGCGCGAAGCTCGACGTGCTGCTGGAACAACTTCGCGAGCTTCTGGATGAAGGCCACAAAGCCTTGGTGTTCTCCCAGTTCACTTCCCTGCTGGCGATTGTCCGCGATCGCCTGGACCGCCAAGGGACCGTCTACGAATACCTGGATGGCGCCACTCGCGATCGACAGGTGCCGGTTGAACGTTTTCAGAACGACGGGGATTGCCGCCTGTTCCTGATCAGCCTGAAGGCAGGTGGTCTGGGCTTGAACCTTACCGCGGCTGAGTATGTCTTCCTGCTTGATCCGTGGTGGAACCCCGCGGTGGAAATGCAGGCCATCGATCGCGCTCATCGCATCGGTCAAACGCAGCAGGTTTTTGCCTACCGGCTGATCGCACGCGACACGGTGGAGGAGAAGGTCCTGGAACTCCAGAAGACCAAGCGTGACCTTGCCGACGCCATCATCAGCGCGGACAACAGCCTGATCCGTGATCTGAGCCGCGAGGATTTGGAATTGCTGCTTTCCTAATAGGCAGAGCGGTTGCTGCTATTGAGTATCAGATAGGCAATTCAGCACGTACTGAGGCCCGGCAGTGCCCGCGGATTGTGGCCCATGGGTACAGACGCGGGATGAAAGATGCACTCTCAAATCTCCATTCCACCCTCCCATACAATCCCGCGTTATGGGCTGCCTCCAAGCTCAAACCGTCTCATCTATTCCAATACTATGGTCAATTCCGGATCGGGATAGATCACCATGGTTTTCCAGATGCCATCGGTGGAAACCTGCACGGGGCGGTTGTCCGGCTCGACCGTTGCCTTTCGGAATGGAATCCGGTCGCTATTGATGGTGATCCTGGTATAGAGCGGACGGTAGCGGGTCATTGGACCTTCCTTCGTCGTCGGGCTGTCGATCACGTGCAAGACGTACCGCTGCTTCTGCCGGCGTATCCGAACGACGTAGCGCTGGGGATTAACTTCGACCTTCCACAAGGGTTCCCCGATGCTTTCCGCCCAGATGTAACCCAGAAGATCCGGTTTTTCCAAAAGTTCAGATTCCGTCGCGGCGAACGCATACGCTGTACCATTTCCGACGCGGTTGCGGGTGAACACCGGCATCTCGCCGGCCGTCTGCACTGATGCCCAAAGCAGCGGCTCCGCCGAGGTCGCGCTCACGGCCAGGAGCGGCCCCGGCAATCCGAGGTTTTCGTTTTTCCACTTCACCACAAACGAATAAGTCCCGCCCGGCAACAAGTAGCCGGCGTTGTGAAGTCCAAACATCGGTGCGGCTCGGTTGGGTTCCTCCGTCCCGGCGAGACCCATTCCCCGCCCCATGGCCAGCACCTTGCCTCCGCGGCGGACAAAGACGTCGAGCATCTCCATATCAGAAGGGGTCAACTGGGCGCGGTCCGGCACGATCACGGTGCGGACAGTCTGCGGTATGCCCTCGTATTTCCGCGATCCGGCACAGTTGATCAGACGGTGCGGCAAGTACCCGTTCGCGCGCAGACTGGCCTCCATCCGGGCGAGTTCGTCGCCGTAACCCGGCCCCCCTCCCGGCCATTGGAGTTCTTTCGGATTGGCGGTTCCCAGCAGGACGGCGACGTCCGACACATCCTCCGTACCTTCCAGCCACGGCCGGCGCGCGGTCAGCCACTCTCCGGAGTAATCCACCAAGCGCATGGTCCCCTCATCCAAAGAGCCGTCATGACCTACTGCAACCGCAAGGTACGCGTTCATTCCCGCTGTAAGAAGGCTGGCCAGCTCCACATGCATTTGATCAATGCTCTTCGAGGTCTTCAGGGGACCACTGTTGAGTGGTGTGAACCAGTCGTCGGAAATGAGCGTGCCCCCTTCAAAAGGCTTGTTCGTTTCGCCCAGGATCGGCGCGAATTTCTGCTGGATTTCGACGGTGTGCAGTTCCGTGCTGAAATAGTCGAGAGGTTCACCCATGCCGGCAGCCCGCATCGGGCCGACGGAAACGGGGTCGATGACGGCATTGGTGGTCACTGTGGCGGCCGGTTTCAGCTTGCGGACGAATGCAGCGACCTCCCGGTTCCAATTCACCGAGGACTCCACTGAGAACCGCGCCCGCTCGGAGGCGGAAGCCTCGTCCATTTCTTTGCCGACCTGCTTCTTGAATGCTGCGCGGGTCCAGCGGTCGTAACTGAGGCTGGCGTATTGGGGAACGTCCAGCCAGATGCCGTCGACGTTGTAGTCCGCGAACAACTCGCGAATCTGTTCCAACACCTTATCGTGGAAAGGCGAATACATGCTGAGCAGTTTCTCCGGCCAGCCGCTGGAAAATGGAATCGGCTTGCCGCGCTGGTCCACGCAGGCCCAGGCTGCAAATTCGGGGTTGCCGTCGTAATAGGTATTGAAATAAATGACCAGCTTGATGCCACGTTTGCGGCACTCGGGTGCCAGTTCCGCCAGAAAGTCGCGTTCAGTGTGGTAACGGGTGGTCCTGGTATTGTGGAACACCAGGCCGTCGATCCATTTGTCGTACCAGATGATCTGCGCCACACCGGCGCGCTTGCACCGTTCGGCAATCTGCACGGCGTCAAAATTCCCGCCGATGCCCTTGGCCCAATCCGAAACGGTGAAGTCTTTGTGTTGCGGGTCCTTGATGAAGCCGATCATCAGCGTCAATTGCGGCGGGCGGTAGTATTCCGCCGGCCCCAAATTTGCGGGCAGGCGTTGGGCCCTGCCGGAAAAAGTGAGGGCTAGAAAAATTAAGAGAAAGCGTGCAAATTTCATGGGGACTGCCTCCAATATCTTCATGTGGTGCCCGAGGGCGAAGCCGGCAATGAGACTGGCATTCAGACCTACGCCGGCCAAGGTACTTCAGTTCAGAAGCAAATTATCA
>CAYTMD010000213.1:0-10245 GCA_964438685.1 uncultured Acidobacteriota bacterium
CGGAAGCCCTTCAGGGGAACTACGACAGCTCGCTGGTGCGGGTGCAGGGCAGGGTCTTCGAGTTGATCACCGAGGGCACTCACCCCGGGATCGTGGTTGAGTCAGGGCGGGTGGCATTCCAGGCCCGGGTGCTCGGGGACGGAGCCAAGTCGGCGCTTACCCGGTTGGAAGTGGGAAGCATCGTGCAGATTACGGGGATTTGTGAAGGGTTGGCGGAAGAAACCGGCGGCCCCCCCGCATTCCGATTGTTGGTTCGCTCGCCCAACGATGTGAAGGTGCTGGAAAAGGCCTCGCGGTGGAACCCCCAGCGGGTGCTATGGGTGCTGGGAGTGATGGGTGCTCTCATGCTGGCCGGGGCCGCGTGGGTGATCATTCTGCGCAAGCAGGTGCGGTCGAAGACGCAAGAGATGCGGGAATGGTTGCGGCGCGAGGCGGCACTAAAGGAGCGGTACCGCGATCTCCTGGAAAACGCCATTGACATGGTCTATACGCATGACCTTCAGGGGAACATCACCTCGGTGAACAACGCGGTCGTCAGAATTTTGGGTTACACGCAGCAAGAGACGCTCCGCATGAATATTCTGGACGTCGTCGCCCCGGAACACAGGAAGTTGGTAAGTTGGTCAATGGATAGGGCAATGAAGGGGGAGAGGGTTGGGGACATAGAACTTGAAACCATCACGAAGTACGGAGCACGTGTGGCGGTGGAGGTTCGTGCCTGGGTGCTCTACGAAGACGGTAAAGCTGTAGGGGTTCAGGGCATCGCCCGCAATGTGACGGAGAGGAAGCAGGTGGAACAGCAGGTCCACCTGCAAGCCGCTGCTCTGGAAGCTGCTGCCATCGGGATCGTAATTACGGACCGCGATGGCAGGATCCTTTGGGTCAACCCTGCCTTCATGTCCTTATCGGGGTATGCGCTGGAGGAAGTTATCGGGAAGAATCCCCGCCTGGTCAAATCCGGAAAGCAGGACGATGAATTTTACCGTGAGATGTGGGGCACCATCCTATCGCGGCGGGTATGGCGGGGGGAGATTGTTAATCGGCGGAAGGACGGAACCCATTACAACGAGGAATTGACCATTACGCCCGTTTGCGGAATGTCCGGGGAAATCTCGCACTTTGTGGCCACCGGGCAGGACATCTCCGCCCGCAAGCAGGTGGAGGAGGCGCTCCGGCAGAGTGAGGAGAAATACCGCTCCATCGTCTTGAACATTCCCGATGTTGTTTGGACGGCCGATTCTCAGGGCCGTTTCGTTTTCATGAGCCCCAATATCGAAAGGCTCAGTGGATTTACACCGGAGGAGGTCTGTCAGGGCGGTTTGGATCTTCTCTTTGAGACGATGCATCGCGACGATGTTCATGCGATAAGGGACGCCTTGTGGGCTGCCTTCCGGGACCATCAACCGCGCGAGGTGGAGTACCGTGGGCACCGCAAAGATGGCAGATGGATTTGGGTGCGGGCACGGGCCATGGGGTCCTTTGAAAAGGATGGCGTGCGGTATCTGCAAGGCCTTCTTTCCGACATCACTGAACGCAAACACGCGCAGCAGGCCTTGCAGGAGAGTCAATCCCGACTCCAGACCATTGTTGATTCAGTCCAAACCGGCATCCTTGTTATCGATCCGGAGACGCATAGGATCGTGGATGTAAACCCCGCGGCCTTGCAGTTGATTGGGGCGTCGCGTGGTCAGGTGGTGGGCGCCGGGTGCCACAAGTTCGTCTGTTCGGCGGAACACGGAAGCTGCCCGGTTTCCGATCTGGGTCAAAGCGTGGACAACTCCACCCGAATTCTCCTGACCGCTTCCGGAGAGCGGCGCGAGATTATCAAAACCGTGGTGCCGGTGGTCATTGGGGGGCGTAATCACCTGCTGGAGAGCTTTATCGACATCACCGCGCGAAAACGCGCCGAGGAAGAATTACGAGCCAACCGGCAACTACTCCGAACGACGCTGGATAGCCTGCGCGACGCCGTATTCGTAATCAGCCTCGACAAATCTGAAATCCTCGATTGCAATCCTGCCGCCGCGGAAATGTTCGGCTACCGTCGTGATGAAATGGTGGGAAAGGGCACAGCGTTCATTCATGTGGACGAGGGCAACCGGCAGGAGTTCCGGCGGCGGCTTTTTGCGGCCGTCGCCGAAAAAGGGTATTTGCAACAGTTTGAGTTTCAGATGAAGCGTAAGGACGGCACTGTTTTTGCCACCTCTCACTCGGTGACGCCCTTGCTCGATGCTCAGGGCCATCGCACGGGATGGGTGAGCCTCGTTCAGGACATTACCGAACGCCGCAATTTTGAATCTCAGTTGCGCCTGCAATCAGCGGCGTTGCAAGCTGCCGACAACGGAATTGTTATCACCGATCGAAAAGGCACAATCCTCTGGGCTAACCGGGGGTTCGCCACCCTGACCGGATACTCGCCCGAGGAAGCGATTGATCAAAACATGGGCATCCTGAAGTCGGGTGAGCAGCCCCCGGCGTTTTACCAGGACCTTTGGGTTTCCGTCCTGGCGGGAGACGTTTGGCATGGGGAACTTACCAACCGCCGCAAAGATGGCACTTTGTATGAAGAGGAAATGACCATTACGCCGGTTCGTGGCGAAGATGGAGCTACTACCCACTTCATTGCCATCAAGCAGGATGTAACGCAAAGAAAGTGGGCGGAAAAGGCTTTGCGGGAGAGCGAGCAATTCAACCGCGAGGTCATCGCCTGTGCCCACGAAGGCGTGGTCGTCTATGACCGGGAACTCCGCTACCAGGTTTGGAACAGGTTTATGGAGGAACTGACTGGGATCCCGGCCCGGCAGATTCTGGGCAAGCAGGGAGTTGGCCTTTTCCCGCATTTACAAGAGCAAGGCACCGATCTGTTGATTCATCGCGCCCTTGCGGGAGAGGTTGTGCAGGTTCCCGACACGCCCTTCCGCGTGCCTGCGACCGGCAAATCAGGCTGGACCTCCAGCGTCTATAGCCCGCACTACGGCGCCAGTGGGGAGATCCTCGGAGTCATTGGCACCATTGGCGATATCACCGAACGGAAACGGGTTGAGGCGGCCCTGCGCGATAGCGAACAGCGGTATCGCGAGTTTATTGAGCGCTCCATTGAAGCCGTCTGGCGGATCGAGCTTGAGCACCCCATCCCTGTGGATTTGCCGACAAAGGATATGGTGACGCAGATTCTTCAGCTCGGCTTCGTGGCCGAGTGCAACGACGCCCTTGCTCGCCAGCTCGGGTTCAGCAACGCAGGGGAAGTCGTTGGTAAACGTCTGCGTGAGTGCATTCGAGAATTAGGTGAAGAACGTCTCTCAACTTTTTTCTCCGCAGCTCAAGATAATTTCAAGACCCGAACCATTACCCTCAAGCGTGTTGATAAAGGCGGAAATCCCCAGTATCTGCTGAGGACGGAGATGCCGGTGGTCCAAGACGGCATGCTGATCCGCGCCTGGGGGATCACTCGCGATATTACTGAGCTCAGGCTGGCGGAAGAGGCCCTGAAGGAAAGCGAAGAGCGCTTCCGCCAATTGGCGGAGAACATTCGCGAAGTCTTTTTTGTGAGCACGCCGGAACCGGTCCGGGTCATGTATCTGAGCCCGGCCTACGACGAAATTTGGGGGAGTCCCCGCCAGGCAGTCCTGGATTGTCCCACTGCCTGGACGGAGGCGATTCATGAGGAGGACCGCGAACGGGCGCTGAAAGTCTTTGCCCGGTCGCAGCGTGGAGATGCTACCGACATGGAGTATCGAATCATCCGCCCGGACGGCTCTCTGCGCTGGATCAGAAATCGCACTTTCCCCGTCCACGACTCGGAAGGGAATTTCTATCGAGTTGTTGGCATTGCCGACGACATTACAGAGCGTAAACAAGTGGAGGTTGCCACGCACAAAGCTATGAAAGCGGCCGAGGAGGCCAATCGCGCCAAGAGTGAATTTCTCGCCAATATGAGCCACGAGCTTCGGACTCCCATGAACGCGGTTATTGGTATGACCGAACTTGCCCTTGCCACCGACTTGGACCCTGAGCAGCGCGGGTATTTGGAGCTGGTTGAATCCTCGGCCGATTCCTTGTTGGAACTCATTAACCACATTCTGGACTTCTCCCGAATCGAAGCGGGGAAGCTGCAATTGGCGGCATCCCCCTTTGCCCTGGCGGATGTAGTGGAAGATGCCATTCATTCACTGGCGGTCCGAGCTTATCGCAAAGGTCTGGAGATGGCCTATGGTTTGGACCCTGCCATTCCTCCCTGCCTTGTGGGTGATGCGGTGCGTCTCAAACAGATCGTCGGGAACCTGGTGGAGAACGCCATCAAGTTCACCGAGCAGGGCGAAGTGGTCTTGCGCGCCTGGGTGGAATCGACAACGAAAACCGATGTGACCTTGCATATCACGGTAGTCGATACGGGCGTGGGAATTCCCGCCGACAAAATCAAAGTGGTCTTCGATGCCTTTACGCAGGCGGATGGCTCGCTGACCCGGCGCTTTGAGGGTGCGGGGCTGGGCTTGGCGATCTGTTCGGAACTGGTTCGAATGATGGGTGGCTCCATTCGGGTGGATAGCGGGCAGGGTCGCGGGAGCACTTTCCACGTTACAGTACGCCTCGGCCTGCTCCCAAACACAGCCTCGCCGCCGGATGAGGGGGAATGCAACATCCTGCGCGGTGTGCCAGTGCTGGTGGCGGACGATCACGCGGCCTGCCGCGAAGTTTTGGTGGATATGCTATGTCATCGTGGTATGGTCCCGACCGTTGTGGGCAGCGGGGAGGCAGCCTTGTCAGCGATCCAGGATGCTCAAGCTACCGGCGCTCCTTTCCGTGTTGCTCTTTTTGACGTGCCCCCCCCACTTGGTGACAGATTCGCTCTGGCGGAACAGGCGCGCGGCATTCCGGGATTTTGCGCTCCCATTCTAATGTTGCTCCCTCCCACGGATGCGGAGCTTGACGTAACTCGGTGCCGCGAGTTGGGGATTGTGGACTGCTGCACCAAGCCTTTACGCGAATTGCAATTGGCCAAAGCCATGGTCAAAGCACTCGAAACGCCTGCAGCGGGAATGGACCGATCACGAACCTGCGGATCGTCGCAGGGACTCGGACGAACGCTGCGCATCCTGCTGGCGGAGAGCAATGAGGTAAGCCAGGTGCTGCTGACCCACCTGCTGGAAAAGCGGGGCCACAAGGTTTCCGCGGCTGCCGACGGCCTGGAAGTCCTCGGGGTTTTCAACGAACCGTGTTCGCAGGACTTCGACCTTGTCCTGATGGATACGGAGATGCCGACGGTGAATGGACTGGAAATTACCCGGGCGATCCGGGAGCGCGAGATTAAGACGGGGGGGCACCTGCAGATCATCGCGATGGGGGCTCACCCCACGCCGGGCGAGAAGGACGCCTGCGGTGCCGCCGGCATGGATGCCTATCTTGCCAAACCCATAAAGGTCAATGCCTTGTTTGAAGTCATCCAACAGGGGGCGAACACGCCGGCGGCGGCCTCTCCGGCGGAACCTCCCCGCCCATCGGTATTTGATAAATCCACTTTCCTGTCCCGATTGGAAGGCGATGAAATGCTGGGCAATGCGATTATTGACATGTTTATCCATGAGTGCCCGAAACTTTTGCAAAACGTTCACGAAGCTGCCGGGCAACGCAACATCACCTTGTTGGAGCGGGCTGCACACTCGCTGAAGGGTTCGGTTGGAGATTTGGGCGGGCCCGAGGCGTTCGAAGCCGCTCGCACGCTGGAGAAGTACGCAAGGGAAGGGAAGCTTGAGGAGGCCATTGCCTCTCTGCCCCTCCTGGACGCCGCTCTTGATCGGTTGGTGCAGGAACTATGTCGCCTGGAGAACAAGGCCGAATAAGTTGGGGATGGGCTTGTCGCCGGAGAGAACTTGGAATCCCTAGGCATTGAACCCCATGCAAATCACCGGCTAATCCGCTTACATGAAAATATTAGTGGCAGAAGACAATTCCGTAACCGCTGCGCTGATGTCGGGGATTCTCACCCGGCACGGTTACACGGTTGTACTGGCGCGGGACGGTTCCGAGGCACTGCGCCTGTTGGAATCCAATCCTGACATTCAGGGTGTGATCACGGACATCATGATGCCGGAGTCCAGCGGCCTGGATCTACTTCGGGCTTTGCGAGCGCACGAGGAATGGCGAAACCTTCCCACCATCGTGACTACGGTGAGGGATGATTCGGAGACGGTCGCCGAGGCTGTTTCGCTCGGCTGCAAGGAATATATTCTGAAACCCTTCCGGCCTGCGCGATTGATCGAAAGGGTAGAGAAGATCTTCCGCGAGCATAATAAGGTAATTTTGATGAGTTCAGCGCAGGTGATCAGCACGTATTCCCTGAACTTGGAAACTTACCAGAGGATCTCTGATATCTTTGCGACCCAGGTCGATGAGGCCATCGTCGCGCTGCAAAATTGGTCTGCCAAGCCCTCCATGATCCGCCGTGTGGACGTAACCCCGATCATGGAAAGCGCCACGGTGCTGGGTGCCGAATGTTTGCTCGCCGCGTTGGAGGAAGCCGCTCCCGCACTCAGGTCCTCGCAATTGCAGCCCGATCAATGCGCCCGCCTCTTGCAACAACTTCAGCTTGTGCGGGAGGCGCGAAGCAGACAGGGCGGCTGACCGAAAGGTTGATCCGGATTTCTCATCAGGTTGTGCGCTGTTTTCGCTGCCTGCCCCTATCGTTTTGCTCTCTACAACATGACACTTTGTCCTAGCATGATCCCGTTTTCCATGGATTCTGTAAGTGGATTATTTTTCAATAGGATCTCAGCTTTGGCGCAAAAAAAATAGCCTTTTTGGTTCTCTATTTTCAAGATGTTACCAACTTTGGGCAGGGGGAAATTGGAATACATGATAGACATTATGTCATGGATAAATTGGCGGGAACTGAAGCTGGGAAACAACATCATAGAGTACCTTTTTACTTCGTGACTTGGCGGTGAGCACCGGCGGGCAACCAGCCCCATCCTCGTGCCTACATCGTAGCCTATCGTCATGGAGTTGTCAAGAGAAAAGCCGCCAGCGGCTCCCGCCGCCGACCGGCTACCCTCCCCCAAAATCGGATTCTGGTGAGAAATCCGTTTTAGGCCGTTGGTTTTGGGCTCGGCGGGAATCAAATGGCTGTTATTTGTGACGAACCTCTTGCATCGAGGTTATACTTGATAGGACATGTTGCCTGCGAATTCGCTGCCGCTGCGACATTTGATCCGGATCCGTGTTTACACATTTTGCGGCCAGACTTGGGCTAATTGAATTAACAAGTTCTCGACAGAGCATCTTTTCCCCACACACGCGCCCATCCAAGGTCCTGTTCCTTCTATTACTTGAGGGGGAAAGCGGTAACGAGCGGCGGGTTTTACGGCGGTCGTTGACAGATCAAGCGCCGGCTTGCCAATTAAGCATCAATAGAGCTCAATGCCGCACAAAGGCGGTTTTTTTGCAATAATTTAACATGCCTAAGAAAACTCTTGATGACAAAACGCCGTCCAAGAGAGGGCGAACAGAGAAAACTCAGGAAAGGTGGATTAACAGTCCATGAAAACTGTCTTTACTACTCTCCTCTTGCTGGTAATAGGAAGCGTCCCAGCTTGGGCGGCGCTCGGACAGTACGAATCTTCGGTGAGTTTGGACCAAAAGTTTATTGCCGGCCAGGACCGCCAGGTGGTCCGTCAAGGCTATCACCTCCACGAAATCACCACTTCAGATGGTAGTTTCGTTAGGGAATATGTCTCGCCAGCGGGAATAGTTTTTGGAGTTTCCTGGCAGGGACATGCTATTCCCAACCTTCAACAGTTGTTGGGTTCCCACATGGCGGATCTTCAGTCGGCGCCAAAGCGTGTAGTGCCTCGCCGGTCGGTACTGGTGAAGACGGACACCTTCGTTTTTGTCAGCATCGGCCATCTACGGTCTTTTCAGGGCCACGCCTACGTGCCCAGTCTAATACCCAGCAACCTGGGGCCGGAGGTGGTGCAATGATTCGCAAAAATATCCCAACCGCGATGCTTGGTCGTATGCTCATCGTCCTGGGTGGCTTGCTCGTTCTTGCCGGATGTGGTGGCGGATCCAGCAGTACCCCCACGACCCCCACAACTACTCCCGGGGCCTCGCTATCAACCGGGACCTTAACTTACGCGAGTCAATCGGTCGGCACTCCCACCAGCTCCCAACCTGTTACGTTGAATAGCACGGGAACGGCCGCCCTGGTGTTGTCAAGTATCACCATTACGGGAACGAATGCCGCGGACTTCTCCCAAACGAACAATTGTGGCACCACGGTGAACGCGGGTGCGAGTTGCACCATCAATGTAATCTTTACGCCCGGGGCGGCCGGCTCTCGCACCGCCACCCTGACGGTCACCGACAATGCCAGTCCCAGCACGCAGACCGTGGCCTTAACCGGCACGGGCGCGGCTTCGACCGTTTCTCTTTCCGGCTCAAGTTTGACATTTGCGGTTCAAACCATGGTGGGCAGTTCGACGCCCGCGCAGACGTTAACCCTCAACAACACGGGGACAGCGACGTTGACGATTGCCAGCATCACGCCCAGCGGAGACTTTTCCCTGACGGATACCTGTGGCGCCAGCGTGAGCGCGGGTGCAAACTGCGCCATCAACATAATTTTTACCCCGACTGCGGTGGGAATCCGCACGGGCACGCTGACCATTACGGATAACAGCAACGGCGTGGCAGGGACTCAGCAGACTGTCGCTTTGACGGGCACGGGATTCGCCAGTAACAACGCTGCCGTTAACGTCAACTTCGGGCCCAATGGAACGGGTCCGGTGACCGCCTCCTCGTCCCCATATTTCAATGGGATCTTCACCACGGTTACCGTTTGCCAACCGGGCAGCACGAATTGCGCGACCATTCCCGATGTCTTGGTGGATACTGGATCGGTAGGGCTGCGGCTCCTTGCTTCCGGCGCTGTCAATGCAACTGCGCAGGTGAGCAGTCTAAACCTGCCAGCGATCAATGATTCTTCGACTGGCCTTCCCATCTACGAGTGTGTCCAATACGGTGATCTGTCTTACACTTGGGGACCGCTCCAGATGGCCACCGTGCAAGTTGGCGGGGAAACCGCTTCGCAAATCCCGACAAGTTTGGGAGGAACAGCGAATTCTGGGATACCGATTCAGGTGATCAGTACTACGACAACGCCCCCCAAACAGATCTACGAGGGGCCTTCAAGTAGTTATTCGCCTATTTACAATCCATGCCTGGTAAACCCTTCCGGCACTCTCGACACCGCCTCACAATACGATGGCAATACCGTACAGACTCTCGGGGCTAACGGCATTCTTGGTGTCGGCAACTACGCTCAGGATTGTGGTGTCGACTGCACAACCCTAACGCTGACAATCAACGACACCAATGGACCTTACATGGTTTGTAGCAGCACCGCCTGTGGTCTACAGGGGGTCGCTGTGGCGAACCAGGTATGGAACCCTGTTTCCGCCTTTGCTTCGGCAGATACCAATGGTGTAGTTGTTCAACTGCCGTCCATTCCTGCGGCGGGACAAGCCACGGCGGCGGGGTCGCTGGTCTTCGGGATTGGGACTCAAACCTGTACCGGGGCTCCATCGACATGTACCGCCAACGGCCTTGCGGGCGCGCAAGTTTATGCTCTCGATGTGAACGGCAACTTCCCCAGCACGCAGCTCAATGGCCTCACCTACAATTTGAACACCGACGGAGACTACGGAGCGTTCCTTGACAGTGGCACAAACATTCTCGCCGTGTCGGACGCCACCACGCTGGGCATAGCTGACTGCTACATCGGTGGCACCGCCTCTACAGATGACACCGGATATTACTGCCCCTCTTCCACCCTGGCGCTCTCGAATTTCGCCCTCACGGATAACAATGGCGTCACCACACCGGCGCTCGGGCTTTCCATTGCCAACGCGCTGACGCTATTCGGCAATCTGACCAGTCCAACGAATGCCGCGTTCAACAACTTGGGTGGCGACAGCGGCGCGGGCTCAACCAGTGACTACTTTGATCTCGGGCTGCCGTTCTTCTTCGGCCGCAACGTCTTCGTTGGCATTATGGGCACGAGCGCGCCCAACGGCGTTAGCGTTCCCAACGGCTACTGGGCGTTCTAGTCTGCACTCCATGCAGGGGCGCATGCCGGTTGACTTTGCCGATCGGCCCCGCGCCCTTGCTGATCTTCAGGTTCTTCTCTCTTCACCTCAACAATGGTAGGGGGTCGAATGGCGGGATGAACCCGCCGTTACAACTTCAGGC
>CAYTMD010000214.1:0-10236 GCA_964438685.1 uncultured Acidobacteriota bacterium
CACGGAGAGGTTCCCGATACTTTCTCTGTGCACTCTGTGGTCAACGAGATCGATCATTCTTGCCAATAAAACGCTCCGTGAACTCTGTGTGAAACGCTCTTAAGTCGTCTCGGCGTTATCTCTTTCATGAATAATCCGGGCTGGTGGTGAGTGACGAGTCGACAGCCCGAGCCCCATGTCCCGTTTCCCGTCCTTAACCCCCTCGCAGTGCCCCCAACACTCCCTCGCTTCGTTTATCGGCGGAAGTGTGGAGAAGGGTGAAGGAATATTCTTTGTTCGCGGCGGAGCCGCTCGGGAAGTGACCCCTCACCCGACCTCCTCCGTCGGCCACCCTCTCCCCTCGGAGAGGGAAAAGCAACCAGTGGGCGCGCTCGCGCGCGTAATCGGTTTCTTTCCGCGGGTGATGGGGCTGAATCAACGGGTCCCGCGGCCCCACCCGCACGTAACCGATGCGACGTAGCGCTGACCTTGAGGTCAGCAGGCGCATACGTAGCGGCGAGTTTACCTCGCCATGGCGGCATAAAGCCGCCGCTACAATGCTGCCGGCCAACGGGCCGACGGTGCCGACCTCAAGGTCGGCGCTACAATTTCCTTGCGGTTCCGCTGATCTGCATTGCAATCCGTATATTCTTGTTTTTCAGGCAAACATATTTGTGGACATGTTAAAAGTGCGAGGTCGAGAGAAGAGACCCCTCATCCGCTTCGTACCTCAGCACCTTCTCCCCTGGGAGAAGGTTGGTTCTTAAACTGCCCTCTCCAAGGGGAGAGGGCGGCGGCCATGCGCCGCCGGGCCTACGCCCGCTGAAGGGACGATCAAGAATTGCAAACGATGGAAGCTTCGACCCGCAGGCGCGTGAGGGGTCTCTTCGTCCGCCCGCGAAAAATTGGTTGCGGCCCCGCCGCGCTGCACTATGCCTGTCTCCCGGACTTCCCGCTTACCGCGACATGCTCGCGGGCGTTACGACGTGAATCGCTTGCCGAGGAATTGAAGATCCTGGCCATCCGGGGAAAGTTCGAGTTGAGAAATATGCGGGGAAACCGCGAACACCCACCAGATCAGGCTTTTCGGAAGCTCCACCGTTGCTGCCAGCGTCAGTTGGCCGCGCGAGCCGGGGAGCCGGTCGATATTCTGATCGGAAAGCTTTACGTTCGGGGAGGTGAACCACAGGTCCACGTCGGGCAGGTGCACGAGCATCCAGCCGTCGCTGCTCCACCAGGCGGCATCGGGGTGGCCATGCCAGTGATAAGTGACGCTTTGGAGTGACTCGGCGGCGATCTGGTCGCAAACCACCACTCCCGCCGTTCCCACCTGCCACACATTGCGCACCACGGAGCGCACACCCGCCGAGGCAGGATAACAATCGGCCAGCTCAATCTGCGCGCGCGCCCCGTCCGCCGTCTTCTCCAACCGCAGCAGGCGCGGCTGCTTGCGGTCCTGGGCGGCGCCGTTGATGACGGGGCAATTGTGCGCCGCCGGGCCCACGGTAAAGTCGCGTTCGGCGTCCTGCACATACTGCTGGTAGCCGGGGTCGCAGATGAGCCAGCGCCCCCGCGATCCGATCACGAGCGTTCCATTGTCTTTCTGAATGTGGCCCAGGGGCGAGTTGCTGCACGAGATCGCTACAGCCAGGTCTTCCTTCTCCCCGCCGCTGCGCAACACCACCACGTAGTGTGCATTCACGGCGCCCGCTGCCGGCGGAGCGGCGTTGAGGTCATCGGCAATGGGCCGGAGCGCTCCCAGCGCGTCGGCGCGAACCCATTCGGCCGGCCAGCTGCGGAGCAGCCAGGCGCGCACGGGGTGAGGCTGGAGCGAGGCGAGTTTGGCCTGGGCGGAAAAGTGGAACGGCATCTCGCGCGGCTCCACGTCACTGAGTTCGGCAACTTGCTCGGCCGCACCGGGCGCCCCCAGCAGAGTGCTCTCATCCAAGTAATCATTGAAGCGCGGATGTTCCAGGATTTCCCGCCGCGCGTCGGCCGGAGCCACCGTCAACCAGTCGGCGATGAAGTCCAAAGCGTAGCCATCGTAGCCGACGCCTTCCGCATGGCCTCCGGTCCGCAAATCGAGAATGGCTCCGAAGATGGCGCGAATTTTCTCGTTCAGCCGTGCCGCGGCCGGATCCGCCGCCACCTGCGCCGCCAGCGCTGCACCAACCGTCCTGATGACCGCGACGTTGCCCAGCTTCTCGTGGGGTGCGGGCCGCCGCAACAGGTCCTGCTTCGACGCAAAGGAGCCAAAGTAAGCTTCCGCGTGTGGCACAACCTCCTGCACGTGGCGGCCGCACGCGGCTCGAATTTTCTCGCGCAGGGGTTCGCTGAGCCAATGCCACTTGGTCCAGGCCGCCCAGAGGATCCTTCCGGCGTGGGCCGATTCCAGACTCGGCTCCGCCATTTGGCAATACTTCGGCCAGACGCTCAGTGCCTCAAGGTCGCGCGCGGCGTGGATGGCGAACTTCTCCTCTCCGAACCATTCCGCCGCCCAACCCAGGGCATTCACGCGCTCCTCAAGTTCCCACAGCAGCCACGTGGCCCAGGGATAATCCGTAATAGTGGCGACAGGTACGGTGGGGGTCAGGAGACTTCCCAGGGGAAGTGGATAGGCCAGGCGCCGGCGTATGCGATAGTAATCCACTTCGAGACGGTTCTGGGCAGCGCGCCACTCAGCACGGCGGCGGATTTCCGCCTCAATATTCCTTCGATCGAAAGGACCTTCGCTTGCGGCGTCGTGTTGGAGCGGCTTTGACCATGCCGCGCCAGGATAAAACCCCCAAGCCACCCCGGCGCGAGTCGCGGAACCGAGAAAATCTCTTCGCGAGGTTGAATGCTTCATCGACGGATTCACCCTCCGGAAGCTCGTACTTTTGCTATGCGCCGGAGAGTTTCGATTTCTTCCATGCTCTCGACCATGATGTTCAGGAAGAGCCCGTGCGGTTCCAGCGAGTCCATTGGTAGATTCAACTCTTCCGCAGTGAGGGAGCCGTGAACCAAAAGCGGCCAGATTGGAATTCCCGCCGTGGGTCGGGAAGGGTGCGGCTGTGCTCGCGCACTTCCCGGCGCTTCACGCCTTCCCCGCCGAGCCAAACGCCCGGAGGATTTTCACAACTTCGGCCTTCACCGCTTCCCGCCCCGCCACCAGCAGGTCATTTTCCCCGCCCATCCCCAGGAACGGATGTGGGCTCATAGGCACGTGATAATTTGTCAACTTCTCTGCAACCGCGGCAAGGTAGGCCTGCTTCAACACGGTTCCGAAGTTCACTTTGGCTACCCCGAGTTCAATGCAGCGCGGCGCCATTTCGAGAGGGATTCCCGTGCCTCCGTGCAGCACTAAAGGAACATCCACAGCCGCGTGGACTTTTGCCAGCGCATCAAAATCGAGGGCCTTTTTGCCCGAAGTGAGAATGTGGACATTACCCACGGCGATTCCCAGAGCATCAATGTGCGTCGCGTCGACAAAGGCTCGCGCCGCCTCAGGGTCGGTGGGCTCCGCCTCCGATCCTTCCGACCCATCCGCCAAGTGCCCCACCTGCGCCTCCACCGACACACCTTTGGCGTGCGCCATTTCTTCGACTTTCTTGACGAGAGGCAGGTATTCCACCTTCGGCAGGAATTCATTCTCTACCATAACGGCATCGAAACCCAAAGCGATCCCGTGCTCGATTTGAGTCAGGCTATCGGATTCATTCAGGAGAAACGATACCGGAACTTTGGCCCGGCCAAGGGCGGCGCGGAGGGAGGCGTAGTAACTAAGCTGCTCCATCGTATTTTGCCCCGACCGCAACAGAAAGCCGCCGTTGAAACCGGCGATGATCGGCGACCTCTCTGCTTCTGCCGCTTCCACCACAGCCTGAAGCGATTCCAAATTCCATGATTCGCAATAGCACGCGACGTATCCTCGCCGGCGTGCATCGACCAGCAATTCCTTCATTGAAACTAGAGGCATTTTTTCCCTTTCCCTTTTCCCCGTCTTACTTCGCCGTTGGCTCGCCCGTGGAAGGTTGATGAGGAAGCCGTCGGGCATGAGGTGGCGCCGGGTCTAATCCGTCAATAAGCACGATGGCGGCATGAAGCTACCGCTACGCTCTTCTTCATCACTCTGCCAAACGGGTCACATTGTAAGCGAAATCCGCTACCCTTGCATGGGGCTGTCGCTCACCCGGTCGATGCTGCCAGTAGGCGGACTGCAAACGTCCCGGCAACGCGCACGGTGAGATTTTCATATAAACGCATCTTCAAATCCAACGAAATCGTTGGCGCCAAAGGCTGTTCGTCGCGAAATGTGTAGGAAGCGTTTCAGGCTGAAATGATTTCAGCCAGGAACCATCCTGCCTGCCCGAAGAAGAGCCTCGTAGTGCCCGGAGCCAAGTCTCCTGGAAGGTGTCAGCCGCGTTCCCCGGCCATGCAGGGAAATCCATCCTCTGTTTTTGCCACAACCTGCGATTGACAATTCACCAGGCAATCAGCTTCGAGTAGTTATGGCCGTCAACGTGCATGGGTTTGCCTCGAGGCGAGCAAGGTAGCTCAATGAATGTACTACGAGTAGCCTATAAGTAGAGCGCGAACGTCAGCTTCCTCGCCCTTCATGCTTGACATGGTCAATAGGTTCTCTCTTATTCGGTGTAAGCAAATTCCCCCCTGGCTGTGCGTGATCTTCTTCAAGGCCGCACTCGCAATCCTAGGATAAAACTTTATGCAACCAGGAATAGTGCCCGGGACTTTCATGATCTTGCCAGTAACCCTCTGTATACTAACCATTTCTTACCGTGGGGAGTTGCGATTCCCCTGTTCTTGCCCGACCCTGTTTCCGCAACGATTCGGTTTGGGCAAGTTAGGACTTTTACGGCATTCCTCCAACTCCAAACCGTTTTCACCATTCCTTTCACTAAACTGGAAAATCTCCCTGAATGCGGAGTGCAAGTCTGTACCTCTCCAAACGCAGCAGCGGTGGGCGGATCGGCCTACCCAGATTGAATCCTTACTTGATTCTGCATCATACCCACACATTATCCACCCCGCCATCTCTTCTCACTGCTCCGCCCGCCGCTATTGCGCTTGGACACTTTGTATCTTCCAGTCATCAACGACCGCACAGAGTCTTTTGCCGAAGATCATGGAGCCACTCGATCATCTCTCCGCCGAACCTGAAGTCGAAATCGTTAACCATTTGAGACTTCAGCCTTTGGGATCCTTTGATGCCCATCATGCAAATCATCGGAGGAAGCAAAACTCACATTCGACCTCCAGCCGGGTTTTCATATCCGGCCGAAATGCTTGCGCCGGGCACCGGGGGGCAAGACTCGATCCCGGCCGCGTCGCGATCCGCTTTCTACCCATCTCACGTCTGATGTCGGCACACAGGTGATACATGAAACTTCTGATTGTGGAAGATAATTTGCCCCTGGCAGAGCTCACCGCGGACCTCCTCCACTCCCACGACCGCCAGGCGCAACAAATTGAGGCTATTACACTTGCCTCGGACTTGAAAACGGCGATTCTCTGCCTCCCCGCCCACGACGCGGTGCTTTGTGACGGCAGTTTCCCACTTTCTCATAACTCTCGTTTTGTGGTGGAGGAATGGGATGTGGTCCGCCAGGAAGCGCATCGCCGGGGAATTCATTTTGTGCTTTATAGTGGGTCAGTTCGTGCGCTTGAATGTGCCCGCGAAACCAACACCATCGCTCTTGCCAAGCCCACTTCCAGTGAGGAAATTTACGCAGCGTTGACGGGTTTCACGCAGCCGATGACACCTGGAGCCTACTAAGAAGAGTTATCACAAGCGTGAATGGAATCTTTGACGGAAATCTTGCCGGAGGCCACCATGTCGCAAACTTTTGAAGACTACTGCGAAAAATTAAAGTTGGAAGCTGACGCTCTTGGGCAGCAGGCCGATGCGTATTCCCTCGACGACCATTTCCATGCCTTCAGCTTTGGCCGCTCCGTGGAGCGCATTGAGAATTCCCGCGCCCATTATTGGCTGCGCCTCCGCTGGTTGTTTATAGGAGCGGCGGTTGGCGCGGCCATTGGCCCAGTTTTCTTTCGCCTGTTTCTGATTGCGCGAATTTTGCAACTCGCCAAATAGCCCTCGTCACACCGCCGGGCGTAAATCTGCCCTTCGTGCGATGCTCCGGTGCTCTGCTAAGGAGATGAAGAAACAATGCTTTGCCCACAATGTGGTGCTCGAACGGAAGTTAATGAGAAACGCGGCTTTTTTCGCGACCGCCGCTGCACGAACGCCGCCTGCCGTCATGATTTCACCACTCGCGAAATCGTTATAACGCATCTTGAAGTGTCACGAATGTGTGCCCGCACTCGCGCCACCCAAGCCGAGGCCCCGGCCCGCAAGAAAGTAAGTTCAGCCTCAAGCCGCAGTCTCGATGCGCCTTCTGCCCTAGTGTCCGCCGCGGGTGGGTCGCAAGCAACGCCGTCCGTTTCGCCTCCTCCTGTCTTTGGAAATGCCGGTTCCACGCCTTCCCGAAGCCGCTGCGAGCATCCCGATCCCGGGAAGGGCGCGTTTGGGGCACATGAAGAGTATCGACACATGGAGACTCGAGCATGAGAGGAATCGATCAAATTATAGCAGCGCGGCCCGCCCGGCAGGCACTTCTCGAGCCTCGGGATATTTTCCCCAGCGAAATCGCCCAGACCCGCCCGCGCCGTGATATTTTTGCCAACTTAACCACCCGGGCTCGCGAATCTCAGGATATTTTTACTGCCAATAAAACCCAGATAGGGGCAACCTGTCATCGATCCTTTGTCCCCGCCACGGCAAATCGGCGAACCTCCAACACGCATTTCCTACCGGTAGGAAAGTTCATTAAGAAATCTTCGTTTTCTTTCCTGCCAGTAGGAAACTAGCCCAGAATCTTCTTGACAATAGCCTATCGGTTATTGTACGATGTAAAAGTGATGAGCGACGGTCCCACAACTCGCAGCAAGAAGGGCCGGACGCGGGAAATTGGCGGTGACAGTACCCCCCTCAGGCCCCGCCCCGGATTCGGGTTGATGCTCCCATGGGTAAGTCGTATTGCGATCTTCAGGAAGCCAATTTCCGCCATGCGTGGCATTGGGCCGGCGCAGGAGGCGGCGGGGCGAAACAATGGTTTGGGTCGTTGCGCCGCCAGACTAGGATGCCCATCTGTTCACCGAGCCATTGGACCCTTCGGTCATCGACAGCCCAAGCGGAGCGACCGTGATCCGAGAGTGTTCAAGGGAAACGCCCGGGATGAAGTTGCTAAGCCATCGCCTCCAGGTGGCGACACGCGGATTGGTTCGTAGTGGCATTCCGCGCCTGTCAATTGGTGGGGGGCGAGATGGTGGTCGTAGACCGTCGCCACAACGAAGCCACTCAGTGATTGAGAACTGATGCAGGTGACTGACGACTGATAACTGAATTCTGACGACATTGGAATGCCCGCCGGTCTTGACGGCGGTAAAACCTGAGAATTCGAACTTATTCCAGCTTATCTCGCGCCTGATCAGCGTGAGTGAGGGTGGCGGCGGGTGCACACGCTGCCGCTGCCCGAATGCAAACTGACACTAAACAAAACCCGCAAATCGAAAATGGGAATGCGAAACCCGGTTACCCGCCATTGGCGTCCGGAGTTCCGAATCGCGAATTGCGAATTTCGGCCGGCTCCCCGCACTTAACCACGCAGCAGCTGCAGTTCCTCCTGCGGGTCACTCCGCCGGCGCTACATAGCCAAACTGAATATGAGATTCCCGCTTGCATCACCCTGGCGCAAGCCATTTTGGAGAGCGCCACGGCGGCGGGGTGGGGAAGCAGCGTGCTGTTCCGCCTCGCCAACAACCCGTTTGGAATTAAGTATGAGCACTTTGGGACGGGGGAAGGGAAGGGCGATTCAAGATTCAAAATTCAAGATTCAATATCCGGCATTCCGAACGCCGCGCCCAAAACTCCGGATTCCGAATCCCGGATTCCGAACCTCAAATCCGGAATCCCGGACGCTGAATCCCGGGTTCCCAACTCTGGGCCACCAAACCCGAACGCCGAATCCCAAATCACGAGCACCGAACCCGCAGTACCGGCGCCCGAAGCCTACGGTGCTTTCGACGTTCAGACCTGGGAAATCGTGAACGGGCAGAAGAGAACGATCCTCGCCCAGTTCCAGCGCTTCCCCAATTTGGATGAAGCTTTTACCGCGCACGCGCTCCTTTTGCGATCGCCGCGTTACCGGCCCGCTTTTGACGTGCGCCACGATTGGAAGCAGTTTGCGGAGCGGCTGGGGCCTAAATCCTCCCCAAACGACACGGAGCATTGTGGATATTCCACAAATCCCAGCTACTCCGCAGAGATAATTAAGTTGGTTAACCTCTACTTGCTGAACGATGCCCGAGCCCTTCAGTGGTATGTGAAAGGAATGGACCCCGGTCCGGCGGTCAGCGATCAGCTTTCAGCCACAGCCGGTCTGGTCCTTACGGCCAAGCGGTGATGGGTTGATCGTGGGCTTTCCGCAGCGGGGTGCCCTCGGTCAGATATGCACTGACCGTCGCTATCCTGACGCGACGAAGTTGTGAGCACGAAACTAGCGGTAAGCAGTCAGTCAGAGCTGATAGCTGAAAGCTGAGCGCTGAGAGCTCAAAAAGGAAAATGACATGAAACTACGAACGCTTACCCTTATCGCATTAATTGCGGCCTCGTCCGTTCTCCCCTCCTGCGCGCCACCTTCGTGGGTGGGCGAGGCGGAGAGCATTGCCAAGGTGGCTTTGCCGATTGTGCAAGGCATTACCAGCATTGTAGGAGCCAGCCCGGCGGTGTCACAGGCGGTGAATGATATCAACCTTATTATAACGCTTTTTGACAAGTACCAGGCCGCGCCGGCCGCCGGCACTTTGCAACAGATCCAGGCCGGACTGAATACGGCCAACGCCGACATTGCCCAAATCATGCCCGCGGCGGGGATCAAGAACAGCACCACGCAGAGCAAGGTGGCGGCCGTGCTTCAGCTTGTCACCAGTGAGTTTTCGAACATTGCCAGCCTGGTGCCGCAGGCCTCGGGACTAGGGGTTAGGGATTCGGGGTTAGGGCCGAAACCCGAAACCCGAATCCCGAATCCCGCTCCCAGGCTGCCGTTCACCGCGAAGGAATTCAAGGCCCAGTACAACAAGATTGTCACTGCCCGGACGGGCGACGCCGAGTGTGATGGCGCCTTCGCAGGAAAAGAACTGAAGTGAACCGCAGAGGCGCTGAGCCGCAGAGAAAGAAAATGAAGGCAGAGAAGCTCAGATTCAAATTCGATGAATGGGGCCTGGTGCCGCTCTCTCCAGATGTAGAGCTAGTTGCAATCCCCTGAAGGATGCGGGCGCACTTTACTTCCCCTTGCTTGTCTCTGCGTCTCAGCGCCTCTGCGGTGAAAGCAGTGGCTGAACGCTGATAGCTGATCGCTGAAAGCTGTAAAACCCAATGACTGATCACTCGCAAATGAAGCTCGGCAAGCTCCCACGGCGGCACGACCCTCGCACGCTGAAGATGGCGCGGTATCTGGCCCCGGCGTTGCCCGCTCCTCCGGCCCATGTTGACTACACGCGCGGCGTGGCGGACTGGGGAATGATGCTGAACGACCAGTTGGGTGATTGCACGATTGCCGCCGTGGCACACGCGATCCAAGCCTGGACGCTGAATGCCGGTTCGGGCGCGGACGTTGCTGACAGCACCGTGCAGCTTTACTACGAGAAGTGGGACGGCTACAACCCCGCCGATCCCTCCTCCGACCAGGGTGGTGTGGAACTGGACGTCCTGAACAATTGGCGGCAGCAGGGATTCGCGGGGCATGGGTTGGATGCGTACGTCTCCATAGACCTACAGGATTCGGGAGATCGGGAGATCGGGTGACCGGTTGAACAGCGGAAAACAGCCCACTTCTGGACAGTCAAGTTACGCCACCCTTGGACCGCGACCTTGCGAGAGCACAACTCTGCAGACCACCGGGTTACCCGATCATCCGATCACCCGATCATCGGATCATCCGATTTCGCAGGTTGCCACCGCCATCTGGCTCTTCGGCGGCGCCTACATTGGAGTGGAGCTTCCGCTCGCCGCTCAGAATCAGGATGTTTGGGACGTGCCGGCCAATCCCGGCCCCGATGATGAACCAGGAAGCTGGGGCGGGCATGCGATCTATTTGGTTGGCTACGATTTTGAGGGCGCGGGATTAGGGGTTCGGGGTTCGGGGTTCGGGAAGGAACATTTCGAACCTGGCCTTCCGAATTTCGAAAACAAAGTCC
>CAYTMD010000215.1:0-10107 GCA_964438685.1 uncultured Acidobacteriota bacterium
CATTTGAGGCGAACTATACAGTACCTCCCGACCAGATGGCGGCGCTGCTCAATATCGGCGCCAGCATCATGAACATCGTGATCGGGCGGGGAGGCAATCCGCTGTTTACCCGCGATGTATCGGTGGGTGGGAACCAGTACACCGACACATTGCAAAAGGAACTCGACTTGAGCTACGAGGATGCGGAAAGGCTCAAGCAGGGATTTGAGGTCCCCAACGTAACGCAGGAGCAGAAAATTCCCCATCTGCGGTCGGTGACCGAAATCCTGATGCTGGAAATCCAAAAGACATTCGACTTTTTCCGGCAGACCACGTCGACCGAAAACATTCAGCACATCTATGTATCCGGCGGGACCGCCAAGATTGACGGTCTTGTGGATCAGCTCAAAGCGGAATTCAGCATTCCCGTGGAAATCATCAATCCGTTTCAAAGGATCATGGTGGATAGCAAGAAATTTGATGTGGGTTACGTGGAAGAAATTGCTCCCCGTATGAGTGTTGCGGTGGGGCTGGCTTTGAGGAGCTTTGACTAGCCATGATTAAGATCAACCTGCTAGGAGTCGCACCGCCTCCGACCAAGGTCATTTCGGCGGGAGGACCACCGGCGCCGAAGGCCACTCAGATCTTCATGTTTGTGGCGGCGATGGTCATATGCTTCGGGGTAGTCGGGGTCATTTACAAGATCTGGACCAACCAGATCGCGGATCTCGAGAAGAAGCGGAGCCAGGAAAAGGTCCGCCAGACGGAATTAGCGGCGGTGAAGGCCCAGAATGAAAGGTACCAACAACATCTGAGTGACCTCGAGACCCGCATTAATACCATTCAGGCGCTGCAGAACAGCCGCGTCGGCCCCGTCGAATTGATGAGCGCTTTGGGAAGCATCGTAAGCAAAACCAACGACATTTATCTTTACACAATGAATCCCACGGGCGACCGGGTGCAACTCAGGGGGCAGTCAAACACGGTCGATTCCATGGCGAACCTGCTGGCCTTTCTGAAGAAATCCGGGTCCTTTCAAGATGTGCAATTGGAACAGTTCTACCAGGATGACCAGCACGACCGGGTGACTTACAAGTTTCAGGTGAGTTGCCAGTTCAAATCGCCCACGGGTGGAATCTCCCCCACGGCGGGAAGCGCGCCCGAGGTGCCTAGCGCCCCGGCTGGCACTGGCGGACCGGCGGTGGCCCCCGGCGCACCTAGCGCACCACAAGGTGTAGCCACACAGCTTAAAGGGCCCCAAAGATCGCTGTAGGAGAGGGTTAAGAAGATGGCCAAGTCCTTTAATGATATTCCGGCTCCCATCCAAGGAGCTATTTTGGTGACGGTGGCTGTCGCCTTGGCGGGCGGCATATTCTGGTACTGCGTCTTACCCTTGAGCGACCAGAAGGACGGATTGGACAGGGAAGTGAAGAAGCTCAAGGCGGAAAACGACAAGAATGAAGCCTTCAAGCAACAGCAAACTGAGTATCTAAATCGAATTAAGCAATTGGAAAGCCAGTTGGAAACGCTCCGTTCCATCGTTCCCGACGAACAGGCCACGGATGAGTTCATGAAAACGGTGTTTGCAGATGGTGCAAGTACCAGTACCCAGATCCGGACCCTTATTCCCAAGCCTGCGGTGGTGAAGGACTTCTATGTGGAAATGCCTTTCGTCGTGCGCTTGGACGGAACCTATTACAGTCTGCTGAGCTTTTTTGACCGACTCGCGCGTGAACAGAGGATTATGAGTGTTTCGGGCCTCTCTCTTGGTACTCCCGAGGGTGGCGGCATGGGGGCATACAAAGTAGCTACCACAGAGACGGTTGGGGCGAATTGCGTGCTGACGACTTATTACAATAAACCCCTGACGGCGGCGGCGCCACCACCTCCTAAAAAGAAATAGTGAGCAGGATGAGGACAATGGCTAAGCATAGGTTTCAACACACTCGATGGTTTCAGGCAACGCGGCACTTGCTCTTAGCGGTTCTCGCCGTGGGTTTGGGGATCGCGCCGGGTTGGGCAGATCAGCAAACCCCGAAGGGTTCCGGGCAAAGCGCCAGGGCCACGCAGGCATCCGGGAAGAGAACGGCAAGAGCAACCACGGCAAGATCTGCCAGAGCCTCTGCCCAACGTAAGGGCTCAAGTGACAAGTCTGGTGGCTCCCTCTTGGCAGCAGGCAAACGTGACCCCTTCAAGCTCCCCGAACTCTCGGGTAAGGCCGTGCTCAATGGCGAGATTTCGGAATCCATGCCGGGAGGCGGCGGGGTACTTCCGCCAGGGGAACGCGGTTTGCTTATTTCGCAGTTAAGGCTCGAAGGCGTCGTGCGGCAGCAAACCCAAAACAAAATGATCGCGGTGGTCACGAACGATACCAGAAGGGCCTATTTCTTACGCGAGAACCAATCCGTATATAACGGCGTTGTCAGCAAGATCACGCCGGACGCAGTCTACTTCAAGGAGAACGTCCTCGACTCTAGTGGCCGGGTGACGACTCGTGAAGTGGTGAAGCGACTGGGTTCGGCCCCGGGAGAAGGAAGATGAGACGACAAGCACTTATTCCGCTGACGGTGACATGGCTGATGCTGGGGATGGCTATCACCCCTGCGAGCCGCGTTTGGGGGGCTTCAGATGTGGCGGCCTTGAAGTCGGTCACCCTCTCCGCCAACCCCACAGGCACGGAACTGGTCCTGCGAGTGGACGGGGCGTATTCCTATAAGACCGTCCAAGCCAGCCCCGACACCCTTTTCATCGACCTCGCGGGAGCCAAGGCGGAGGGCATTGCCCGCAGCCAACAGTGGGTGAACCCGGTATTCTCCGGCTACAAGATCCTGGCATATCGGGATGCTTCCGGCCAGCCGGTCGTCCGAATCCAGGTGGACACGAAGCGAGCCGGTCCTTTTGTCGCCCAGAAGGACGGCACAAAGCTGTGCTTGCTCTTTGGAAGGGGCCAAATTGTCAGCGCGGCGGCTGCTCCTGCCCCTGTTGCGCCTTCAGAGCGCTCCTTAGCGCGCGGCATCCCACCTGCGTCCGCTAGCGGACCATTACTCGTCTCGAATGTGTCCCTCGACAAGCATGAGTCGGGTGAGACCTTTGTGGATGTTTCTACCTCCCGGAACGCCAGCTATCGGGTGACGACATTACCCAACCCCTCGCGCTTGGTGTTGGATATTGAAGGCGCTCAGAATACCTCCGTTCACAAAAGCTACCGGGCCGACACGGCGGTGCTGAAGGCTGTTCGCGTTGGGCAGTTCCGCACCACTGACCCATCGGTTGTCCGGGTGGTTGCGGACCTGAACGGAGATCCCGTCTTTGATGTTCACGCTACACCGGCAGGTATCCGCATTGAGTTGCGCCCGCGCGGGTTGACAAAGTCGGTCCCCATTGCCGGCACGACTCCGGTTCCCCAAGTGAAGCCTGCAGAGACCAAGACTGTTACCGTTGCTGCCATCGCAGTGCCTCCCACAGCAGCTCCCAAAGTAGTTGCACCTGCTCTCGCTACGGAGGTGATCGACCGGAAACCCGAAGTGGCGCCTCCTCTTCTCGCGGAAAAGCACGGCACCGTTAGACCGGACGTCCAGAGCACGTTGCCCGTGATCGCCACCCCCCGGCAGGCCGTGGCGGCTCCACTTCCGCCTCCAGCCAGCGTTACACCGGAAGCGCTTCGCGCGAACCATGCAGCCGAAACCCTGAGTCTTGGCAAGGATCCTTCCATGCTGGAAGCGCAGTCAGCGCCTCCCGCCAACCCCACTGGTCCAGTGGAAGAATCCAAGCCCATTTATACCGGCGAGCCAATTTCGCTGAATTTAAAGGACGTTGATCTGAAGGACTTTTTCCGCTTGATTCATGAAATCAGCGGATTGAACATCATCATTGATCCCAATGTGGGCGGCGCCGTTACTTTGGTGCTGGATTCTGTTCCCTGGGACCAGGCATTGGACATCGTCCTGAAGAACAATCGCCTGGGCAAGGTATTGGAAGGGAACGTCCTGAGAATTGCGAGAATCGAAACGCTAACGGCGGAGCAGGAAGGACAAACCAAGCTTGCATCTGCCCGTATGGACGCAGCCCCGCTGGTAACGCTCTTCAAGCCCATCAATTACGCCAAGGCTGCTGATATTGCATCATTGCTCAAAAGCTGGGCGGGAGGCGGAGCTCTTAGCCGCCGTGGCACCGTGTTGGTGGATACTCGTGCCAACACGCTGGTCATTTCCGATGTTCAATCGCAGATGCCGATCATTGAGAACATTGTATCCAAGCTCGACAGGAAAGCGAAACAAGTCTCGATTGAAGCCCGTGTGGTCCTGGCCTCGGCAAACTTCACCCGTACTCTAAGTGCGGCGCTGTCAGGCACGGCACGCGGGACGGCGAACGGACCCACGCAGGTAGGCGGATCGACGGGCACCGGGGCGTCCATCACGCCGTCCCTTTCGATTCCCGCCACCACTGCCCCGTATAGCTCCCTGAACATCCCTCAGAATGCCAGTACTGGTTTTGGCGCCATTGCCATTACCAATGCTTCATCGCGCTACCTGATCAATGCGGTGATCACGGCACAGGAGGAGCGCGATCAGGCAAAGACCATTTCCCGTCCCACGATCGTGACCCAGAATAATGTCCAGGGAATGGTTCAGCAAGGTGTTCAGGTTCCCATACAAACATCCATTAACAACACGATAGCGGTTCAGTATTACAATGCTACCTTGCAACTCAGGGTGACGCCGCAGGTAACGGATGATGGGAACATCTTTATGCTCATTGACGTAACCAACGCCACCGTCGGCGCCTCGGTCACGACTGCCGGCCCCAACATTAACACCCAACAGGCCACCACCTCAGTGCTGGTTCCTGATGGTGGTACGGTGGTCTTTGGGGGTATCACTGTGACCAGCCGGACCAAGTCCGCAACTTACGTGCCGTGGCTGGGGACGATCCCTGTCCTGGGGCATTTGTTTAAGACCAACAATACGACGGACCAGGACCAGGAATTGCTGTTCTTCGTGTCACCAAAAGTGCTGCCAGGTTAACTTTTCCATCTTGCAAGGGTTGTCCAACGAATGCTAGCTTCAGGGAGGAGATACGTCTCCTCCCTTTTTGCTATACCCATGAGTCATCAACCTCCCTCATCTCCCTTTCGAGCTCGCCAAGACCGGCTGCGTGCTCTTATGGAAACCCGCCACGTTCCTCTCATTCTGGTCTCCCATCTGGTAAACATTCGCTACCTGACGGGGTTCACGGGCAGCGCCGGCATGGCACTGATGGGCCTACGGCAAGGAATCCTTTGGGTCGACCCCCGTTATACTCTGCAGGCGCAGGAACAGGCTGAAGGTTGGGAGGTCATCGAGGAGAAGAAAGGGATCCTTAAAGGGGTGGCAGCCTGGTTAAGGAAAGAGGGGATTCGAGATGCGGCCATTGAGGCCGCAAGTCTCACTTTTGCGCAATTCGAATGCCTCCGCAGCGAGACAGGGAACACTCTTAGCATGAAACCTGCGGGAGATTTAATCGAGGATCTTCGTGTGGTAAAGGATCGCGGGGAGATTGAGGCTATCCGTGGTGCCGGAAAGGTGACAGCGGAGGCGTTTTCCGAGTTGCTGCCGTATATCCGCCCCGGGGTGGTTGAAAGGGACCTGGCCACGGAAATAGAGTACCGCATGCGAAAGAAAGGTGCGGAAGGGGCGGCTTTTGAGAGCATCGTGGCCTCCGGACCGCGTTCCGCCTACCCCCACGCGCGCCCTTCGTCTAAAGCACTGCAAGAAAGTGAGTTGGTAATCTTCGACCTAGGTGCTATACTCGCGGGTTACGCCGCTGACATGACACGAACAGTCTTCCTCGGCGAACCGAATCGCCGTGTTCGAGACCTTTACTCAGCGGTACTGAAAGCCCAATCCGGAGCAATTCGGTCGGTTGAAGACGGTGCCGCAGCGGGAGAAGTGGATTCATCCGCACGCGGTATTTTGGCAAAACACCGGCTTGCCCGGTACTTTACACACAGCACCGGCCACGGTGTGGGCCTGGAGATTCACGAAAGGCCGCGCTTGGGCAAAGGGGAAACCACCTGCCTGAGGTCAGGCTCGGTGGTGACGGTAGAGCCTGGTGTGTACATTGAAGGATTTGGCGGAGTTCGTATTGAAGATACCGTGCTCGTGGGGCCCCAGGGGCCTGAGGTTCTTACCCCCGCATCGAAAGAATGCTGGGTGATCAGTTAGCGGTGAGACTGGTAATTGGTTGGGCAAAGTGGCGCCCCGATGCATCGGGGCATTTGCCGGCAGGATGCCGGTGCTACAGGGTGGAGAGTGCAAATGTCGGAGGCAAGGGAGCAAACGAATGCCCGGTAAGAATTCAAAAGGCAATCCTCCCGAACCGGGACGGATCTGGAACTTGGATGACATCCAGCAGTTGCTGGACCTCCTGGCGGGAAAGGAAATCACTGAATTTGAAATGGAGCAGCAGGGGGTAAAGATTCGCGTCCGGCGTGGGCAGGCTCACTTCGGAGATACCGGAAATGCCAACGGGTATGTTATTGCCCCTGCGGTCGCCCCCGTCGTGGGTGCCTCACCTTCGGCTCCTCCCGCCCAAGTGACGACGGCCGCCCCCACATCCTCCCCGGCGGCGCCCGAAACGGCGGCAGATTCCACCGAGGGCCTATTTGTGATGAAATCACCAATCGTGGGAACCTTCTACTCTTCACCTGCTCCCAACGCGCCCCCTTTTGCTCAGGCTGGCGACACGGTGCAGGTTGGTCAGGTGATTTGCATCATTGAAGCCATGAAGCTCATGAACGAACTGGAAGCGGAAGTCACTGGGAAGATTGTTCGCACCTATGTTGAAAACGGCCAGCCGGTGGAATACGGGCAATCCCTGTTTGCTATTGAACCAGCGAGGAAGAAGTAGAATCCAGGAGTCAGGAGCCGGAAGTCAGGAGTTAGAATAATGAAAAGCGCCGCCTAGCTTCTATTCTCTCAATCTCAAAATTTCTATACATGTTCAAGAAAATCCTGGTAGCGAATCGTGGCGAAATTGCATTGCGGGTGATTTGCGCCTGCAAGGAATTGGATATCCCCACCGTCGCAGTGTATTCGGAAGCCGACCGCAACTCTTTGCACGTGCGTTTTGCTGATGAGGCCGTCTGCATCGGGCCGCCGCGCAGCGCTGACAGTTACTTGAACGTAGCTAGCATAATATCCGCAGCGGAAATTACCGGCGCGGAAGCCATCCATCCCGGCTACGGATTCCTGGCGGAGAGCGCCTATTTTGCCGAAGTTTGCGAGGCTTCCAATCTTACTTACATTGGCCCGCGCCCGGAAGTCATCAGCCTCATGGGCGACAAGCTTCGAGCCCGCGCCCGAATGAAAGAATTGGGCCTTCCGATCCTGGCTGGCTCAGAAGTCATTTCGTCGGAAGAAGCTGCATTGAGGGAAGCAGAGTGTATTGGCTACCCGGTTATGGTCAAGGCCGCGGCAGGTGGCGGCGGCCGGGGAATGCGGATTGTCCCCTCGGCGGAGGAACTGCCCCATTTGCTGCGGACGGCGCAAAATGAGGCGGCCGCATCCTTTGGAACTCCCGATATCTATCTGGAGAAATACGTTTCCTCACCCCGGCATATCGAGTTTCAAGTGATGGGGGACAGTCACGGAAGGGTGGTCCATCTGGGCGAGCGCGAATGCACCATTCAGCGCCGGCATCAGAAGCTTGTCGAGGAATCCCCCTCCACGCAAATTGACCAGGAGACCCGCGTGCGCGTCGGCCATCAGATCGTCGAGGCGCTTCAGGAAATAGGTTACACCAGCGCCGGCACGGTTGAGTTGCTGATGGACGAGAAGCGGAATCTCTACTTCCTGGAAATGAACACGCGGATTCAGGTTGAACATCCCGTTACAGAATTCGTGACGGGATTGGATCTGGTAAAACATCAAATCATGATTGCGGCGGGCGGCGATGTGCCTTTTAAAGGCGAGACTATTGCGTTGCGTGGTCATGCCATTGAGTGCCGTATTTGCGCGGAGAATCCGCAAACCTTTGCTCCTTCAGCGGGGAAAATAACCGTATTCCACGAACCCGGCGGAACCGGCGTGCGCGTTGATACCGCCGCTTATGCCGAATCGGTGATCCCGCCCTATTACGATTCCCTGATTGCCAAGCTCATCGTTCACGGCAAAGACCGTCATGAAGCCATCCGCCGCATGAGCCGGGCCCTTGAAATGTTTATCATCGAGGGTATCTCCACATCTATTCCCGTTCATCAAAAGATTATGGCCGACCCGGACTTCCAGGCGGGGAATTTCGACACCCATTTCTTGAGCCGATTCGCGCGTAATGGCGACAATCAGTGAACCGCCGGGACGCGGAGACGCAGAGGGAGCAGGAATCACTGATTCAGTGATTCGTTGGGTCATTGCATTCGATGGCCCGATGGCCCGATGACTCATTCACCCGATCACCCAATCACCCAATCAACAGACCCTCTTGTACTTCCCCGTCTCTACGCCATAATCGACCCTGCTCAAACCGATGGCCGCTCGCCAATTGATGTCGCGGCGGCTCTCTTGGCCGCGGGCGTCCAGCTCATTCAAATTCGAGATAAGCCTGCGTCTTCGGGGGAGTTTTGCGAAAGCGCCCTGCGCGTAGGTGAGTGCGTGCGTAATGCAGGGGGGATTTTCATTGTTAATGACCGCGCTGATGTAGCTCTCGCCGTGGATGCCGATGGGGTGCACGTGGGGCAGGATGACTTGCCGGTAGCATCCGCCCGGGCACTTTTGGGTTCTGCTAAGATAATAGGTTATTCCACGCACGTGCTGGCGCAGGTGTGGGACGCGGATAGTTCCACGGCGGATTACGTCGCTTTCGGTCCTATCTTTCCGACCGTCAGCAAGAAGAATCCGGGCCCTGTGGTGGGCCTCGATGGGCTCCGTAGAGCGCGGCAGGCAACGCGCAAGCCGCTGGTGGCCATCGGAGGAATAACCCTGGAAAACGCCCGCGCTGTTATTGAGGCCGGGGCTGATTCGGTGGCGGTTATTCGCGGTTTGGTGGGCGCACCGGACATCACCCGCCGCGCCGAAGAGTTTCTAGAAAAGGTGTCAGGGGCTAGGAGCTTTGAAGGGTAAAGTGTAAAGGGTAAGGGATAAAATGCGGAGGTATTCACTCTTTACCCTTTACACTTTACCCTTTCGAGAATCCCGCACCTAATTCGTTATGGGAAATCCTCAAATTACCGCTGATTCGCAACCCGGGCTGGTAAAGAGTCTTGGCCTGTTTGATTCCACCACTCTGGTCATGGGCTCCATGATTGGTTCCGGAGTCTTCATTGTGGCCGCTGACATCAGCCGTCAGGTGCGGTCCCCAGGCCTATTTTTTCTCACCTGGATTATCAGTGGATTGATGACTGTCATTGCGGCCATCAGCTATGGGGAACTGGCTGGTATGATGCCGAAGGCGGGTGGCCAGTATGTTTACCTGCGTGAAGCCTTTGGCCCTCTCTTTGGTTTCCTGTACGGTTGGACGCTCTTCCTGGTGATTCAAACCGGCACCGTGGCGGCCGTCGCCGTCGCTTTTGGTAAATTTCTGGGTGTGTTTGTTCCATGGGTTTCAGCCAAAACCATTTTGCTTAATTTCGGGACTGTCCCGTTCTTCCACCACTCCATTGCGCTTACCGTATCGTCGTTACAGCTCGTGGCCATCGTGGTGTTGTTTTTCCTGAGCGTCCTGAATATTTTTGGGTTGCGGGTTGGCGCCGGAATTCAAAATGTGTTCACGGTTCTAAAGGTCGGAGCCCTCTTTGGAGTCGTGGTCCTTGGCATTTGGTGGGCGTTTGGCCATCCTGTGCCGGCGTCCTCAACGCAGACGTTCTGGCAGGGTGCGCATTGGGACTTGACCACGCTGACGTTGGTTTCCGTGGCGCTCGTGGGGCCGCTGTTTTCTTCCGACGCTTGGAACAACGTCACTTTCACGGGCAGCGAAGTGGTCAATCCCAAACGTAACCTTCCGCTGTCGCTCTTCCTCGGAACCACCACGGTCTGCGTGATCTACTTTTTGTGTAATTTGGCCTATTACCGCGCGCTGCCTTTCTTCGGAGCAATGCAGGGCGGGCTGATGGAGCAGGGGATTCAACACGCTGCAGAGGACCGCATCGCGACT
>CAYTMD010000216.1:0-10064 GCA_964438685.1 uncultured Acidobacteriota bacterium
GCGCTGCCAGGTCAAATTCATAGCGCAGCGACGGGCCGTTCAGATGATATTGCTCCAGCCAGCCGAGGCGTTCGCGATGCGGGCAATCGGTAAGCACGCTCATCATGTTGCTGACCTGTGCCCAGCGCACCAGCGTGCGAATGCGATTGAAGAGTTCGTTGGAGCAGGAGAATTCACCCACCGCGTCGGAAGCCGAATGCACGACGACGCCTTCCAGCGACTCCACGACGGGCAGATCCTTGCCGGCGGGCGCGGTGCATTCCACCTGAAGATAGCGGCTGCCGTGGTAGAAGAACTTGGGGAACCACTCCTCCTCGCCTTCGCCGGTCAGCGTGTATTGCCAATAAGCCTCAGCGCCGCCGCTGGAATGGCGGTCCAGCGTGCCGTCGGGCTTCAGCAGTTCCGCTGGCGTAATGCGGACCACCGATCCGGCGGGGCCTTTTACACGAATCCTCGGCATCAGCGAAACGTTCTGGCCCATGTCGTAGATCTTCGCGCCCGTACCCAGCGGATTGATGTGTACAGGTTTCAAACTTTCAAATGCACGAATGGGCGGAGCGGCGCAGGAGAGCCCGCGCAATTTTCCTCCGGGGCCACTTACCACATCCGCATGTTGCCAGGAAGCTTCGTCAAAGCCCGGTTGGTTCCAGCCTTTTGGCTCCAGCCGCGCATCGTAGTCCTCGCCGCCATAGACGCAGGAGAACGTGATGGGCCCGGGATGAACGCGCCACGTACTGTCCGTGCCTACAACGTCAACTCCGCCGCCAGCGTATTCCAAACGCAACTGGCCGATGGCCCTGAGACCTCCAAAAGAGCCAATGAATTTCGCGTAGCGCCCGCCCCGGACGTTGTACATTCCATTGCCGAGCAGCACGCCGATGGCATTATGGCCGGGTTGTAGCAGCGGCGTCACATCGTAGGTGTTATAGAGCACCGTCTTGTCGTATTTCGTCCAACCGGGCGCAAGCAGGTCGTCGCTGACGCGCTGTCCGTTGATGGTCAATTCGAATTGGCCCAGGCCGCAGAGGCTCACAACGGCCCGCTCAAGGCGTTGTTTCACCTCGAACTCACGGCGCAACATCATGGTGGGATAAGCGGGGCGGGGAGCCGTGGAGTAAGGCTCGGGCAGCGCCCGGCCCATGACGTGTATTCCCGCAAACGGTTGGCTTTCCGCCATCGCTTCTTTGGCGCTGATCCATTCGGCGTGCCAATCGGCATCGTGGAGCACTCCCATGGTCCACAATGCCGGCCTGCTCCATGGCGAAGGCTGTTCGTGCTCATCCCAGATGCGAACCTTCCAAAACGCCTTCTGCGATGATTTCAGCGGTCTGCCGGCGTATGCCAATTGATTGGACTGATCGGATTTAACGCGGCCAGAATCCCAGAGGTCGCCGCGATCCTTCATCAGGTAGTACACGCTGGAAGCCACCAGAACGCGGTAGGAGGTCTGCCGCGCTCCGCGTCGGCTGATTTCCGAAGTACCCATGATCCAACTCAGCCTGGGCGCGGGCACATCGACCCCCAGGGGATTCACCCGATACTCGCAGCGTAACTGCTCCACCTGAGTGGAGGTTTGCACCGCCAAGGCGGAACTGGCAAGGAAAAGAGCAATGAAGGCGTACCTGGTAACTCGAAGGATCGGCCGGGCTGGATTCATAAACGTATCCCTTTCGATGAAGGTATCAATGCGTGAGCGGTCACGAATCGGTGCGGGTTTCACTGCCAAGGAAGCGAAGGGATCCCGTAGGGCAGGTTGCCATGACCAAAACACAACGATCAGAGTAACGAGCCCGGCGGAGGTTTTCAAGTGTCAACGCGTACACGATTCTTGTCGCCTCCGGTTAGCTCACGTGCTAGTCTTTGGCGCGCGGTGTTGAGGCCTTCGAAGTTTTGAAAATATGCTGTTACAGCGGCGATCATCCAATCTTTGCCTGGATGGCACGGGGTTAAACTCTGCGATAGGGTGAGCGACAGGGATGAGCAGCAGAGTTGCGCCAGTCGGGTGTGAGATGGGCGCGAGCTTATTCCCCGAAGGGGAAGAACATGAGTAGCCGTAGGTGAGACCAACGTACTCGAGTTTTCACGTTCCCTGCTCAGCACCACCCCGTCGCCAGGGGCGCCACCCCTCCTCATCTGAGAAGGGGAGCCGTTAATGCTCCCCTCCTGAATCAGGAGGGGCGGCGCGCTCGCGCCGGGGGTGGTTTCCGGCGTGGGAGTTAGCGCACGACACAATGCAGAAAGTCCGGGCCGTAGATTTCACCTACGGCAATTCACCTTCGTCCCCAGCGGGGAGCAGATGGCCGTGAGTCCAAATTCCAGGGAGACATACCAATGGTGCAACGATGGGCAGTGAGTTTGTTGATGGTGGCGATGATTGCCGCTGGGCTTGCGAAGGGGGAAGACGCATCGCTTCAGAAGTGGTCGCGCCGTGTTATCCCTCTGCCCAAGCAACTTAAGATCTCCGGCAGCAGAACCGTATCGCCAGGTGACGTAGCGTTGGCGCTCCCGCCTTCGGAGGAACCGGTTCTGAGGACCGCGGCGGACACGCTTCGGCCCTTTGCGCAAGGCCAGAAGGGTTTTGAAATCCGGCTGGTTCTTACGGCGGACGGAATGCACTGCCCGGCGGAGCTTCGCGCGAAGCTCGCTGGCGTCCCCAATCGTGATCAGGCTTACGCCCTGCAATCAATGGAAGCAGGCGGAAAGTTTAGCGGCCTACTGCTGGCGGCCAACACCCCTCTGGGGCTTCTTTACGCGGCTCAAACGCTTGCCCAGTTGATATCCGTTCCCTCCCATCCGGGTACTGGTATTGAGTTCCCCCAAATCACGCTTCTCGATTGGCCCGACCTCGCCGAGCGCGGCGAATGGTTTGGTGGTGACAACTTCCCGGACTTGCACTGGATGGCAGATCGCAAGTTCAATGTGATTGAAATTCAACCTCACCTGGGCTTCAGTTCCGACGGCACGCCGCAATCAAACCTGGACCAGAAGGCCGTGGACAGCGCCACCGCGTTGGGGATCAGCTATGTACCGATCATCTGGCACATGGAGCAGCTCTCCAGCACGGGGCTTTTCCGATACCACCCTGATATTGCTTCCACCCCCGACCCCACCAAACCTCTGCCCTTGGACTATGAGCCCGGGGTCTGCTTTTCCAAACCCAAGACCATCGAAATTCTTGCCACGTGGATGCGGCAAATGCTGGCGACGCGGGGAGTGAAGGAAATCAACATCTGGGTTTCGGAATTGACTTCACCGTGCTATTGCGAGCTTTGCAAAGGCCGAGAGCCGTATGGGACCGAGGTTAAAGGCATTCAGGACGCGTTTGAGAAGGCTCGCCGCGGGATGCCCGGCGCCACCCTGCAAATACTCACCACACAGGGCAGCTATGATGTGAATGACAAGGTCCTGGCGGCAGCCTCCCCCGAAACCAGGATCGTCTACTACGATGGAGCGAGGACGTACGACAGTTCCCACCGCCCCATGATTTATCCGCTCCTGGAGAAGTTTTCGCGGTCCGGTCATTGGCTAGGCGTCTACCCTCAATTCACCAGTTCCTGGCGCACCGTCTTTCCTTTTACCAGCCCGCAGTTCATGCAGGCGCGAATGCAGGAGTTTGCCGATAAGCGGCTCAGCGGGGTGTTTGGGTATGCCACGCCCTCAAACCGCTACTATGAATTCAACATTACGGCGGCGGCCGAGTGGGGGTGGAATAGCCGGGGCCGCAGCCCGCGGGAGTTTTCAGAAGTGTACGCGCAGAAGGCCGGAATTGCCCATCCCGAACGCTTCGCCGAATGGGCAGTCATGATGGGTGATGTGGGATGGGACCTGGCTGGGGGCAGGGCAATCCAACGTCTGATTCTCCCTGGCGCGGCGCTGTTCGACGACAAGCAATACCGTAGCTCACACCAGCTCAAGGATTTGGTACAGCTGCAATTTGGGCACGGCTACCTGGCGGAATTTCCCAATCGCCAATATTTCCAGGCGCGCATGGCTTTAGCCGGCCAGGCACTGAAGCTCGCGGAAGCGGAAGGGAACGAGTTGATGGTGGAGGAATCCCGGAGCGTTCTCGGCACTCTGAACTTACTCGACGGGCTGGTGGAGCTTTCCGACGCGCGTAATCTTGCCCAGGAGAGAAAGATCGCAGCGGCCACGGCAGCGCTCGCCAAAATCGACGATGCCGCGCGGGTGCTGACGAATTCCGTTTACCAATGGGGCACGAAGGTGAACCCGTTGCCGCAGGATGCCCTTCCTTCACGCCTGCGCGACACCGTTGATTTTGCCTACGCCGTGGCCAGTGCCGCCTGGGAGATTGGCCGGGATCTTGGCATCAAGGATCCGCACCCCGACTATCGTTTGCGGCCGGTTCTCGAATGGAAGACAGAGGACCTTGCCATTGGAGCACGCACTCCGTTGTGGGGAGAGGTCACGGGTTTGGCTTCGGGACCGGGCGAGTACGATGTGCGATTTCAGTTTGTGGACGGCAAGGTGGGGCTGGATGTTCATTCCGTGGAGCTTCTCCCCAGTCACGATGAGAGCCGGCAGCCATTGGCTATTGACCCCTGGAATTGGCATGTGGACGCTTACGCGGACTACTGGCTGGCGATTGGAAAAGATGGGAAAGACATCTGGAAACCGGGCGCCCCGCTTTACTTGAAGACGGACGTCTCGCTTCCGCCTTCCAAAGCAGCCAACGTCGCGCCTACCAGCCATGGTGTGATCCTGTTAGGGAAGTCGTGGTTGGGAGTAGAAGGGCCGCATTGAATTTGCCAATCGATAAAGTGCCTGGCGGCGTCGACAGCTATCTTCCCAGGGATTTGAGGGTGGAGATGGGAATGTCCTTGCCCGTGGTGGGCTCATTGTTGATCTTCAAGGACCCGTAAAGGGTGCGCGAGACCTGGGCTCCGAAAAGCATGACGGCTGAGGATATATAGGCCCAGGTCATCAGCGATACCATGACGCCAATTGACCCGTAAACCTGGCGGTAGTTGAAGAAGGGAAGGAAGACGGTAAATAGCAAGCGAGCTGCCTCCCAAAGGATGGCCGTCAATAAAGCCCCGGGAAAAGCCTGTCGAAGGCGCATGGGGCGATTGGGGAGCCGCTCGAAAAGTATCTCGAAGGTCAAAAGCGCCACCGCGAAGGAGCTCATGGCCGTTAGAACGTGATAAAGAAATACGACCAGAGGGTGCATGGACGGGCCCAGTAGGATGTCCAGCCGTTTGCGGAACAGGATTTCCACGCCGACAAACGACGCTGCGATCAGGATCAGGCAGCCCACCACGAAGGCCATCTCCAAAGCTACCATCCTGCTCTTCCACCAAGAGCGCGCCTCCCCAACTTCCCAGGCACGATTCAGGGCCTTTTCCACGGGCACGAATACACCGGAGGAACTCCACAGAAGAAGGAGGAATGAGAGGAGGCCAATTCTTCCGTAAGCCCGACTGATGCCGACCAGGTTCTGCATGATGATATCGGTCCGGACCGGCAGGTAACGCTGGAGGACTACGGAGAGATTTCCCGACAATTCGAAGCGTCGAATGTAGAGCCCGCTCAACCCCAACAACAAAAGCAGCAGTGGGAAAATGGCCAGGAGGCTGTGGTAGGCGATGGATGCCGAAATCATCAGCGAGTCTTCGTCCAGAAAACTGAGCAAGGCCTGGTTCAGTACACGGCGCGCTTCCACCCACCGTCGATGAATGCTCTCCCTTTTTCCCGTTGACTGTATGCTCGGCATTTTTGCAAAAGGCCGGTTCCGGTCGCGCGGTGATGATCCCGCGCAACGATGCGGCCTCGACGTTAGCTTATACTCGATTTCCGCACTTCTTGCTAGGGGCGTTCCTACTCTTAGGACGAATGGAGACTCAGGGTTTGGGAGGCGGAGCTTTGGGATTGACGCGGGTCGTGGACCGCAATGTGCCGGTGATGGAGCCCACCGAGATCATCGCTTTGATGCGCAGGGGCAGTTGCCGATCGTCAGCGCTGAACCAGATCAGCATGCGCCCTTTTCTCTTGAGGAGGCCGTTGAAGACCTTGGGTTCGACGCGGAAGGCGTCAATCGTCCCCATGGGCGTCTGCACCTTTTCGCGTGCCTGCACTTCCACGATGACGCGCTGGGTTTTATTCCCATCATTCACCGGCAACTCGATGTTGTGGCCGATTTGCAGGTGTTGCCGGCGGAGATAATAGAAGGCGGTTACGACATCTTCGACGCAGGGAGGTATTTCGTTTTCGGCGTGCTTGGGCGGCGTTCCGGGCTGGCTCAAGTCGCGCTCATCGAGCAGGGCAAGCTTTCGGTCGTAGTCAAATGCGATTTGCGTGTCTTTGTGGCGCTTGCCCTCGTTCACCTTCTTGACAATCTTTTCGGAGCACAGGGTTTGCGGGCTGGAGGTGGCACGGAACACGTTATCGACATCAAAGAGTAGGGAGACAAATCCTTGCGCCCGCGCGGTGGCGGTGACCTCGTAAATGTCGTGCTTTGCTACGCTGCCGGTGCGCAGAGTGGCGGTTACCTCGCCGGCCCGGAAAACCGTCCACATCACGTCGTAGGTCAACACCTCGCCGGGAGTGAATGGGTCGCGGGAATTCTGCGCGTTGCCTGCCACGGGAGCGATGAGCAGGAGCACGATCAGCAACGCCGAAACCAGCCGGAACTTGGGAATAGTCATAATTCAGTTAGACGCGGAGCGCCTTACAAAAGCAGCCTTGCACAATTTAGCGGAGGCGGACTTTGAACACCAGAAAAATCATGACGGCAAGATAACCCAGAAATGCCTCGTACTCATGGTTTTTACGGTACTGCTTCCACTGAAACTTCTCACTGCCCCCAGGCTTTCGAAGGCTTGGGAGGAAGAGGGGTACACGCTGAGCATAATGATCGTAAACCTCACCGAACTCGCGGCGCAAGTATTCTTCCTCGCGGAGGATGACCGGCCAGTATATTGTTGCGAATAGAGCCACGCAGGCCAGCGCCAGGATCCAGTTGCCTCCGGCGATGGCGAATCCCGCGCCCATCAGGGAGCTTCCGAAATAAAGGGGATTGCGTGTACAGGCGTAGGGACCGTTCATGGCCAGGGTCTGGTTCTTGAAAAGATGCCCGGCGGCATAAGCGCGAACCGCCACCCCCGCCGCAGCCACGGCGCCACCGGCGATAAGGAGCTTCACCGTGGGCCGGGAAAAAACCAGGTAAGCGACGCCGAGCAGGAAGCCCAGCGGAACACGCCAGCGCGCGGCCCACGCAGCATAGGCACTATTCATGCGCCCTCGCTAACCGTTGTTCGGCGGCAGCCAAAACCGATTCCACGGAAATCCCCGGCAGGTACGCCGGGTTCGAGCCGCGGCGCGTGTGGTTGATCGGGCCCTGGTTGGAGAGGGCAATGTCATCAGCCGCAAACGGGCCGTTGCGCACGGGGTCAGTGGGCCCGTAAATGCCAACGATCGGCGCGCCCACGGCAGCCGCCAGGTGCAAGGGACCGGTGTCGCCGCCAATAAAAAGCCGGGCGCGCCGTGCCAGGGCGATGAACTGCACAAGCGTGGTGGGTATGTAGCGCGCGCGTTGGGCGCCGGCGCCTTCCAGAATTCCAGTGATCACTGGCACTTCCGAGGGGGAACCGGTCAGGAGAATTTGCTCCTGCCGGGAATCTTCCAGATGCCGGACCAAAGTTGCGTAATTTTCGGGTGACCAGCATTTCGAGCGCCAGCCACCGCCGGGATTCACGATGATGAAGTTTTCAGCATCCATTCCTGCAAGTTGCCCTTCCACGTAAGCGTCGTCTTCCCGGGTGCGCGGCAGGGGAAACTGCCAATGATGCGCGTGAGCCCCCAGGTGTTCGACCAGCGCCATGTTCTCTTCCACCACATGGACGTGCTCGCGTGGTGAAACCTGCTGGGTGTAGAAAACCCTAGCGCTGGGCTCGCGCATCCAGCGTTTGGCAAATCCAATGCGCTCGCGGGCATGGCTGAGGCGTGCCACCACGGCGGACTTCCACAGCCCCTGGAAGTCGATGGCAGCATCATAAACTTCGTCGCGAAGGGCGCCGACATTCTTGTGGACTTCGCGCCAGGTTGTGGAGGATATCAAATTTCTGCGCCAATTCAGGGTGTCGAGTTCCACGACGCGGTGAAGATGTGGGTTTCCCTTCAGCAGCACCGCGTGGCGTTTCTCCACCACCCAGTCAATTCGCGCCTGGGGATACGTTTCCGCCAACGCTGCCGCCGCGGGCAGCGCGTGTACGATGTCACCGATGGAACTGAGGCGAACAACCAGGAATTGCCGCGCCGGATGCGTCATCCTCTCCACCTGAGTCATGCTTTGGCGCCCAAGGAGGCGGCGCTAATCTCCTTGTGCCCGGCGGGAAATCTCCGTTAGAAGCTCCCGCGTGGAATGATTCTTGGGGTCGCCCACAATTCGCACCGACCCTCCGAAACTTTTTACGATTTCCCGTTCGGGGACCGTATCCTCGGAATAGTCGGTACCCTTGCAATGCACGTTGGGGCGAAGATCAAGCAGCATTTCCGTCGCGGTCAGCTCATCAAAGATCACGACGTAATTCACGGACTCAAGCGCCGCCACCAATTCCGCGCGGCCCTCCGCGGGGATAACCGGGCGTCCCTCGCCTTTCAACGCGGCGACGGCGCGATCGCTGTTCACACCCACCACCAGCACATCCCCGCACTGCCGTGCCTGCTCAAGATAACGGACGTGGCCGACATGGAGAATATCAAAGCAACCGTTGGCAAAGACGATGCGGCGGCCTTCCTTTCGCAGCCGATCGCCAAGCGCGCGCACTTCTTTACGTGGGACCAGGGTAGAACTCATGCGTTGCGAATTGCCTCCGTGATTTCGGCGAGAGAAACGGTGGCGGTGCCACGCTTCATCACCACGATCCCTCCGGCGTAGTTGGCGATGACGGCGGCTTGGACAAAGGTCGCTCCGGCGGCAAGCGCAAGCGTGAACGCCGCAATGACCGTGTCGCCCGCACCGGTAACGTCGACGGCCTGGTCTGACCCATAGATGGCGAGATGGCGGGGCTTCCGGCCCAGTTCGAACAGGGCCATGCCATCGCGTCCCCGCGTCACCAGCAATGCCTGGAGCCCCTGGCGGCGGAGGAATCTTCTTCCCAAAGTGTGGAGACGCTCCAAATCATGCCCAATCGATTGGCCAAACGCCGCCTCGATCTCAGGTTCATTCGGCGTGGCCGCGGTAAGGTTCTTATACGTCAGAAGATCGTAGCGGGAATCGATGGTGATGGGCAGTGCTTTGCCGCGCGCGCGCTGGCGGAGGAAATCCACCTCTTGGGCGTTGGTCGTGTGGTAACCGTAATCCGCAACCAGCACGCCCGTGGAGGATTCAAGCAAGGCCGCCGTTGCGCGGGTCAAGCGGGTCCGCACAGCCGCAGCCAGAGGGTGGGCTGGTTCCCGGTCGATCCGCACGATCTGTTGGCGCTGCCAGTGCGAAAGCCCTCCCAGTATTCGCGTCTTCGTGGGCGTGAGGTGGTTTCGCACCCGGACAATGCGCCGCGTGGAAATTTGCCTTTCACGGAAATAGTGGATCAACGCGTCGCCGGCGTCATCGTCCCCAACCACTCCCACGGGAGTGACGCGAGCGCCGAGAGCCGCCATGTTGTTCGCCGCATTGGCGCCACCGCCCGGCAGTATTTGCCTCTCGCGCTCCTTCAGGATGAGCACCGGCGCCTCGCGCGAAACCCTCACGATTTCGCCGTAGACGGACTCATCGGCGACAAGGTCTCCCAGCATAACGACTCGCTGGCACGGGAAGCGCTCCACCAGAGCCAACAATGCAGTGCGATCAGAAGAGGGTGTCTTCATAAGTTTCGTTCAATAACGGCTGCCGCGAATACAGGTAATCGTTGCACGTGGTCTCTGCTGTATCGCCGGGCTTTTGCAGGCTGCGGAAACAGGTCAGAACCCGCCAAGCCCTGCAAGGGTGCAATCTAATAGCCGGGGGCGTTGCCCCATAAGTGTTAACTTAAAGCTTCCGCCTGAATTGATGTGGTCTCCTCCCAGGCCCGGAGGGCCGGAAGACCGTAGCCCACGGCGTAAGCCGTGGG
>CAYTMD010000217.1:0-9964 GCA_964438685.1 uncultured Acidobacteriota bacterium
TCCATCCACTTGCTCTCGCATCTGGCCAATCTCGGCGACGCCAAGACCCTGGTCATCCACCCCGCCAGCACCACTCATCAACAGTTGAGCCGGCAGGAGCAGGAGGCCACGGGAGTGACCGAGGATTTCATACGGCTGTCGGTTGGTATTGAAACCATTGAAGACATTTTGGAAGATATGGATCAGGCGCTTGCCGCATCGCAAAAGTAGCGGGCGCCAGATGCCAGGTATCAAGTATTCGGGGCTGGGATTTGATCTTCCCCAAATCCCAGCTTCCGTTTACTAACTGCTGAAAGCTGATTGCTGAGAGCTTATTTCCGATGGACGACACAGGTTCGGTTGGAATCGTTAATACTCAATCCTTCACGTTCGCGGAGTCTCCCAACGAATTGCCCCTCGAATGCGGACGGAATTTTGGCCCCATCACGCTGGCTTACGAAACCTACGGCAAGTCGAGCCCGGCCAAAGACAACGCCATCCTTATTCTTCATGCCTTCTCCGGCGACGCCCACGCCGCCGGTTTCAATCATCCCCATGAACGCCACCCCGGCTGGTGGGATATCATGATCGGCCCGGGAAAAGCCTTCGACACGAGCCAATACTTTGTGATCTGTTCCAACGTCATCGGGGGCTGCAAAGGTTCGACGGGCCCCAGTTCGATCAACCCCCAGACGGGGAGGCCTTACGCACTGAGCTTCCCCATGGTGACGATTCATGACATGGTCAATGCCCAGCGCGCGCTGATTGACCACTTGGGGATCGACCAATTGCTGTGTGTGGTGGGCGGCTCGATGGGCGGGATGCAGGTGCTTCAGTGGGTGGTCAGCTATCCGGAGCGGGTCCGCCTGGCCATCCCCATCGCCACCACCAGCAAACTCTCTTCGCAATCCATCGCCTTTAACGAAGTGGGCCGCCAGGCCATCCAGTCCGATCCGCATTGGAAGGAAGGCGAATTCTACGGCAAGCCAATACCCCGGCGGGGGCTGGCCATCGCGCGAATGATTGGGCACATCACCTATCTTTCCGAGAAGTCCATGCACCAGAAATTCGGCCGCAAGTTACAGGACAAGGCTGAATATGGGTATGACTTTCGAGCCGACTTCCAGGTGGAAAGCTATCTGCGCTACAAGGGCGACCACTTCGTTGACCGCTTCGACGCAAATTCCTATCTCTATATTTCGAAAGCCATGGATTACTTCGATCTCGCGCAGCCGTATGGAAGCATCGAACAGGCTTTTGCCAATGTGAAGGCGAAGTTCCTGGTAATATCGTTTTCCTCGGATTGGCTGTTTCCCTCGCACCAGTCAAAGGAAATTGTCAGCGCTTGCCGGCACGTTGGCGCGGAGGCCATCTACACGGAAATTCAGACGGACTATGGCCACGACGCGTTTCTTCTGGAGTCGGAACAACTCACTTCTCTCATCACGAATTTTCTGACCCACGGACGGAAGGAGGCTTCTTAGCAGATGAACAGTTTGGGTGAAGAAATAGAGATCGACAACGCGGGCACGGTGGTGCGGCTGCTGCCGGAGGACCGCGTAATCATGGACCTGATTGCCGAGGGCTCTCGCGTCCTCGACCTCGGTTGCGGTGAGGGAGATTTACTGCTGGCCTTGAAGGTCACGAAGAACGTTCGCGCCGAGGGCATTGATTTATCGGAGGCTTGCATCCAATCCTGTGTCGCCAAGGGTTTGTTTAACGTTCGCCAGGGGAATCTTGACGAAGGGTTGGCGGATTATCCCGACAAGTCCATCGATGACGTCATCCTTACTAATACCATCCAGGTATTGCATCGTCCTCTGCTGCTGATCCGCGAAATGGCCCGCGTGGGCAAGCGCTGTATCGTGAGTTTTCCGAATTTTGCCCACTGGCCGGTGCGCTGGCAACTCTTCCGCCACGGACGAATGCCCAAGACCGGAAAGTTGCCGCACGAGTGGTACGAGACCTCGAACATCCATCTCACCACGATTATTGACTTCCGCGAATTCTGCCAAAAGGCCGGTATCCATATTCTCCAGGAGATTCCCCTTCGTCCTTCGGGCCCCGGCCGGCGGAGCGTCGTGCGGTTCGCTCCCAACCTGCGCGCGGACTCCGCGATCTTTGTGTTGGAAGCAGGCCCCGCGATGATCGCCAATCCTTCTCCAGCCCACTGACGCATTTCCACCATTGCCGACTCTCTCCTGCCTCGCTTATCATGGTAGATACCTTCATAGGCGGATATCAACCATGAGCGAACGTATTTCAGTACGTGTGCCGGCCACGGGCGCCAACCTCGGCTGCCTTTTCGATTGCGGCGCCATCGCTTTTAGCCTCTACCTGGATATCCGCGTCACCCCGCGCGCGGATAACGAGGTCGTGGCGCGTTACCACGGGGCCAACGCGGATCGCATCAGTTTGGGAGCGGATAATCTGATCGTGCGGACCATGCGCCAGACACTCCTCGGCTGGGGAAAGAAACACGGATTTGAACTGGAGATCGAAAATCAGATTCCTGTAGGGGCGGGAGTGGGCTCCAGCGCCGCCGCGATTGTGGGTGCGCTGGCCGCCAGTCACCGGCTTGCTGACCGCACGCTGTTCGACGAAGAGATCGTTTCACTCGCCGCGCGGTGCGAAGGCCACCCGGACAACGTGGCCGCCGCCTGGCACGGCGGGTTTACCGTGGCCGTCGAAGCTGACGACCGCGTGCTGAGTTATTCGTGCCCGGTGCCGGAACCACTGGGGCTGGTTCTGGTGGTGCCGGACTACGCCTTGCCCACCGAAGAAGCGCGCAAGGTTTTGCCCGCCAATTATTCGCGGGCGGACGCTGTCCATAATTTGCAGCGCGCCGCGGTGCTTACCGCGCAACTCTTTTCCGGCAAGGCGGATTTGCACCGCTGCTTTTTCGACGACCGTTGGCATCAATCTTTCCGCGCTCATCTGGTGCCGGGCCTGCCTGAAGTGCTTGCCTTAAAACACCCCGACTTGCTGGGAGTCTGTTTGAGCGGCGCGGGGCCATCGCTGTTGGCTTTTACGCGCGGTGACACGGACACTATCGGCGAGTTGATTCAAAAGACCCTGGGCGAGAAACAGGTAAAAGCCCGCATCTACCCGGTGACAACGGACAATCGCGGAGCCAAGGGCTGGATACTTCCCGACTGAGGCGCCGCCCAACCATAGCGGGGCAATTTGGTGCCGTAGCTGCGATTCTACCCTGCCAAATGGCGGCATAAAGCCGCCGCTACGATTCCACCCAACACCGCAGTGGCCTTCTCGCTTAATTCCGGCTACAATAATTTCATTATGGATGAACGAGACTTTTTTGAAGAGAGCCAAGCCCGGAAGCCCGCCAATCTCTCCTGCATGCACTGCCGGCAATCAGACACGTATGAAGTGCGGTGGTTAGTGCGCAAAAAAAGGAAGGCGCTGCGCGGGAATGCGGATGAACGCGACCGCGCAAAGTTCGCCAAAGCGCAATCTTACATGACGCGCCTTGATGACTTTATGATGTGCAAGAATCCGCGCTGCCGGAAGAAGTTTGAGATTACTGGCCTGCAATCGGTGGTGTTTGGCGAGTCTTCGCTTTCAGGGAACGCGTAATCGCCCGGATGCCCAAAACGCCAGTCAGCCCTTTAGTACGAGGGGATTGTTGTGCATGGGCGTCGCCGCGTTTACGGCCGGTTCCAGCCACCCCCGCCTATTGAATCCTACAAAGTATATTCTCGAGCGCTGCTTTGGCGGCGTTCTACGACCACCGACTGAGGTGTGCAAAATAGCGTGACAGAGCGTAGCGCTGGCATCCTGCCGGCACCGGAAAATGCCGCCGGGACGGCGGCGCAACGAAGTTTAAGCCATCACGGCATTTTGCGTACCTCGGTAGTTTTTTGTGCTCGCAGAACCGCAAAGGCCTGAGTACTTTGCGAGATTCCGAAGGGTATCCAATCCTCTTCCCGCCCGCCCCAGGAATTAATTCCGCGGCCCGTATTCGACAGGAGGCAGCATGGGACCATTATCGTAATGTGAGGGCGACTGCACCTCTTCGCGATCGAAACTCACAGGCTGGCTGAGTTGCAGTTCCAGGCTGGTGCCGTGCGGCAGTACCACATCCTTGCCGCGTGTGGCCAGTAGTATCGCCACGCCGGCAGCCGCTCCGATCCCGGCACCAATACCCAGTCCCTCTCCCCAATTTCCCTTCATGGCGCCCACAATGGTCCCAACTTCAGCGCCGGAAGCGGTGGTTCGAGCCACGGTTCCCGCGTCTTTGCCTTTGGACCCTCCCCCTTCGATCTTCCCTTCATTGGGCTTGAACTTGTCATCGCCCGCGCTTCCAAAGCCCGAAAGCGTTGCGCGCAAATGCCGTGTGGTACCGTTGGGAAGAATCAACTGGTCAAATCGCAGGCCAATCTGGGCGCGGCCCTTGACGTGTCCGGGGCGAACCACCTGCGTCACCGTGCCGCGAATGGAACTGCCTTTGGGAATGACGATGTGGTTCGCCACGGTAATGGGAAAGATGGATTCGCAATAGATGGTTTCACCCACGTAGGCTGATTTGGTATTGATGGTGTTCAGCAGAATCATGGGAATCGTCGTATCCCCGGGTACCACGATCTTCGAGTTGGCGATCGCGATAGGTGAGTCCGTGGGCACAGTCGCGACGCTGGCAGCCGGGCTTGCCGGTTGTGCTGGAGCCGCAGGCGGCGCAGCCACCGGGTTTGCGGGTTCGGCGGGAGCCTCGGGCGGTGGTGGAGTCGCCGGGCCCACTGGCCCTCCCGGGGTCTGGGCAAAACCTGAAATGGCAAACGCCAGCATCAAGATTGAGAGAGTGATTGCCTTCATGATGCGCCTTCTTTCTACTGCGCGTTGGTTGATAGCCGATAGGATGTAAACCCTCGGGTCAAGGTTGCTAATGCAAAGGTACTTGTAGCATCGTCTTTCATGGCGGCGTAGGCCGGGCTAAAACCCGGCGCTACGACAGGATCTCATCCACTAACACACACGAGCGTATAAATGGTCTCTCCTGACGGATGGCTGAGCTGCCCCTGAATCTTCCATTGATGGCCGTCAATTTCGTAGGTTTGTGAGTAGGAGTCATACTTTCCATCCAGGCGGACGTGCTTTAGCTTGCGCTCGGGAACCTCACGAGTGTCGCCGGACTTCCAGGGCTTCAGGACGTTAAACGGATTGCTCATCGGCGACAGTGTAGCAAAGCCTGGGGACGGAGTCATCGGGTCATTGAGTCATTGGATCATTAAGTGATTTAGCGATTTGCGATTGAAAACCGGAGGTCTGTAGCGCTGGCATCTTGCCGGCACTGGAAAACGCCGCCAGGATAGCGGCGTGACAGTTGAGTGTCACTATATGCTGTCAAGGTCTGTAATCGCTAAATGGCTAAATCACCAAATCACTCAATTTTTAAACGTTCCCAGCGCCGCTTCAATGGCTTTGGCGATGCGCGCAGTGTGGTCCTCCACCGCGAGTGCTTCCGCGCCTTCCACCATGACGCGCGCCAGGGATTCCGTGCCGGAATAGCGCACTACCACGCGTCCGCGTTCGCCCAACGCCAGGCAGCATTCCGTGATGGCCTGGGCGACGCTGGGAATGGAATCCAGGGGTGGCTTTTCCCGGACGCGCACATTGCGAATCAATTGCGGGAAGGGTTGGTAGCCGCGCAGTAACTCGCCCAAAGGCTGTTGGGTCTCGGCCATCAGGCGCAGGACTTCCAGCAGCGTGATCATGCCGTCACCCGCAAGGGAAAGGTCGGAGAAGATGATGTGGCCGGAAGGCTCTCCGCCCAACGAAATTCCTGAGCGCAGCATTTCTTCCAAAACGTACTTGTCGCCCACCGCCGTGCGCACCAGCCCGATGCCCTGCTTGGCCAACGCCAACTGCAACGCGAGGTTGGTCATCAGCGTACCCACCACGGCTTTCCCCTTCAGATTGCCATGACGATCGAGGAAAGGAGCGACGGCGTAAAGCACATGGTCGCCGTCGGCCAAGCGGCCCTCATGAGTCGCAAACATGCTTCGATCTGCATCCCCATCGAACGCTACTCCCAGGTCAGCGCCCATCGCGCGTGTGGTTTCAAGCAATCCTTGTGGATGCAGCGAGCCGCAATCCAGGTTGATATTCCGCCCGTTGGGTTCCGCGTTCAGAATGTGGGATTTGATTCCCAACCGCGCCAGCAGCAGCGGAGCCACGCGGGACGCCGCACCATTGGCACAGTCAACCACGAGGCGAAAATGGGAAAAGTTACCCCCCGGCGGAATCAGGTTTACCAGGTGTTCAACGTATTCATCCACCCAGTCCGGAACTGTTTGCGCAGAGTCTTCCACGGGTCCAGTCAATTCCGGCGATGCCTTGATTAAGCCCTCGATCTCCAACTCCAGCGCCTCGGAAATCTTGGTCCCGGCGGGAGAGAATATCTTGATGCCATTGTCCTCGTAAGGATTGTGCGAGGCGGAAACCATAACGCCGGCAGCCAGTTCATGATGGCGGGTCAGGAACGCCACCCCCGGCGTGGTAATGATCCCGGCGTCAAACACTTCGGCTCCGGTGGAGGCAAGACCGCTGGCAAGGGCGCAGGAAATCCACTCATTCGATTCACGCGTGTCCTTTCCCAACACTACGCGCACCGCGCTGAAAGATTTCTTCAGAACCGTCCCCAACGCGCTTCCAATCGTGCGAACGGTGGCTTCGTCCAGGGGATATTGCCCGGCAATTCCACGAATGCCGTCAGTACCAAAAAGTTCGGGTTTAGTGGCCATGGTCGGCATTATTGTAACGCATTGCATGGCCGATTGGAGAATCGGGTCATTGGATCGGGTCATTGGATCATCGGGTCATCGGGACATCAGGTATTGGTCCGCCTTATGCCACCTTCGCAGAGTTGATCATCCACGGTGTTCCGAAGCGGTCGGCAACCATGCCGAAGCGGGTGGCCCAGAAGGTCTCATGGATGGGCATCCGATATCGATAGTCCTTGCCGAAGTTTGGAGCAGGTGCTGGAGCTCTTGCCCCCATTACCCACCGGCGATGGCGCCCACCACCAGAAAAGGTTCAGCCCCGTTCGCCACAGCCTCGGGCAGTGGAGCGTCTGGCGATTCGTGGGAAAGATCCTCCCCGCAGGCAAAGAACCTGATGAACGGCCGGCGCTTTAGCGTCTCGTGATCGCGCATTGTGCCGCAGAGCACCGGGTAGCGGTCCTCCAACGCGTCAAGCACCGCGCGCTGCGTAACCACGCCTTCAAGTTCGAGTGTTACTTCGCCATCGACGCGGGCCAGGGTTCGTAAATGTTGCGGAAGTTCAACTCGGATCATGACAAGGTCTGGACCTCGGCAGGGAAAAGTCAGCAGGGCGACAGTGCGCCTATTTGCCCGTCTGCTCAGCTCCCAATGGCCTGAACTCCTTCGGATGCCCGGGTGCGAACTCGCGTGTCCCCCCGATATTGGATTATCGCAAATTGTGCCAAAACCTGTCCCACCGCAATAATTTTCTTGACAAAAAAGTTAAAGCCTACTACATATTGTGGTAATGTAGTGTGTAACCACAAATTGTGGCTATACACGCAGACCCCAAGAATTCAGCAAAGGAGGGGAAAAATGGCAGCGAAAAAGGCAAAGAAAAAGAAGAGATAATTTAACCCGATTTAGGTTTCCTCCTTTCCCCAGGCCCGCTCCCCCAAGCGGGCCTTTTTCTTGTATCCCTCGATTCAATCAACGATTTTAGGTGAAGCTGACCTTCACATCCTCGCGATCGGCCTCCGGGGCTTGGAAAAGTGCGTGCGGTTGCAGTCCCATGAAACCGGCCACAAAGTTGGCGGGAATTTGAGCAATGCGGATATTGAAAACGTTGACATCGTCATTGAAGCGGCTGCGCTGGCCGGCGATCTTCTCCTCGAGTTCGGTGATGCGGCCTTGCAGTTGCATGAAGTTCGTGTTGGCCTTCAGGTCCGGGTACTTCTCCGCCACCGCAAACAAGGTCTTGAGGGCGCCGCTGACCATGCCATCGGCCTGGGTTTTCTCGGCGGGCGTGGTGGCGCGCATATACGCGGTACGCGCTTCCGTGACTGCCAGCAAGGTTTTTTGCTCATATTGCATATAGCCCTTGCAGGTGTCGATGAGCTTCGGCAGTTCGTCATGCCGCTGCTTAAGCATCACGTCAATATTGGAGAAGGAACGGTCAATGTCATTCTTCAAGGTGACCAGGTTGTTGTAAATACCGACGACGTACATGATCAGCCCAATAACAACAATGGCCAGAATCACGAATAGACCGATTAGAACAACGGCGATTCCCATGTCCAGCTCCCTCCTTCGTTGGTGATTGGCGATTTGCGATGAGTGATTGTTCAGCGTCACCTTGGAGTTGCCCCCGAAAGTGGGAGAATGCGTCAATCACCAATCAGCAATCACCCATTTCTTACGTCATCTTCACATCAACGTCCTGGCGATCTTCCTCTGTAACTTTGAACAGGTCTCGATGTTGCAAGTGCATCATTCCGGCGATGAAGACATCGGGTACCTGCTGAATCCGTATGTTGTAGGTATTGACGTCATCGTTGAAGAACTCGCGTCGGTCGGCAATCTTTTCTTCCAACTCCGATATGCGCTTCTGGAGTTGCATGAAGTTGTTGTTGGCTTTTAATTCCGGGTAATTCTCAGACACGGCGAATAGACTTTTGAGCGCGCCGGAGATCATGTTATCCGCCTGCGCTTTTTCGCCTATGGATCCCGCTTTCATAAAGGCCGTCCGGGCCTCGGTGATGAGCTGAAAGGTTTTTTGTTCATACTGCATATAGCCTTTGCAGGTCTCGATCAATTTGGGAAGCTCATCGTGCCGTTGCTTCAGCAGGACGTCGATATTCGCCCAGGCCTTGTCGATATCGTTCTTCAGGCGCACCAAGCTGTTGTAAATGGTAATGAGGTACGCGAAAACTCCCACGACGATAAGAATCAGCACCAGTCCTACCAGAATAATTACACCCATTGTTGCGCCTCCTAAAGTGTTAAAGCCATCCAAATTTCGCCAAGAGAATTGCCAGGCAAGCTACGGAGAGCCCCCCTCCTCCAAAGATATGCAGGGCGGCGCGATTGCGCAACGTGCGCTCGATTTCCTTTTCACTTCGCCAGGAGATCAGGAAGGTCGGCTCGTTCGTTCCTTTCGTAATCAGATTGCGGTCGTATTCGTCCTGGGGTGTGGGATTTTCGATGCATGTTCCTGTAAGGTCATACCAGTGGTCCGGAAGAACCAAATACTCGCTCAACCGGTAGCGGTCAGAACCCCCGAGGTGGAGGCCTCCTCCAAGGCCAAGGAAGTTCCCGCCACCCGTGGAAAGGAGACTGCTTCTCCTGTGTACTGCCGATTGTGCGTAGGAATAAAGGTCGGCTTGGGAGACTACCGTTTGTGTAGCTACAGTGGGTTCCTGCCTACCAAAGGAAAACACCTTCCGGGAACTTCCGAAGACACCTCCAGTAGTCACCTTGGCGGCCTGGATCAAGTCGTATTCCGCGTTATGCGCATCCACCAGAACTTTGCCTGACTTGTCTTCGAGATAAAACCTTACCCCGTCGGCATCAGTTGCGGCATGTGACCAGTGGCCGCCGTTCTTATCGGTCACCCAACGCTCGATTTTGACCTGGTAGAAACAACACGGAGTTTGCGTCACCGGGCTCGGGACGGCCTGGGCGGCCCGGGCCTTGCCATGGATTTCCACCAAGCCCATGGAAACGCTGCCAATTGGTATTTCGGGCGTATCCAGCAAAACGCGGTACTCACGATAGACGCGGAAGCCTTTGAAAAACCAAAAGAGACCGGCGCCAAATCCAAGCAGTAAGGCTATATCTGGATCGGAGCTATGAGATGACATAGAATGTCCTGAAGTTGTGGCCAATGCTACTCGACACTCTCAAAAAACGCAAGCTTGACCACAGTCTACCCAGCGATTCCGTAAGGTATGCCTCGGCTGGGGGCAGTGGGCCGATGGGGGACA
>CAYTMD010000218.1:0-9938 GCA_964438685.1 uncultured Acidobacteriota bacterium
GATGGCACGAACGTGATTCCCTACGTTGAAACCGACCCTCCCGCGCCGATTACTGTCTATGGGCGAACCAAACTGCAAGCCGAACAGGCGGTGAAAACCCTGGAACGCTATTGGATCTTTCGCGTTTCGGTGTTGTTTGGACCGGGAAAGATCAACTTTGTGGAGAAGGGTCTGCGGAAGCTTGTGGCGGGTGAGGAGTATAGGGTTACTAGCGACCAATTGGGTTGCGCTCTCCACACGGTTGATGCCGGGATGAAAATAATGGAAGTCGCGGAGGCAGGGAAATACGGACTCTACCACCTGGCAAATCGGGGAATATGCACTCGATACGAGTTGGCCCGCGCGGCAGCGGAAATGGCAGGGCTCGACCCGGCAAAAGTTGTTGGTGTTCCCGACGCCCAAATGCAGCGGCGTGCTCCCCGGCTGAAATACGCAGTGATGAAGATGGAAGCCCTGCGGCATGCCGGATTTGCGTTTCCACGGCCCTGGCAGGAAGCTTTGGCAGAATACGTTCGCACGGTGAAGTTGTAGGGAGCCAGGACGCGGTGGAAGGTCCGGGCCAAACTGCCGGTGGAAAACCACTTAATCTGTCATCCTGAGGATGCAGCAGCTGACGGGGGATTGGGCTTGCCCTAAGGCTGCGGCTGGTGCCATCGACGATTCAACGGGCGCTGGAATCCGCGGGAGAAGGCCCGAAGCTGAGAATGGCGCTCATGCGCTTCCAGAGGTCCGATGCGACCTGGCTGCGCGAAATATGGGGCACGGCACAACGCTCGAGCACCTCAAGTGTTTTGGGGTCAGAGACCTCACCGGTGATTACCAGGACACGCCCTACCAGGCTGGGTTGCAGGGCGGCGATAGATGAAACCATTTGGTCCGGCGGAATGTGGGCGGATCGTAAGTCGAGCAAAACTGCGTCGAATTGATCCTTCTGAATCATCGAGAGCGCTTCCCGGCTGTCGTGAGCGATGTCTCCGTCGCAACCAAGCCCTGCCAGTAGCACATAGAGAACATTCCGAATCGAGGGTTCATCCTCAAGGATCAAAACCTTCCGGCGTGAAGCATTCATGGGCATGAGTCTCCCCCGGCAAGAGGTGTCGGCGGCATGTATCCCAACACGTACCACTTTGTACTCTTAATTAGCCAAAGGTCGGTAGGATACTTAAGATAAGCCTGGGTTTGTCCGGGCAAGCGCGGTGTCCTGCCCATGTCCCGCCAACCATTGGACGCGAACTCTTGTCCACTGCACGTCAACTGCCACTGTGGGGTGTCCCTAAGGCGTAGGGTCTTGACTACTCAAGTTGGAAAACTCGCCATCGTGTCCGGGAACGATGCGCCCCATCATGGACAAGATGTGGGCCCGGTCCTGCTCAAATTGCTTTCGATTATGCGGAATCATGGTGAAGACATTTTCATCGTGCTCGCGGGTCAGTACGGCGTCACCGGCCACAATAATCGGTTGGCTGCCGTTGTGAACAATCACCGAGGCGTGGCCGGGCACGTGGCCATTGGTCACCAGGAATTCCAAGTCGTCTGGTATGGGATGAGTCTCAATCCACCGGAAGCGTGACGGGTCGCCCAATCGTTTACGATCCCACCAGCGCAGTGCAAACCGTCGCAGCGCTCCCATAAGTTCCGGGGCCTTTTCATAGTCAGCGGATTCCGGGTAGTACTTCAGGCTCAACTCTTCCCAGTTTTGCTCGTCCAACAGGTCAGCGTATGCCTGGCAGCACCAGTCATGTGATTGCTGCGACCCGTAGATTTCGCAATTGGGGAACAGGCAGTTGTTCAAAACGTGGTCAACGTGGAAATGCGTGTTAACGACCATGCGGATGTCATCGGGGTGCAGACCCCGTTTCGCCAGGGCATCGATCAGGCGGTGTGCCTCGTGATGCATGCCCGTATCGATAATGACGTGATGATGGCCATGCGAAAGTAGTGTGCAAGTGGCGCCCCGCCAACTACCGGGAAGCAGCACATCCACTTTCCAGGATGAGTTCTTTACGGATGAATCGAGCGGATTCGAATCGGCTGAATTGGTGTCAGGTATTCCCATTTTTTTGGAGTGAGTGCACTTTAATCGCCCGTAAGGGCCTGCGAAGCTCCATAACCTATTCTACCAGCGGAATTGACTTCTGCGGCAGGAATGTACGGCGCGACGAGTACGACCTAAGTCTGGGGTGGGCAATTTGCCCCTTATATTGGGTCTTTCAATCCAGCTTGCGCGCCGCCGATGCCTTTTTCCTATGTCACAATTGACAAAATGCACGCGGCATTTGGCGCGTGAATTGCACATCCTATAACCCTGCGTTTTGAACGTAGGGACCATTTTCGACCCGCCAGGATTGCACTTTCTGGGCGGGGTCCGGAATTTTACACACTTATCAGAGGAGAATCTATTCATGGCATTCGTAATCGTAGAAGGTTGCACAAAGGATGAGAAATGCGTTGAGGTTTGCCCGGTTGATTGCATTCATCCGCGGAAGGATGAGCCCAAATTTGCGGAAGCTACGCAACTCTACATTGATCCCGTAAACTGCATCGATTGCGGAGCCTGCCTTCCGGTTTGCCCCGCAACGGCGATTTTTGCTGATGCCGATGTGCCGGAAAATTTCGCGGGTTTCGTGGAAAAGAACGCCCAGTACTATCAGTAGATTTGCGGCCCCACGATCTTCCTCTGGACGCGCCAGCGTGCTTTACCGGCACTTACCATTCTGCCCTATTGCGAGTTGCCTTGCTGGCGCGTCTTCCTCCCTCTGCGTCTTAATTCACCCCTGCTTTTGTTCCAGCTCGGCCCATCGGGCATACATCCTATCTAATTGCTTCTGGGTCTCTTCCATTTGCGCATAAGCCACTTGTAGTTGCGTGGCGTCGCTCATGATAGCCGGATCCTCCAGTTCTGCCCGCAAGACCCCCAGCTTCTTTTCGGCCTCGGCGATTTTCGCTTCCATGCCGGCAAACTCCCGCGCTTCCAGGTACGAGAGCTTCTTTCGCGTGGCGGCGGGCCGGGCGCCTTCAGGTGGGGAAGGCGAACGCGGGGTTTCATCCGGGGTGTTCTGCGTAGCCTTGGCCAGTTGCGCGCGTTGCCAAACGTCCCATTGCGAATAGTCGCCGAACCGCTCCGCCCCGCCCAGGCTATCCAGGCCAAGGACGACGGTGGAGACGCGGTCCAGCATAAATCGATCGTGCGTTACCAGCACCAGGGCTCCGGGATATTCCAGCAGGCTCTCTTCCAGGATTTCCAGTGTCGCGATGTCCAGATCGTTGGTGGGCTCATCGAGCAGCAGGACGTCCGCCGGTTGCAGCATCAGTTGCGCGATCAGCACGCGGGCGCGTTCGCCTCCGGAAAGCCTGCCCACCAGTTGGCTGAGGTCGTCGGGATCGAATAGGAATCTTGCCGCCCACGACGCCACATGAATCACCCGACCTTGATAAACCACGGAATCGCTTTCCGGAGCCAGGGCGCGGCGCAGTGTGATGTCGGGATCAAGCTGGCGATTCTGGTCGAAGTAGACAATCCGCAGCGCATCAGCCTGGCGGATTTCGCCTGCCGTGGGTTGACGGTCGCCCTGCAGCAGGCGCAGCAGCGTGGTTTTGCCGCTCCCATTTTGCCCCACCAGCCCCACCCGCATTCCCGCCTTGATGGTAAAGTTCACGTCAGCGAACAGCGTGCGGTTGCCGATGGCGTAGGTGAGGCCCTCCATCTCGATCAGTTGTTTGGTTTGACGGTCGGTGGCGGAAAAATCGATTCTGGCGGTGGCGGTGCGGCTGCGGGAGTTCAGGTCGGCCAACTCGCCAATCAACTCGTGCGCCTTGTCGATGCGCGTCTTGGCCTTGGTGCGGCGGGCCCGGGGACCGCGGCGCAGCCACTCCAGTTCTGTATGCACGCGATTGGTGAGGGCGTCCTGCCGCTTTCCCTGCGCGTCGAGGAACTCTTCTTTCTTCTCCAGAAACTTGCTGTAGTTCCCTTTGACCCGGAAGACCCCATCCACAAACACGCGATTGAGTTCCACCACCTCGCTGGCAACGTTTTCCAGAAAATAACGGTCGTGGCTCACGACCACGCACGCGAACGGAGCGTTCCGCAGCAGGGTTTCAAGCCACTCGATTCCAGCAAAGTCCAGGTGGTTGGTGGGCTCATCGAGAAGCAGAACGTCGGCCCGCTGCACCAGCCCCTCGGTAATCCTGAGGCGCTTGCGCCACCCACCCGACAAGGCTGCGGCGGGGGTTTCAAAGTCGGTAAAGCCGGCGCGGCCCAATGCCTCGGATGTTCGGGCCTCGCGCTCCGCCGGGGGCACGGCCGCTACCTCAAGTGCCGCCGCAATGACCGACCGCACGGTTTCCCCCGGCGCAAATTCCGATACTTGCGCGACGTAGGCGACCCGGCTGCGATTGCGCGTGGCCACTTCGCCGCTGTCAGGCTTTATGCGGCCGCACAGAATCTCCAGCAAAGTCGACTTACCGGAACCGTTCGGCCCTATCAGGCCAATTCGGTCGCCTTTGGAAACGGTGAACGAGACGTTCTGGAAAAGCGGATTAATGCTGTACTGCTTCGATATTCCCTGGGCATTGATGATGGGGGCCAAGTTGCTTGACGTCCTCCGGGTTTGAGTTGGAGGACTACAAAACGCTGTCCTCTTTCATGGGTACACTTTGATTGTATCGCGCCCGGCCCTTTCTGTGGCGGTATTCATTGCCCGTCTAAATGCCAGGATCATGATTCGAAGTGTTGATCGTTCCGCTGACCTGCGTTACATTCGTTGCGCGCAGAGGCCGCCGGTCCGCACGATGATTCCCCAAGGGAGAGGGCAGTAATCGATATGCGCGGAGGCGCGCCAAGCAGACTGTAGCCACGGTCAGCGCAGTTCTGACCGTGGGTCATTAACTTGATGGCGATGTCATGAATGGCTGGAACAATTGAATCACGTACCGTTGCTCAAGGGCATCACGGACGAGAAAAATCCACGGTCAGAACTGCACTGACCGTGGAACACTCCGCATCTTGTACGAATCCATCTATTTGCTGCTGGGGGCTTAGTTGTCATGACGCTTTCAAAGTCCATTCTTGTCATTGGTCTATTTTCACTAATGTCACCATCCATTTCTGCGCAAGTTCAACCGCCGCCGGGTTGGCGGTTTCCCAATAAATGGGATGTTAAGGGTGATTGGGTGACTTATAAATCTCCAATCCACGTCGAGGCGGATTTCAATGGCGACGGATTACGGGACAATGCTTGGATCCTCCTTAGAACGCATGACTCAGGATGGGGATTATTTATTTTCCTCGGGACAAAACAGGGGCCACCCCAAATAATCAAGCTGGTGGATGCTTCCAATGGCGGGCCACCCCAACGGTATGCCATTTCACTTGCCCCGCCATCCAGGAAGCTTTGGAAGACTGCATGCGGAAAAGGATATTTTAACTGCAAGCCAGGTGAGCCTGAAGCCATTCAAATTATGAAGCCAAGCATCGAGTTTTGCTATATCGAAAGCTCCTGCTCCATATATATGTGGGACGCGAAGAAAAATGCATTCTCAGAGTACAAGATGAGCGATTAACCGTAACAATTGGGGGCACACACCTATTCTACGGTGTGTTATAAATGCCTCACCCTAATGTTTGGGAACTTATTGCAATCAAGCTAACCATTGTTGGGGTCCGGTTCGGTTGCCGCTACGGAATCGCGCATAAGAAAAGTAGGGGTAGGGCTTGCCCTACCCTTGTCGTTTAGCGGAAAGGTACGCGGAGGGGACGGCAAGCCGTCCCCCTACGAGCAACTTGATCGCAGAAAGTCATTATCATGGACGTTCTAAAAGCACTCTTCGAACAGCATTTCCACCTGCCCGTCGACCGGGTGCAGCCGCTTCAGGGCCAGCTTGGCGGATCGGGACGTAAGATCATCCGGGTTGCCAGCGGAGCGGTCACTGCCGTTGGCATTCTGTATGACGTCCGCGAGGAAAACGTTGCCTTCCTCGAATTCTCCCGCCATTTCCGCCACCACGGTCTGCCGGTTCCGGAGATTTATGCGGAAGATTTGAGCCAGGGCGCTTATCTGGAAGAAGACTTGGGTGACACGACGCTCTTCGAATTTCTCTCCGCGCATCGGACCGGCGAAAATATTGGTGCTGAAGCCGTGGAAGCCTATCGACGGGTGGTGGAGGTGCTGCCGCGCTTTCAAGTCGAGGCCGGCCGCGACTTGAATTATAAGGTGTGCTATCCGCGTGCCAGCTTCGACCGCCAATCCATCGCCTGGGATCTGAATTACTTCAAATACTACTTCCTTCGACTCGCTGGCGTGCCATTTAGCGAGCAGGCGCTGGAACTCGACTTTGCCCGCTTGACGAAGTTGTTGCTCAGCGCCGACCACCAATACTTTCTTTACCGGGATTTTCAGTCCCGCAACGTGATGTGGCGCGAAGGGCATCCCTATTTCCTGGACTACCAGGGCGGGCGTCGAGGCGCGCTGCAATATGACATTGCCTCGCTCCTATATGATGGCAAAGCCGATCTGCCGCCGGAACTGCGCCAGCAATTGCTCGATCATTATCTTGACACGCTTGCCGACTTCATCAAGCTTGATCGTGATAGTTTCATGCACCACTACTACGCCTACGTCTACGTGCGCATCATGCAGGCGTTGGGCGCTTATGGATTTCGCGGGTTCTACGAGCGCAAAGCCCATTTTCTGCAAAGCGTGCCGTACGCGCTGGCAAACCTGCGCTGGCTGCTGCACAACGTTGACCTGCCGGTTGCCCTTCCGGCGCTACAGCAGGCCTTTCAGAATATGCTGGGCTCGGAGAAACTGCAGGGCCTGGCTTCTTCGGCGGAAACCCTTACGGTGCGCATTTTCAGCTTCTCCTTTCACGTGGGCCACCCGCAGGACCCCAGCGGGAATGGCGGCGGATTCGTATTCGATGCCCGCAGCCTCCCCAATCCCGGACGGGAGGAACAATACAAGCTGCTGACCGGCAAGGACGCACCGGTGATCGACTATCTCAATCAGCAGGACAGTGTGCATCAGTACTTCGCCAGCGTTATGTCGCTGGTGGAATCGAGCGTGAGCAGCTACCAGCAGCGCGGTTTCAAGAGCTTGATGGTGTCCTTCGGCTGCACCGGCGGCCAGCATCGTTCGGTATTTCTGGCGGAACAATTGGCCAAGCGGTTGCGCGAAAAAGGCAGCGTGGAGGTGGTGGTGCGGCACGTTGAGCTGGAGAAAATGGGCCAATGAAAGCGATGATTCTGGCTGCGGGCCTCGGGACCCGTTTGCGGCCCCTCACCGACCATCGTCCCAAGGCGCTGGTGGAAATCGCCGGCCGCACGCTGCTGGAAATCACCCTCTCCCGCCTACGTGCTTACGGGATCCACGAAGTGATTATCAATGTGCATCACTTCGCCGACATGATTCTGGAATATCTGAAAGCCCATAATGACTTTGGCATGCGGATCGAGATTTCCCGCGAGGACGTCCTGCTTGACACCGGCGGCGGACTGAAGAAAGCCGCGCATTTTTTCCTTAAGGATTCCAGCAGCGATGAGCCGTTCATCCTGCACAACGTTGATGTGATCAGCACCATCGATCTTGGCCGCATGGTGCAATTTCACACGGAAAAGCAGGCGCTGGCCACGGTGGCAGTGAAAAGCCGGAAGACGATTCGATACCTCCTCTTCGACGAGCAACTCCAGCTTTGCGGCCGGCGATCCGGGCTCGATCCAAATCCTGAAATCGTTCGACCCGCACCGCAGGTGCAGGAACTGGCCTTCTCCGGCATTCACGTCATTTCGCCTCGTCTGTTGACGATGATGACGGATGCAGGCGCTTTCTCCATCATCAACACCTATGTGGAACTCGCTGCCCGCGGAGAAAAAATCCTCGCCTTCCGCGCCGATGAATATTACTGGCGCGACCTGGGCAGGCCGGAAAATGTGGTGCAAGCCGCTGAGGATTTGAAGCGGAAACTTTGGCAGGAAGTGTAGCGCGGACCTGTTCTGTAGGTCCGCGGTCCGTTTCACTGCGTTCGGACGGTGAAGTGCGCCACTCCTGATGGGCAAATTGTCATGTCATTCTCACATTGTGAGAAAATGAATTAACTGTTTTTTTTTCAGAATGTTCTCAGCTATGGGAGAGAAAAAATGGGTTTTCTGACCCTTTTTGTTTCAGTATGTTGCCAGCTTTGGCAAGCTGCGGGATTTTTCGGAACAAGGACACAATGTCATGAGGAAATCTGAGGCGATTTGAGCCGGGAAGAACATTATGGTGAATACCCTCTTTACTCCGTGCAGTGGGGGGGCTCCAGCCGATGCCGCGGGCGGGGAAACCGGCGCCGACCCTCACCTTTCTATTCTAGCCTATAATCATCGGCTGTCAAGAAGAAAAATGGCCACCCTGAGCGCAGCCTTGCCGGCCGCTCCCGAACTGAAATTCTGGTGAGACATCCGGGTTAACGGCTCAAAGGGGATGAATCGAGATCGGCCGCGCGGGGCGGGCAAGCCTTGATTCTCACCGGCCTATTGCCGACGCCTTCTTCTTCAATCATCCAACGTCTAAGGCGGAGGATATCGGCAGCGCGGGCGACCCCGATGGGTTTTGCCACGCCATCGCCTTCGACCACCACAATATTTTCAACGTCGTGGATCACCATGTCGCGAGTGACCTCGTCCACGGTCTCGCCGCAACGTGCAGCCACGTAATCCTGGCGCATAATCTCACGCACTTTGCGATTGCCATCGAAGCCCTTGAGGAGGTCGTGGGCTTCCACGATTCCCGCCAGGGAGCCGTCCGGTTCGATAACCGGCATCACGCACGCCTGTTCGGGTGAGGCTTCGCGCACGACCGCCTGAACTTCGTCATCCGCGTTGATCACGGTAAAATTCTTGCGCATGGCCTCTTCAATGTGCCATCGCATCAGGGTGGGAACCGTATAATCCTGCCGCACGATCAGCCCGCGCTTGATGAGCTTACCGGTCATGATGGACTCCGCGCTGAAGAGGCGCACGAAGCCATCGGACACCACACAGCAGACCACCAGCGGAAGCAGGGCATTGGGATTCCGGCTGAGCTCGAAGAGGAAAATGATGGAGGTGAAGGGTGCGCGCGCGATGCCGCCAAACACCGCGCCCATGGCCACCAGCGCGTAGAGCGCCGGGTCGCTGACCAGGTTCGGCAGGAAGTGATGCCAAACCTGCGCGTAAACCGCTCCCACGCCACCCCCTACGATCAGTGAGGGCGCGAACACGCCGCCCGTGGTGCCTGATCCTAATGAGAGTACCAGCGCCGCGAACTTGGCCGTGGAGATTCCCAGCAGGGCCTGCGCGCCCAGACGGTCGTTCAGCATGTCGCGAATGGTGTCGTACCCCGTGCCGAAGACTTGCGGGTAGAAGTAGCCGATCAGTCCCAGCAGCAATGCTCCTGTCACCGGCGCCCAAATGGCCGCGGGCTTCAAGGGAAAGTGGTCGAAGGCCGACTCCAGGAAGAAAAGCACCCGGATCATGGCGACGCCGATCAGCCCCATGATGATTCCCATCAAGGCGAAGAGCCAGAGTTCCTGCATGCTGACCAGGGAGAACGCGGGCGTGGGGAACAACGGCGCCCAACCGCGGAAGTGTACGGCCACGGCCGTGGCCATGACGGAGGAAATCGCCACGGGGATGAAGGAGCGGGCGCGGAATTCGAAGAGCAGAAGTTCAATGGCCACCAGGATTCCTGCCAGCGGAGCGACGAAGGTGGCGGCCATGCCGGCGGCGGCGCCCGATGCCAGCAACACGCGCCGTTGGTAGGGCGTAAGGCGGGTCAACTGCGCAAGAATTGAGCCCAGGGCGGCGCCGGTTTGAATGATAGGGCCCTCCGCGCCGAACGGTCCGCCCGTGCCGATGGCGAACGCCGTGGCCAGAGGTTTGAGAATGCCCACGCGCATGCGCACCTTGCTCTTGCCGACGAGCA
>CAYTMD010000219.1:0-9921 GCA_964438685.1 uncultured Acidobacteriota bacterium
CGTAACGTTTTCGAGTCCGGCAATGACCCGCCGCTCCAAAACGCGCTGGAACCATGCGCCGTCCATAACGATCAGCGCGGCCAGTGACAAGGCGAGCAGGTTTTCCACCAGGTAAATCGCCAGGCGAACCGGTTTGGATACTTTCCAGCGCGTATGAAACCTTCCTTAGGACGAAATCCGAAAATAGAAATCCGAAACTCGGCTCGATATGTGATCTTCGAGTCTTGGCCTCTGACACCTCACACCTGACACCCCGCACCTAAAATGAGTGGAACCGTACGCCAGTGGTGGGCTTCAGGTCATCAATCCATTCATCGAGCAATTGGGTGATCCGCTTTTGAGTAAGAATTTCCCGGATCTCAACTTCCACCTCCGAAAGCGGCGGGGGCGCGGAACCGGCGTTCTTCTTCTGGAATTCCGGGACAAACGCGGACCGGTAATACTCCGCCACCTCCTCATCACTGGGGGAGGCGGCAGGGCGCAGGCGTTGATCGATCAGCCGCAACATGAGTTCCTGTTGCGCAATGCGCGCCAGCACCTCGGCCTCGGTTATGCCAAGATCCTTGAGCGCCCGCTCGAAGTCATCCGGATGGGCAAATGCCTTGCGCAGCGCAGCCAGACGCTCTGCCGCTGCCTTTTCGCTCGCCGCTTTTTCCGCGGGCCCCGGATTCTCTTCGCGGGTCAGGAGCATCTGGTAGGTCAGACGCTCACGGGCATTGCGGGTTGCGGCGGCATCGGGCGGCGGCGCGGGCCATTGGGCATTCAGGAAACACTCGAAACGGTACTCCTGCTCCACATCGCTGGCGGTAATAGCCTCGTGACCAATGGAGGCCACCACGCTGTCAAGCGTTTGCGCGGCGCTGCAGACCCCTCCTCCGGCCGCGATGGCCGAGGCGAGAGCAACAACGATCAGAAGCTTTGGCCGATACTCAGGAAAAACTGAAAGCGCGATAATTGTTGTACCCCCCCGTTCACAAAGTAGTGTGGAGGATTCAGATTGTACCCCCCGTCCAAGCGGATGGGTCCCACCGGGGTCTTGTAGCGAAGACCCAACCCCACAGTATAGGAGGTGTAATCAAAATCCGCAGGAGAACTCTGCGTGACTTTGAACAGCCGCATCCGTCGGATGCTGGAATAAACGTTTCCGGAGTCCTGGAATAGCACCAGGCCCAGGCGCCTTTGGGCAAAGGCTGTTCGTAATTCGAAAGAGTTGAGGAAAAGCGCATTGCCGCCGATGGGATAGCCGGTGTTGGGGTCGCGCGGGCCGGCCTGGTTGATGGAAAAGCCGCGCATGGATTCACTGCCACCCATAAAGAGGCGTTCCGGCAAAGGAATCAAATTGGTGAGGATGACACTGGCTGGTTGGCCGTTGCCGGCCGGGACGGTGATGCTGTACAGGCTTCCGTAAGGGCTGACCACGCCGAATTGCGTTTTGCGCGCAAAGACCAAGTGGGAGTTTATGGTGTAATAAGTGGAGTTCTGGCCGGTGAAGCGCAGGAAATCTGCCTGCGATCCAAAATCCCGCCAGGAGACTCCCGCATTCACCAGGGTGTAGGTACCGCGGGTGGCATCCGACGGATCGTCGCGGTGGTCCTCTACAAAGCTTCCCCCGAACATTCCCACGGGCGCGGGGCGACTGAGCACAACACTCTCCTGCCCGGAGATTTTGCTGGCGATATCGAGGGCTGTCACGCGGCGGAAGCTGTACTGTCCGATCAGGAGCGTGGACGCACTGAAGCGCTTCTCCACGCTGACGGAAGCTTCCTTGCGGTCCGCGAGGAAGGTCAGGACGTCGCGCGAGCGATCCACCAAACCGTTGATGCGCAAGCTGAGGTCGTCGCGATTGAACAAGCGGGGAATCAGGTACCCCATGTTCCCGCCCGTGTCGAGGTTGGAAAGCCGGCCGCCCATGCTGAAAGTTTGGCCACGCCCGCCGACATTCAGGCGCGTGAGGTTGAGGGACAGCCGCGGGCTCTCCCTGTACTCTCCTTGCGGTTGATTGCTGCCCAGCTTTTGGACTTCGAAGCCGCCGCCATAACCCAGAGTCCAACGGCGGGCCTCTTCCAAGCCCACCAGCAAGGTCTTGTCGGTGTCGGAGGTGGATTCTTCCTGGGGCGTGATCTGCACCTGGCTGAAAATTCCCAGGCTATACAGGCGCCGCTGCGATTCCAACACCGCGCTTTGACTGATGGGTTCGTTGTCATGTATCAGCAGTTCGCGATTCACCAGGCCCAGGCGCGTGTGTTCGTTTCCCAAAACCACGATGTGTTGAATTCGATCCTGCGGTCCGCGCGCCGCCCGGAATTCCAAGTCCACTTGATGGGTGGATTCCACCGGCGTGGTGTGCCAGGTGGCCGCGGCCCGCGTGTATCCGTGGTCGGCCAGATAATCAAGGATGCGGTCACGGTCGGCGGTCGCATGCTCCACGGAATAGGGCTGTGTCGGCTTGCTGATGAGCAGCGGCCAGAGCTTGATTTTAGTGGCGGCATCGATTCCCGTCAGGGTGAGGGTGCGCACGGTTGTCCGAGCGCCTTCGTCGATGACTAGGGTCACGTATTGCCGGCCTGGGGTGTTTCCAAAGTTGTTACTAATGACGGGCGTGACGCGAACATCAAGATATCCCCGCGACTGGTAAAGCGCCAGGATCGTGGCCACCTTTTGATCGACGAGGTCATGACTATACTTGGGCGAAGGAGGAAGAATGCTCTCGACGGGTGGAGTAATCGCCGTCATCAGCTCCGTCGTGGGGATCGCGCTATTGCCTTTTACCCCATAGCCGGCGAAATCGCCCCGTTGCCCAAGGCTGACTTGGAAGACGATCTGGACATAGGGTTGCGGGTCCTGGCGAAGCGTGCGGCTGGCTTTTACTGTGGCGGCGAAATAACCCTGCTGCTGAAACCGATCTTCCAGCAATTTCTCGCTGCGGCCAAGGGCCTGGTCGTCCGTGACGCCGTCATGATAGAGGGGGAGCAGGGTTTGCAATTGCGAGGACGAAATTGACGCCCCCTGCACTCGCACTCGAATGAGCGGCCCTCCCTCCGCCTTGACCATCACTTTTTCGGTGTTCGTCCTGGCGTCATAGACCCTCTGTTTGATGTTGATATTGGCTTGAAGCCGCCCGTGGGCCACGTAGTATTGGTGCAACCGGTAAAGTCCATGCTCCGCGCGCGTCGCGGTAAGAAACATACGCGGATGCCAGCCCGAGACTTTCATCAGGCGCTCCGGCGGAAATGCGGCGTCGTCCTGAAACTGCACCTCGCTCACGCGTGCGGCATGGCCGGCTTTAACCATGAATGCCACGCTGGCTTCCAGCGTGTCGCGATTGCGTTCAAGATTGCTGGTGATCTGCGATTGGTAGTAGCCATTGGCCAACATCAGGTTGGTCAAGCGTCTATGCGCGGCAGCAAGATCTTCGTCGGTAAGGGGATGCCCCAGGCGCAATCGCGAGGCTGTGGCAAATGCCCGGGCTTCGATGGGGCCGGGATTGCCTTCCGTAGTAATGGTCCCCACGAAATACTGAGCGCGGGCGATAAAGGTCAAAGAGATTCCGCCAGGTTCGGGAACGCCCTCCACGCGCAGTTCCGAAAAGCGCCCCGTGGCGTAAAGCCGTTTTAGACTTTCGGAGATTTTTGCCGGTTCAAGTGGTTCACCAATTTCTTGCGTGACTGCGCCCGGGAAATTCTGCAGCTTGAGGTTGCAGTCACATTGGATTTGAAGATGGGATACGCGGTGGCCCCAAAGAGAGGGTTCGGTCTGCGCCTGGCTCTGCCCGCAGCAGCAGCCAAGCAGCAGGAAGAGAAACGTGAGCGCGTGGGCTGTTCTGCCGCCAACAAGTGCGGGGCCACAGCGTCTCGCCCGGCAGTGCGGAGAACATGCGCACGGCATTCTGGAATTCCGGTTGTAGCAACGCACCCCGTAGTTTACCCGTCTCCCTGGCATTAGAATACTTGCAAACCTTGCATTATACTTCCGCAAGGCACCTCCCACCGCCAAAGAAAAGTGCCGAGGGATTCTCAGGCCGTGACTCGCCACAAGGCGCGTGCTATTTTTCGCTCAAAACTCCGGCAATCGCTTTACGAAGAGTTTCAGGTGGGGCGTACCCGATCCTATGGTTTCTGATTATTCCTTTTCGATCAATCAAAAACAGGGTTGGAAAAATCGAGATACCGCCGTACGCCTGATCGCTTTCCTTCGTCCAATTTGCGATGGGATATGAGACGTGGTGCTCCTGAATATAACGTTGCCGTACGGAATCATCGTAATCGAGCCCCAGAATGCGGTCGGCGTTGGCGCCCACAATCACCAGGCCTCGCGGGGAGAGTTCACTGTTCAGAGAAGATAGCGCCGGGGCTTCCTGCATGCACGGTGGGCAACCGGTGAACCAGACCTCCAGGAGCACAACCTTGCCACGAAAGTCGGAGATGTGAAGGCCGCCTCCACCCAGGCGCGGCAGAGTCGCATCCATGGCGGGTTTGCCTTCCCAACCGCCGATTTGGCGTGCCAATGCCTGGCCGAATCTGGGATCGGCCTTGATCATTTCCACATCCACGTGAGTGATTTCGCCGGTCTTGGGATCGCGGGTCAGGAATCGCGGGACCCTGGGATCAGATTCCATAACCCGCAGCAGGACATCGGCGGCACCCGGGGAGCGCAGGTCAAATTGTTCGGCAATTACGGCCAGCGATGGAGGCGATTTGAATTTCTCCTGATAGTTGGCGACGAAAAGCGGAATGCGGAAGAAAGCGTTATAGAGTTTGTTAAGAGCCTGGCGTTCGTCCGGCTGGGTGAAGACGCGATTATAAAGGTCCGTGACCATCAAGGGCTGGCCGGGTTGAAGGTGCGTGCGGATGTAATCGAGCACGCGGGACTCAGCGTTGGACGATGCCCAAACCGGGGAATTTCCCGCGAGCAGGGAGGCCAACAACAGAGTGGAGCATAGGCAATTCTTCATTGCGAGCCTTTCTTCCCGGCGGCGCCACTCTTTGCCTGGTTGAATGCCTGCCAGTGGAATTCCAATGAGAAATGCAGGTATTCGTCCAAATAACTCCAACCGTGGTTGCCCGGCCGCAGAGTGAACTGATGCGGGAATCCCCTGGAAGTTAGAATCTGGTCCAACTCTTTGGCCCCGGCGTCGAAGCCGTAGCGGTCCTGATCCCCGCAGTCGAAGTAGAGCTTCAAGTGGGTAAATCGTTTGGGGTGTTCGGCAAGGGTCAATGGGTTGTTCGCATCGAAATAAGGCTCGTTAAGCGGAGCGCCGAAGGGCTCTTGCACAATTTTCGCGAGGAATCCCCAGCGGCCTTCGGTGGGCAGGAGATTGGGAAATTTCGAGATCAGAGCGGCGCTGTGGGCACTGGCGGACCCGAACACGTCCGGGTGTTGCATACCGAGATGGAGAGCCCCAAAGCCCCCCATGGAGACGCCACTAATTCCGCGGCTCTCGCGATTCGCAATCGTGCGGTATTTGTGATCGATGGCGGGAATGAACTCCTGGATCAGAAAGTCTTCATAGCGTTCATGGCCATCAAGTGAATTTACGTAGAAGCTCTTGCCGCCGTCGGGCATGACGACAATTACTTGGCCAATCTTCCCCTGGCTCATCAAGCTTTCCCAGGTTTGCAGCCCACTGTGTTCACTCCAACTTGCAGCATGTTCAAACAGGCCGTGGAGATAGTAAATCACCGGGTATCTGCCGGCGCCTGTATCGTAGCCGGGCGGCAGCGCGATGCAGTAATCCACTGCGTGGCCGAGGATGGTACTGGTCATGGACCCGCAATCGACGCGCGCGGAAGTGGTTTGCGCAAGGAGGGGCAGGGCGAACAGGATTGAAGCGAGCAGCGTCAGGCTGGGGCCGATCAGCCTTGGGAAGCGACTTCCGGTGGGATGCGGTAAGTGCATGGGTTAATGAGTTGGTGAAGCTCCGGCATGAGTTGTATCCACGTAAATGGATGTCGTCCCATCGTCGGTCAGAGGCAGGACCATCGTGTTGAATCGCGTCATACCTTCACCTCTGTCCGGCATCACATTTCATTGCCGGTTGCATAGGGCCTGATTTGGACGAATCTGAAGATGTACCCCGTGAACTCAATCATTTTGAGGCTGCGGTGGGCGGGAGTCAAGGGGTGTGGGTTGTTCCTGGATCGCGACGGCTCCCATGGGTGCTGGGAGCAGGTTGCCGCCGTCATCGAAGCCCGGTGCGAAAGGCTCAGCAAGAATCCGCCACCCCGGAAGAGTTGCCGCGTCACTTGCCAGCAAGGGTGAAACAGCGATCCGATTAAGGTTCAGGGTATTGCGGATCCACGCCACGCGCTGCTCGGCAGGTTCGGGACTCCCCAGCGCCCCCAGCAGCCAGGCCAACGCTTGTTGGTCTGAAGGCCAGAAAATGGGGATGCGCGGCATGGGTGGATTCATGGAAGTTCGCGCGTTGGCGTACATTTTCTGTAAGTCGATCTTGTGATATAGGCGTTCATGGATGGCGTCTGCCAACCCTACGCCCAAGGCATTGCCGCTGCTTTCGGCAGTGAGATCGCGGACGTAGATCAGGCGGATCTGCGGCGCTTCACCGGGATGAAGCTCCACGCCGCGTCCGACGATTTTTGTGTCCAAACCTGTCCCGCTGATGTTCTTCCCGAGTTCTTCGACGATCAGCAGGTCGAGTTTGGGGAAGGGAATGCGCGCCACCAGTGGCCGGGCGCTTTCCAGGCAAGACTCTTCCATGGCGGCTAGTCCATCGGCGGTTGCGGCTCGCAGTGTGGCAACCTGGTGAAATTCGTTTTCCACCACGGCCACGCCGGCGAGAATCTTTCCACTCGCCAGCACTTTGGCCGACATGGCGCGAATTGCCGTTTCAAATCCAAACTTCCAACTCCAGTGGTGACATTCCAGCGCGCCTTCGGCCTTTCCCATGCCGACGGCGAGCATCTTGAGCAATCCACTTTCAATTTTCCCGGAGAAATCCGTATGTGGCTTGACCCGATTGAGGACGATTACGCCATCGGATTCCCAGGCAGAGCGGTCCATGAAGACCTTGAACCCCTCGGGGGTTGTTCCCAACGACGCCGATTCCATGGAGGAAAGCAGGTCTGCGCCCAGGAATTCGGGGGTAATGCCATATTGCGTCAGGACTTTCTTCTGCCCCTCTGCCGTGGCCCCGCCGTGGCTGCCCATCGCGGGGAACACGAAGGGCCGCGCGCCCTGACTCTTGAGCCATTGGCACAACTCGCGCGCCAGAATATCAATTCCGGCAATGCCGCGGCTGCCGATCGCCACCGCGATGCGCTTATCACGCAGTTTTTCCGCGGGCAATGCCAGTGAGTTCAGAGCACTCGCCAGTTCCAGCGGCAAGTTGGCAACGGCCGGAGCACTGGGGGCAACTCTTTCCAGGATTCGCAGGGTGCCGAGGGGATGAGTTTGGTTGGTCGTCATGGTGAAAATCCACGTTATCGCTTGGGAGAGAAAGCGTCAAGAGGGGCGCGGTCTTCAGGCCCAAGGTTCTTTGACCCCCTCACCCGTCCCGCCCCGGCTGATGAAAACGCCGGTTGCGGGCCACCCTCTCCCCCAAAGGGGCGAGGGCTATATACACGATTCCATCTCCGCGCTGGCCAGGTAAGTTAGGGTCGTGCGGAAGGCTGGTTTTGCATGTGTGTTTTCCACTTTGCGTGAAAGGGTGCAGAAATGTTAGGCTACCGCTCCCGGATTAACGATAGCGAGTTTTCCGATAGAGAGGTTTCCATGTCTACATTTCGCATCGCCAAGTACTCCGTCATGGCATTGGCCACATTTCTGATTGCGGTGTCAGGATTCGGGCAGGCGGATCCGCATGGGCTGAAGGACATCCTGGGCGGAGAAAACATTGCGCCCGCGGTTTCAGAGTTTCAGGTACGGCAATACATCTTGAGCCGTATCCCGCCGCCCCCACATCCGGCAAGCCGCGCAGCTTGGACCGCCGAGGCTGATCGGATTCGCAAGCACGTCCTCCAAGATGTTGTCTTTCACGGTTGGCCTTCGGAATGGGTTAACTCTGCGCCCAAGTTTGAAGAGGTCGGCGTCATTGAGACTGGTTACGGCTACAAATTGCGCAAACTACGATATGAGATTGTCCCCGGTTTCTACTCCACGGCGATCCTCTATGAGCCCGATCATTTGGACGGCAAGGTTCCCGCCATTCTAAATGTACACGGGCATGTGGGGCCGGAGGGCAAGGCGGTGGAGTTCAAGCAGAAGCGCTGCATCAATTACGCGAAACACGGAATCATGGCGTTAAATCTTGAGTGGTTTGCGTATGGCGAATTGGGGAATCCGGAAAACATTCACTGGAATGGCGGCCACCTGGATTTGGTGGGGGCGAATGATTTGGGACTGTTCTACTTGGAAATGCGGCGCGGGCTGGACTATCTCTACAACCACCCCAGCGTTGATAAGAACCGTCTGGGCGTTACCGGGCTGTCGGGCGGAGGGTGGCAAACCATCATGCTCAGCTCATTGGACGAACGCGTTAGCGCGACGATGCCGGTGGCGGGCTTCTCCTCCTACCGTACTCGCGTGGAAGTGAAAGAGCATGGGGATTTGGGCGATATCGAACAGGCGGGTACGGATTTGCTCGATGGCCAGGACTACACGCACTTGATGGCCATGATGGCGCCACGTCCGGCGCAGCTTGCCTACAACGCGGAAGATGATTGCTGCTTCCGCGCCAGTCTGGTGAAGCCGCAGACCTATGACGAAATCCTGCCGATCTACAAACTTTATGGTAAGGAAGACGCCTTGGCCTGGCATGAGAATCGCGATCCCGGAACCCACAACTATCAGCAGGACAATCGGGAGACGTCCTACCATTTCTTTACCAAGGTTTTCGGACTGCCGGTGGCGGATGCGGAAATTCCCGTGGGGCCGGAACTGAAAACATATGATGAACTGGTGGTGGGCCTTCCCCACGACAACCTCACGATTCTGGGTCTGGCACGTAAGCTGGCGAGCGAAAACCAACGGTCGGCGGTTCCCGCTGCCTCGGAGCGGGCGGAATGGGTTAAGGAACAGAGGAAACAGCTTGCTTCGGTCGTTCGTTACAAGCCCGTAAAGGTTAGCGACGCACAGGCGGTGGCTATTACCAAGCACCGCGGGGTGGAGACGAAGTCCTTCCTATTCGTCATGAGCAACGGCCTCACCGTAAATGGTGTTTGGTTGCGGGCCATTGGGATCGGTGACCATGCGCCAGTTAGCGTAATCCTCGACGACGCGGGGAAGAAAGCGGCGGGAAAGGAAGTGTCAGACAGAATAAATAGGGGGGACCAGGTCCTTGCCCTCGATCTTCTGTTTACCGGCGACTCCTGGACCGATAAGTCTATGGCGTCATCCTACACCCTGGTCTTGCACGGAACGGGCGACCGGCCCGTAGGCCTGCGAGCTGCGCAATTGCTTGAGGTGTCGCGTTGGGCTTGCCGCCGCGCTGGCGTGCAAAACCTCCGGCTTGAAACCACCGGAATGCGCAGTCAGGTGGCAGGTCTTATTGCAGCCGCACTTGAGCCCAACCTGTATGCCAAGGTCATTGTTCACGAGGGGATTCCCAGCCTCGGATATTTGCTCGACAAGCCCATAGCGTACGACGACGCGCCCGAACTTTTTTGCCTGGATCTGTACAAGAAATTTGATCTCGACCGGCTGGCCCTGATCGCCGCGCCGGCTGAGGTGACGACTGAGAAAGTTGAATAGGTGGCCGTAAGGGTCGAGCTTGCCCCACCCTTGTCCAAGTTACGGTCGGTCCGATGAGGGATGACACACTGTGCCGCCGCATGGTGTGCGGGAATGCTGCACCATTCGGTAGTACATGCGACCGACCCACCAGTTCGTGCGAAGGTGAGGTTGAATTTGCTTCCCTCGCCCCCTTGGGGGAGAGGGTGGCCCGCAACCGGCGCTTTCATCAGCCGG
>CAYTMD010000220.1:0-6102 GCA_964438685.1 uncultured Acidobacteriota bacterium
ATTCCCTGCGCGCCAGCATTATTTGTGATGGCTTCCATCTACCCCCTGATGTCGTCAAAGTGATTGTCGCCGTAAAGGGAATTGATAAGGTCATCCTGATTACCGACGCGGTTCATGTGGCCCTGCTGCCACCGGGAAAATACAAAATGGTGGGAACGGAAATTGATTTCCTGCCTTCCGGCCAGGTACTCCGAGCGGATCATGTCTCCATGGCAGGCTCGGCGCTTACCGCGAATCGTGGAATTTCAGTCTTCATGAAGTTCTCCCAATGCACGCTGGCAGAGGCCATTCAGGCGGCAACAGCCAACCCAGCCAATTTGCTGGGACGGCCCACGGTGTGTTCGCAAATCGCCGCAGGCCAACCAGCAAACCTGGTACTCTTTCGGCAGGCGCCCGAAACTCTCAAAGTCGAAACCGTCATCTCACAAGGCCGGCAGGTTTACTCAGCGTAGCCCGGCGGGGAATCGACATTTACGAAAATGTATTGCCCGCCCTGCCACACTTTGGCGATATAAATTTGCGCCAAAGCAAGAAACGCCATCTATAGTGGCGCCCATACAAGAGTGGCAAACAAGAGGCTTTACTGCACAAGAAACCTATCTTGGGCCATCTGTCGCCAACTATCGCCATCTTTCCATCTCCATCCCCTTCCCAAAACGGACATTTCGTGTATACTGCACCTACGGGGTGGGTAGCAGTAGACAGAGAGAATCTGTGATGGGCCCTAGAAAGCGAAAATAGCATAGCGAGGATTGAGGCCGAGGTCAGCGAATAAGCTGAAAGCTTCAATGGTCCATAATTCCCTCCCCGGCGGGCAAGCGCCGTCAAGAAAAAATTCGGCCCTAAGGCTTGGGGAGGGATTTAAGTTATGCGATCTTCCTACCGCCCAGCGGCAGTAATTCTGGCGACTCTCGTTCTTGCCATATCGCCATCACCATTGAAGGCTTGGGGTGTGCCACCCGCATCCCCATCAAACCCATCCGGCGCCGACAAATCGATTCCGGTGCGCCCATCGTCTACACTGTCCATACCCGGCCCCTTAAACCCCTTTCTGCGCCTGGCAGCCGTCAGCCGTTTGGTGACTCCCGAAGAAGTGCTGCCGCTGCTTTCCCACCAAGTCGTCATTGACGGATATGGTGGCCACTCCTCCTCACCCACCGAATACTTGAAGCTGGTCAGACAGTATGTGGAGCAGGCACGGGAATTGCAGACCTTGGCGGGGCCCGATGGAAGTATTCGCGTTTCCAATTGTGATGACGCTCGACATCTCTTGAGCATCATTGGGTACAGGTTCCGCCAACCCTGCGGGCCCAACACGACGTTGGAAGCCGACGATTCCAAACGAGCCTTTACCGCCGTAGACTCCGGATTTCCTGTCGCCCAGCTGGAAAGAGCCCTCGATAGCGGCAAGCCGTTTGTCTATCCCTACAGCAGCACCCAACTGCCCGTCATGTTCAACCCGGGCATTTGGATGGAAAACGACCGGAACAAAAATCACCGGGATTTGCTTGACGCCCTTCTGGGGGACCCTCAGTTGGCGCGGCTTTACTGGGCGCTGGCTCAGATCGACGACGAAACGCGATCATCGCTGCGTGTGTCTCCGGGCATTGAGAAACTCCTTCCCCTGGCGCCCTTGTTGGATTTCTACGGTGAACAAATTCGAATCCGGTCGGGGCGTGTGCAGGTCCCGGGCGGACCACAGGCGGAATCTGCCTGGGAACATTTGACCGGGGTCAGCCCGCGCGCACCAGGGGATTTTGTCTACGCCCTCCTCACCCAGGACGCGGGATGGCTGGCCCCTTTTTATGACGCCGTGGCACGAGTAAGCGGTCCCCAGCAGGAGTACTTCACCGAGCCGCACCGCCTGGTCAAGTTTTATCAAGCACTGCGGGGCCGCGATACTTCCACCGGCCCGGCGAAAGCGGTTTTCCGTCCTGATCCTGGATTACTTCTCTTGATCACCAGGATGCCCCTGGACCCGGACGGCCAACCGCACGTGCCGGGAAACCTGGGGGTATGGGCGGATGTCATTCATGGGACCAATGATTCCAAACTTGCCCGTGATTGGGCAAAGCGAACCAATCATCTGACCACCCCGGAGCAGTTGATCGAAGCGCTGTTTGGTCTTTCCCGGGCATACTCACCGAAGGCTCCGCTGCAGGCTTATTTGGCGCTCTGTGAAATTGACCGCGCACGCGGCAGCGGTAAGTCTTTGAGCCCCCAGACCGCCCACCTGATGGCGGAAAAGTTCCCCCAATACGACGCTCAGTACCTGGCTTTTGCCGAATTTCATAGCCTCAACGATGCGTCCATAACCGCATTTATCAGTATTATGGAGGCTATCGACCATATTCCGGATTCCAATGTCCGAACCGAGGCGACAGGCATTTTTCAAGCCCAGAGCGCCTTGTGGCAAATCCTCGCCCGGCAGCGGCAAATTCCCGCGAACGATTTGAATGGTTCATGGCAAAGGGTTCTCCATCCGTTTGCCGATGTACATTCAACACCCGAGCTCTACGATGCCGCACGAACCTCGCTTACGGAACTCTTTCGCTCTGCCACGGGAAGGTCCCGGGTGACGCAGGACGAGATGATTGAACTTGTGGCGGGGCCCACACCGACCAGTCCCCTGCGGACCGAGGTAAGGGATCAAATCGCCAACCGGATGCGGGCAGTCCTGGAAGCCCAAAGGTTGGTGTCACTCGACACGTTGCTGGCACTGGGGGACGGCCTCCCGCTGGTTTCCCAGGGAAAGGCCAATGGGAACACGCTGGTTCCACTGGCGGAAGAGCTTCGCGAATTCGAAATGCCAAAGCCCATCTTCTCCACCGGCGAGAAAATCGAGTGGACGGCGGGCCGCTTTGGCGATGCGCACACCCAGGCCGAGATGGATACAAACATCGTCGGCGCCATCCACTCGTCAGGAGCGCCCAAGGAAATGGCCAACGCGCGCGGCCGGCTAGTCCCCTTCCTGAGAGACTTCCTGACCGGCCTCGTCTACGCCTACTACGAACCGCCCGGCGCCCAGATGCTCCATAACAACCCGCTCTTTATCCGGCGCCATGATTTCTCCGGCGATTTAACGCGGGGATCAGAGCCGCCATGGTCTTCGCCTCGACTCGTGGGCCGCGGGGACACCTCCGGCGGCGGGGTACGCTTGACCGGCGGACTTCCCGGGCTTCCCTTCGTCCTTTCCGCGGTTGAACAACAGTTCATTGTGCCAAAAAACACGCAGTCCCTCATTTGGGAAGACCTCGTTCCCTCCCTGGTGTCCAGCGCGGTTCTGCCCCGTTGGTGGCAGGTTACCCCAAATGAACTGCACGCCGTCACGCTCTACCAACAGTTCGGTGAAGAACTCCTTGTGAACGCTGCCAAGGATCCAGTCCTGCGGGAGAAGGTGGTGGCAATCCTCGCCGACCGCATGCTTTCACGCCGACTGAGCCAATTGGAAAACGCTCTCGCGGCCGGGAATCAGGAAGAAGCACTTCACCTCACGGCGCCATCGGAAACCTTCAACCTGGGAATCGAGTTCCAACGGCAGAATCCCACGGAGATCAGCCGCTGGGGAAAATCCGGGGAAAGTCTTCAGAAGCTAACGCAACAGTACCCGGAAGAAACTAGCGAACAAAAGCTGTCAGAGGATTTCGGCGTCCCTCATCCGATTCTGGCGCAGACCAATGCCCGCGAACTTCTCAACGTGCGGCCCTTCCCCACCTTCCTGGGATACTCCAGCTATTTGCTTGCCGAGTCCTGGGAGTCCAACAATCTGTACTGGGCCCGCCTAGCGGATGAGAAAGGCATGCCCCCGGAGAGCCTGCATGAATTGGTTCCAGCGCTGACGCATCGCATGGTGGAAAATATATTTGCCACCCACTTGGACGATTGGCCTGCCCTGTTGCGGGCTCTCCGGGAAACAGGAGAGGAATTTAGATCAGGCAAACTGGAATCTTCGCCTAAGACCATTGCACTTGCCCCGTTTTGAGGCTGGTTTAGGAAGCTGATGAAAAAGGCGTCGGGAGCGAGGTAGCGGCGGGTTTATCCCACCAATCCTCCAACCGTTTCAACGCACGATGGCGGGGTAAACCCGCCGCTACACCCTTTTTCATCAGCCTGCTGGGGGATCAAGGGAGGGTGATTTATGCCAAAGCGAATCATGGTGACCGTAGTCTTGTGCGCAGGGATTTTTGCAGGTGCCAGGGTCTGGACGGCGGAGCAGCAAAGCAAGCCGGACACGGTCTTTCACGTCAACGTCAACATGGTGCAGTTGGACGTGGCAGTGACCGATAAGAAAGGGAATTACATTACCCGGCTCAGCCCCTGGGATTTTCAGATTTACGAAGACGGGATTTCCCAAAAGATGGCCACCTTTGGCGAGGAAAACGAAGCTCCCCGGCGGCTCGAAGATTACCCGCGCGAGGGCGTTGCGTCCATTGGCGCAGACCCTCCCACAAAGACCGGCCGCCAAGCACGCGAGGGTGCTATCCAACCCGTCATGCGCAAAGAGTCTGCGGACGCGGTCGCCTCCATGGTGGTGGGAGCGAGCGTCTTCATTCTTTTCGATACCAGCAACTATATGTACCGTGGGTTTGTATACGCCCAGGATGCCATCGCGGAATTTGTCCGGTCACTCCAGAATCCGTACCGCGTGGCATTCTATTCCTATAGCCGCAACATATCCCGCATTTGCACGCTTACGCCTGACCGCTCGCTGGCGTTGACTGGCGTTAGGGAAACCGTGGCCGGGGATGATGCCGCACTCTATGACGCGCTGCTGATGACTCTCAAAGATGCTTCCAAGTTTTCCGGCAGAAGAGTAATTGTGGCTTTTTCCAACGGTCCCGACAATTCCAGCATGGTGGCGCCGGAAGATGTTCGCGAGCTGGCCCAGACCGAGGGCATTCCCATCTACATGATCAGCACGCAACTAGCGCGACTCGACCCGGCGTCAACCGCGGTCTTTGGCCGCATGAGCGCCAGTACCGGCGGCAAGTCCTACTTTGCCAAAGACTGGCAGGATCAGCAGCAGGCATTCGCTTCCATCCGCGATGACCTTGCCCATCTCTACACGCTTACGTATTATCCGCAACCTAATCCCAACTACGGCTGGCGGAGCATCACAGTCAAACTGGCGGACCCTTCCCTTAAGAACTACCGCGTGCGCGCCCGCAGCGGCTACCGGCCTCGCAGCAACCGGCACTTTGTGCAGGCCGCAGCCACTGCTCCGTGATCGCCATCAGGGTTAATTGCTCAGGGGAGGCCTGAACATAAACGCCAGGATAATCTTGGACGGAACGGGTCTGCCGTTGTAGGTGGCCGGCATGAACCGCCAATCCCCCACTGCTGCCTCGGCCTCCGCCGTGAGAGGGGGAAGGTCCCGAAGCACTTTTGCCTCTCCCGCCTCTCCTTTCTCGCTCAGGGTCACCTCCAGCACAATGGTCACGGCATTGATGATGTTGCTCTCGGGATACTTTGGGAAGACGGCGCGAATCACTTCCGCCGGCTGAAACGCTGCTTGGATTGCGGCGCTCGTCTGGGATTTCAACGTCGGCAGAGGGATCTGATCGACTTGCCAAAGGGGTGGGCGGACAGTAAAGGCCACCGGCACCCTTGAGGTAACCGCTTTGCCCGCCAACGTCGCTGGGGAAAATGTCCACTCTTTCACCGCACGGACCAACGGTTCTGTAAGCGAGGCAATGTCCCGCCGCACCTCAACCGTCTGAACTTTTCCCGCTTCGCCAATAACGGCATCCAGGACCACAGTACCGCTTGCGATGCTGAAGGTTGGAGCATCAATGTCGGTTATAGAAAGAGTTTCCGGTGGCTGGAAGGCTGGCTTTTCTTCCGCCCGCCCAGTCTGCGCGATGAGCGCATGAGCGCTTCCAAGAACCATCAGGGCAAGGATTATTCGCTTCATGGCAGGGCACTCCTGAGGATCTCCTGACACAACTTAATTTTCGCGATCCGCCTTGAATGGAGCTTGTGGCATGGCGATCCTGGCCGTGACCTCTCACGGGCGGGACGACCATGCCACAAATGCTCAAAGCACGAAAACTCCCTTGATATAATCCGGTGCTGTCACCTGCTCCTCGGAGAATGCCTGGC
>CAYTMD010000220.1:6202-9846 GCA_964438685.1 uncultured Acidobacteriota bacterium
AAAACTCCCTTGATATAATCCGGTGCTGTCACCTGCTCCTCGGAGAATGCCTGGCGGAAATCGTCCAGCTTAAAACGGTGGGTGATCATTCCCGTCGTGCCAAGTACGCCGTCACCTACGGCCAAGGCAGCAGGTTCAGTGAATCCGCAATTGTTCCCGGCGCCCAGCACGCGGCGGTTGTGCCCCTGCACCGAGTCCGGCGCAAACGGCAGCATTTCATTCTTGCAGAAACCGGCGAGTACCAGGCTGCCCCCAAACCGCGTCAGGCTGACCCCCAGCGGCGTAAGGGGAGCGTAACCGCTGGCCTCAATCACAATGTCTGTCCCCTCCGGGTGTAAAGTCCTGGTCAAGGCCTTGAGGCGCTCAACGTCGTCGCTCACCTCACATGCCCCCCAGGATCTGGCCACGGCCAGGCGCTTGGGCTGTTTGTCCAAACACAGAATGCGCCGCGCTCCCGAGGCTTTCAGCACCGCCAGACAATTCAACCCGATCGGACCCAGGCCGAGAATTGTCGCCGTCGAACCCAGGCGGGCTCCGGCAATGGAAGCCACCGCAAGCCCCACGCCCAACGGCTCCAGCAGCGCCCCCTGCTCAAATGAGATCGTGTCGGGGAGCGAGTGCAGGTTATGAACCGGCGCCAAAACGTACTCGGCGTATCCTCCGGGCGGCCCAAATCCTATCTGCCGGTATTCCGGGCAGCGGCGCCACTCTCCCCGCCGGCAATACCCGCACTTCAGGCAGGTAATCTCGTTGTCAGCCACCACCTTCCGCCCCAGCCATGTCTCATCGGTGGCGGAACCCACCAAGTCAACCACGCCGCAGTACTCGTGCCCCGGGGTAAGCGGATACTCCACGGTGTGCCGGCCCCGCAACAACTCGAAATCCGTCATGCAAATTGCCGCCGCCCGAACGCGAATCCGCGCCCAACCGGCCGCGGGCTTAGGATCGGGGAATTCCGCCAGGCTTACCTTCCCGGGTTGTTCAAAACGAATGGCTCTCATATAACGGGTCGTTAATCAGTTTGCTGTGGCGGCGGACACAGGCCGCAGCGATATTCCTATTTCATAATTCTGAATACAGGTCCCTCAGGGTTTGAACATCTCTCCGCCGCAGCGGAAGCCATTGAAACCTTTGCTATCGCCCGAAAAGCCCCGGATGCGCGTTGATACTCTCGCGTACTTGGAAAGACCGCCCCAGGATCCGCCGCGCAGAACGTGCTGCAAACCACCCGTCGGTCCGGGAGGGTCTTGCGATGGGCCGTCTTGATAATATTTTTCATCGTACCAGTCATTCACCCATTCCCACACATTCCCCAGCACGTCGTACAAGCCAAACGCATTGGCTTGTTTCTGGCCCACCGGATGTGGCTCCAGCCCGCTATTTTCGCTATACCAGGAAACCTCGTCAGGGGAACCATAGCGGCGCGCGCCGTTCCCGCCCCGGGCTGCGTACTCCCATTCGGCTTCCGTGGGCAAACGCCCGCCTGCCCAAGTGCAATAGGCGTCCGCGTCGTCCCAACTGACGTTCACAATCGGCATCTGCTGGTTGGCCCAGTCGATGTTGAAAATGGGAGTGGAAGGCATACCCCTTCTTGTTTCACCGGCAAAGCGTTTGTATGCCGCCACCGTGACCTCCGTCTGCCCCATCCAGAAACCCATTGAGATTTTCACTTGGCGCGGCGGTTTCTCTTGTTCGAAACAATCGCCGTCACCGGACGAGCAACCCATCATAAAGGTCCCGGGATGGATCCACACGTAGTTGAGCCCGTCTTTGTGATTCTGTCGCACCGTGACGGCAGTTGGCGAGCCGGCACCCGCCATCCGTGCTACCATCATGGTGGCTGGTATTACTGTGAAACATATCATTAAAACGAATAGTCGAAATTTCATTAGGGGCCTCGGAAAATTAGATAAGTCCGTAATCGAGTCATCGGCATTCTTCATTCAATCCTGAATTATGAATTCTGAATTGTGGAATATCCAGCTTAGATTTAGCTCCGATATTCAGAATTTACAATTCAGAATTCAGCATTGCGCTATCCGTTCATTTTAGTCCCGCATCGGGGGAATAGGTGATTTCAATCTCTGAAGTCACTGGGAGCGGCACATGGGACCTTGTAGCTATTTTAGCGGGAGAAAGATCAAAGTAGGTATGCACTCCGCGCGCCAGCAGCGTTATGCGATGCTTTCCCGGCGGGATGGCGGCGAGTGACAGCGTATAGCTGTTCCCTTTGAGCTTATCCGCAACTACATGTCCATCCACCTGCAGCGTGTACCACTTCGGATTATTGCCCAGCGTTTTCCAATCCAAAGGCAGGTCTGGAGTCTTGATGACGGCCGGATAGGGCGCGGATAATGCCAGTACCGTGATGTCCGGGGTCACCTCCTGGTAGAGCGACAGAATCGCTTTGGTAAGGTTCATATAGTAATAACCCCAGCCGCCGCAGCCTCGGTAGGCGCACTGGTCCAAACGCGTGGGTTCAATGTCGTCGCTGAATTCCGGATTGTATTCGTCACCGTAAATATCGTGGGCGGGCCCGGCGCCCTCACTTTCCTTCTGCCCGGCAAATTCATTCCACTGGTGGATTTGAATAAAATTGGGATGCGTCTCAAACGCAACTTCCCAGCTTTCCAGATACGGTGCGCCATGATCCCGGCCAGTGGCCTCCGGGGCAAGCCAGCCGTGCCCCATGGGGAAACACGACGGCGTCACCACGGTCTCCTCAAACACTCCCCCGCTGCTGGTCACCAGTTGACGAATGGTCCCATCCATCCAGGACCAGAAGCCACAAGTCTCCACGTGCGTTTGCTGGAGTTGCGAGCCCATCCAGCGCACCGTCCAATCCGGGGCCGCAATACCCGCAGTCCTCCCCGCAATTTTCGCGCAGGAAAAACTCACATTAAACAGAATGGTGAGCAGCGGCTTGCCGGTGTAGTAGAGCCAAAGATTCCTGTATTCAGGTTTATCGAGAAAATTGGCTTTCGTCCAGGCGATGATGCCATTGATTCGTTGAATGTCATTCGGGACGCGAGGGCCATTCTGAAAACCCAGCATGATGACCAGCTTGGGCGGATGCTTCCCTTCCATTTCCATTTGGTGGTAAGTCTTGAACAACAGCGCCGCAGTTTCCTCAAGTTCGCGGGTGGCGCCCTCGTGCTTTTCCCAATCAGGGTGCGTCCATAGCATGTTGCTCCAGTCGAGCAGCAGCCAGTCGATACCCATCTCCTCGAACCATTCCTCGTGCTTGCGGATCACAGTGACATCGTAAGAATTGTATTTGCCCAACATCGGAACGGCCTCTGCCGTGGCGTAGTCGCCGGCGTTGTGCGGCGTGAACCAGGTTTCATATTGCAGGCCGATCAAACTACCCGGATGCTCGGTGGCTTCCAATATCCTGGACGGCGCGCCCGTTGGCGGATCATCAACCGCGCCCTGGCAGATCGCTGCGCCAGCCATGAGGAGTGCACAAAGGCAAATGACGGGCGGAAGCGCACCACGGCCCGAAATGCCACTCCAGATCACGCGATCACTCAGCATTTCAATGTCTCCATGTCTGTTGAGCTTGGGAACAAACTGACGGAAGCGGTACGGATCCAAGTGACACCGCGCGACGCGCCTTGAGTGCGGCGGCTCGACGCCGCCTT
>CAYTMD010000221.1:0-9839 GCA_964438685.1 uncultured Acidobacteriota bacterium
CCCCGTAAACAAACGAACTGAAGCCGACGGAGTCCTTACCTTACGGAATCACTGATGGGTGGGTGCTGTCATAACTTGAACGTAGCGCCGCCGTCCTGGCGGCTCGATGCCGGCTGGAAGCCAGCGCTACACCTCAGCGCAAAAGGTATGCGCCCAAAACGGCGCGGCAGCGATCCCGATAGGTTTCTATCGTTACCTCACCTGGTCCCACCAGCCACTGCAGGCAATACCCATCCACCAGAGCTCGGATGGTCGCCGCGGCGTCATGCGGGTTCACTCGCCGGAACTGTTGTGTTGCCAGTCCCAGCTCAATTATTTTGATATCGCGGCGATGGCAAGTTTCGAAAAATTTCTGCAATAGGGCCCGAAATCGCTTGTTGCGCGTTCCCACAGCAACAAAATCAAAGAAGACGAGATACAGCTTGCGATTGACTTCCGCGCTGTGGAATAGAACTTCCAATTCGGAGACCAGTTTGCCGCGCGCGCTGTCCTGCGCTTCCAGGACTTGATCCAGCGTCTGGTTCAACTGCCGAAGGAGCCACTCCAGCACACCAACCAGCAGATCTTCCTTGGTGGGAAAATAGTAAAGCGCTCCGCCTTTGCTCGATCCGGCGCGGGCGACAACAGAATCCAGGGTTGTCCCCTGAATCCCCTTCTCCAGGACTTCGGCATATCCCGCCCGAACCAGAGCATCACGGCGGCGGTCTGCAAGCTCAGGATTGGCACGTCGAGGGCTCATTTTCTCCTTCCAACATTAAAAAGACGTCTGGTCGGATTATTTCTGATTACCGGGGTTTGTCAACTGGATTCGGCATTGGGTCGAGTCCATGAGGCCAAAAGGGGCTTCGATTCCACGGTATTCACCCAATCTAATAACATTGGACCTCTCCGAGGCCACCCCGTGTTAACATTGATTGAATCAGGCCTCGGATGCCACTGAATGAATCAAGCTCTATGACACTTGCAGGACATAACGGCAATCTTCTCGGGCTCAACCAGGAAGAACTGGAGAATCTGGCGGAGAGTCTCGGCCAACCCCGGTATCGCGGCCGGCAACTCTACCACGGGATTTATGCCCGGTGGATCCGAAACTTTGATGAACTCACCGATCTCAATCGCGATTTCCGCAGCGCCCTTGAGCCTCATCAGGAAATTATCTACCCGCAAGCCGAGCGTCATTTCTGTTCCCGCGATGGCGCCGTCCGCTACCTTTTCCGCCTTCAGGATGGCAGCTCAGTTGAAACCGTTTACATGCCGGATGAGGAGCGCACCACGCTGTGCCTGTCAAGCCAGGTGGGCTGCGCCGTTGACTGCAAGTTTTGCTTCACGGCAATGCTGGGGGCAAAGCGTAATTTGACGGCGGGGGAAATCATTGGGCAGGTGCTTGGGGTAGCCGCGGGACAGAACATGGTTCGCGGTGCCCGGCTGAATCTTGTCTTCATGGGAATGGGCGAACCGATGCTGAACCTGCCGCAGGTTTTGAAGGCGGTATCGATTCTTGCCGACCCGAAGGGCGTGGGCATCACGCTGCGGCACATCGCCGTTTCCACCGTGGGAATCCTGCCGCGCATCGAGGAACTGGCGCTTGCCCCCATGCGTCCCAAGCTGGCCATTTCACTGAATGCATCGAGTGACGAGCAGCGCAGCGCCCTGATGCCCATCAATAAGAAATACCCGCTGGCGGATTTGATGCGCGTGTGCCGCGCTTACCCCTTGCGCTCGTGGGAACATCTGATGTTCGAGTACGTCATGCTGGATGGATGCAACGATTCGGACGACGACGCGCGCCGCGTGGCAGATCTGCTCGGCGATCTGCGCGCCCGGGTCAACCTGATTCCCTACAATAGCGGCCCGAAACTTCCCTACCGCGCCCCCGAGTTTGAGCGGGTCCTCGCCTTCCAAAAAATTCTCACTGATCGCCGCATTCCCACGTTCATTCGTATTTCCCGGGGTCAGGATATCCACGCCGCCTGCGGGCAACTCAGCCTTGCTATCGGGTGATCGGATCACAGGGTCATCGGCCCATTGGAAGATCAGTTCATCGATTCCGTGAGCGCGTTGGTAATTTTGCCTTTGATGAGTTGATTACCACCATAAACCTCTGATGCTTTCAATCCCTCAATGACCCGATGGGCCGATCACCCGATCACCCGATCTCCCGATTTCCTGATTCCAATGGCCGCTACCTGCCGGCCGGTACCCGGGCCTTCGTGCCGATGGGAGAAGAAAAGATCCGTGCGGCAGGCCGTGCAATAGTCAGCCACCAGGATATCCGCGGCTTTCACGCCCGCGCTGGTGAGCTGATGCCGGGCGACGGCGATGAGATCGAGACGGGCGGCGGGAACATTCTCAGGAGCGTGCCCCGGCGGATAGGCGCTGAGGAAAAGGATTGAATGGCGATCCGTAGCGGCCTCCGGACGATTGGGCAGCGTGCGGAAGAACTGGTCGGCATTGGCAAACTTCCCGTAAAAGGCTTCCACAACTTCCTCACCCACTTCAAAGCAGCAGTCACGGATCGAGGGCCCCAGCGCCGCGATGAGATCCTGCGGGTCAGAACCGAAAGCGCGCCGCATGTCCCCCACAGCCTTTTCAATGATTCGATCGAGCGCGCCACGCCAACCCGCATGGACGGCGGCCACCACACGCCGTTGAGGATCCACCAGCAATACCGGCAGGCAATCGGCAATTCGGATGGTCAGCAGGATGCCGGGCTCCGCGGTTATCAACCCGTCTCCAGCCGGCAGGTTGCTTGAAGATGGCACGGATACCTGGATGCCGGGCGGCTGGTAGGCCAATTGGCCGGGCCCGTCGCGAGCGATGACATACGAGTGGGAGGAATGAATTTGATGCACCGAGGTGGGTGTAAATTCCTTGCCGCCAACGTGGCCAAAGAAGCGGCGGCGGTTCTGCTCCACCCGCTCGCGCTGGTCAGAAGCGGTAAATCCCAGGTTCAGCCCCGCGCACGGAGGTTTGCTGACGCCTCCGCGCCGTGTGCTGAATGCGTGCACCAGCCAGGGAAATTTACTCAAACGGACGGCTTCAATCCAGCCGAGACCGCCCCGTGAAACCGTCTTGAATATTTGCGTGGCCAATCTTTGAATATAACACAACACCCGTCCTACACTTTCCCTGCCCGTCTGCGTTGCAATTCGCAAAAAGATTTGATAATGTCGTAAAGAGAAGAACGGGGCTTGAAAATTACAAGCTGATATTTGAACTGCTAAAATTCCTGCTCATACGAACTTATCTGTTTAAGCGCGCCAACTGACGATGATTTGCGGAACCGGGGTGGATATCGCAGAAACCGCCCGAATCGAGAATAGTCTCGACCGGCACGGGGAGCGATTTACCAAGAAAGTCTTCACTTCGGCAGAGATCGCCTATTGCGACAAATTCAAGAACCGCGGTGAGCGCTATGCGGCGCGCTTCGCGGCGAAGGAAGCGGCCTTCAAGGCCTTGGGAACCGGCTGGCAGGATGGTATTCGGTGGCTCGACGTTGAAGTAGTCCACCAGCCAAGTGGCAAACCCGAGTTGGTCTTGAGTGGCCGGGCGCTAGAGGTGGCTCGCGAGTTGCGCGTCACACAAATGTCAATTTCGATTTCACATTCTGACCGTTATGTGGTCGCCATGGTGATTTTCGAAAGCGATGTTAAGGCTCAGGGATAACTTCCACAACCTATTTCTCCTCCTCCTGGCAACGGTGGGCACGGGTGCATCAGTGTGCGCGCAGCAGTACGCCGCACCGAATGCCCTGCCTGTTATTCTCAACCAGAAGCAAGCCGCAACAAGGGTCCTGTCGCAAACCACACCGGACTACCCCCTCGTGGCAAAGGCCAATTATATTGAGGGACTCGTCGAAGTCGAGATCACCGTCGATCAGCATGGAAAGGTCAACCACGTCCATGTGCTGTTCGGAGACGCCGTTCTCGCGGTGTCGGCACAACAAGCCATCAGCCAGTGGATCTACCGCCCCCTGGATACCCCCTCGGGACAGGCAGGGTTCATTTCCACCGTGAGAATGAAATTCAACCTGCATCATGAGAGAATTGAATTGACCCCGCAGCGGGCCGAGCAGGACTTTCTGCGCCAAGTCAAGCCACCACAACTCGTGCGCCCACCGGAGGACATACACTCGGGAGACGTAGTCCACATGCACGCGCTGGTGAATGACCAGGGCCAGGTGGTCGACTTGAACGTTTCTCCTGGGGACGGGCCGCAGGTTGAAGCGGCACGCGATATCTTGCGGGGTTGGGCCTTCCGCCCCGCGCATTGGGGCAATCTTCCTGTTGCTTCCTACGTTGAGATCGATGTACCCCTTGGCACGAGGTCGATCGCTCGGGTTACCCCGAGTTCCGACGCCCGCTGAATTCTGCAATCGGATTGTCCTTCCATCCAGAAGCCTGTTCCCCCCACAGACGTTCTCAGGTTAAACTGATTGATGCGCCGCAAAATTGGCGCCCGACACTAAAGGACCAGGGAACTTCATGATGATTCCGCACCGCACGACGAAACAGATCACGACCACAATCAGCCTGTTGGCAGCACTGCTCCTGCTCATCAGCCCAGGCTACGGCAAGCACAAGAAAGATAAAGAATTGGAGCCTGCCTTTCAGTACCAGGCAGGGACGGAGAATTTGGAGAAAGGCTGCGCGGGAAATCTGGAAGTGCTCAAGGATGGGTTTAACTTTAGATGCGGTTCAGGATCGTTCAGCTTGCCCTTTTCCGCGATTACGTTGATGCAATACCGGCCCGATGTAAGTGCTGATGTGCTGGCCATGAAGATTCCCTGGAAGGTAAAGCCTTCGCTCACCAGGGTGCATGAGAACAAGTATTTTACGGTAGTCTGCAACGAACAGGGAAAGTTGCGGGCGGTGGTCTTGCGCGTGGAAGAAAAGGATATGCGCCCGTATTTTGCGGAAATTGAATTGCGCTCAGGCAAGAACGTTCAGGAATATCGAAGCTTCGGCGAATTCAACTAATGCATCGCGCCGCAGGGGCGCCTCACCTAACTTTCTGGCCGGGTACGGGCTCACCTTGATAGAACCATCCAGCTCGGGCTCGGACCTTCGCTCCTGGGCGACGCACTTGCACCTCAATTTTGTGGAATCCGACTTGGCTAAAATTACTAGGCGAATAAGCCAATTCGTATTGACTATGAATCTCCGTGGCGATCTGGTTTAGCGCCTCCTGCACCGTATCTTTCCCCCACTTTTGGTAAAATCTTCCGCCAGAATAACGCGCGAAGTATTCCAGCGAACTCTTGAAGACCATCTTCTTGGCTTCTTCACCCAAACCGAGCAAAATCGCAACGAGTGGAATCGACGTGTCATACGTGTTGGAAGCAACGGTGGGCGTGGGCGCTGCACCCGGAGGCAGGGACCGCGCCACACTCTCGTTCACCAAGTCCGGAGCGGGATCCTTCTGCGGCCTCGCCATCAAGCCTCTCGTGGGGCTGAAACCCAATCCATAAAGGGTGATGTCGGAGTTCATCGACCGCTTGACGATTTCGCTCCGGCTCATTTGGCTGCCCATGTTGAAACCGTCGGAGAAGATGATGGCCACTTTGCGATTCCCTTTTTTCCGGGGATCGTCGAGCATGGAAAGGGCGCGCGCCAGAGCATCGTCCAAATGCATGCCGCCACCGCGCCCATGGAGCCCGCGCAGCACCGTGTCAAGTTTGTCTCCATCGGTGGTAAAGTCCAGAGGCATCGCAACGCGATCACTATACGTGAGCACGGCCACTTCCCCCTGTGGCCCCATGACCATTTCGGAAAACATCGACGCAAGCCCATGAACAGAGTCCAGGAAGGGCGCCGTGTTATCATTAGTCTCTACCACGATCACTAACGACAGCCGGCGCATTTCCGTATCAAAAGACAATATGCTCTGCAGCTCACCATTGTCGTAAATCTTGAACTCGTCCTTTTCGAGATCATAAACAAAGTTGCCACCTGTATCGAATACCGTCACGGGAGTGGTCACATTCCGAACGGTGCTGGAAATCTTGTACGGGGGAGGCTCCTGCGTCTGATCGGTGGAATCCTTGGGGGTTCCCTTCGGGGCTTCTGGCGGAGCGGGGCTCTTGGGCGTGCCACTTTCCTGCGCCCACGAGGCCGGCATCACGGAGCCCGCCAGGATCACGAGTAACGCGAAGGACGCTGCTCGACAAGTGAATAAGCGCAGCCATTTCCGATTCATCAACGACCTCCCCAAGCTTCCTTGCATGTTGGATGACCGCCACTCAATTCCGGTTGCAGCCCGACTTTCCCTGATAATTCGCGGCCATTTGAACCTGGCCACGTTATTGTTTCACTCGACCTCGTTGCCGCACCGCCTCATAGAGCACCACTCCAGCGGCCACGGACACGTTTAGAGAACTCACCGGGCCCAGCAGCGGGATGTGCGCCCGTTCATCACAGACCTCGCGCACCAGCCGATGCAGGCCATGCCCTTCACCGCCCATCACCAGCACGCACCCCTGCGAATAATCCAACTCGGTATAAGACTTCGGGGCATCCGATTCAAATCCGTACACCCAAAGGTTCTGGCTTTTCAAGTCCGCCAATGTCCGAACCAGATTTGTGACGCGCGCCACCTTGACGTGTTCCATCGCGCCTGCTGCCGCCCGTGCCACTGCCGGCGAAAGTCCTGCCGCGCGACGCTCCGGGATAATAATACCGCGCGCGCCCGTTGCCACTACCGTGCGGATGACCGCTCCCAGATTGGCCGGGTCTTCCACTCCATCAAGCGCCACCAGCAGGGGATGCTCGGCCTGGGCAATCAAATCGGAAATATCATCATAGGCCTTCGGCGTGCACACTGCCACCACGTTTTGGTGCTGAGGTGTGCCGGCTGCGCGCTCCACAGCAATGCGGGGGGAGAAGCGCAGCGAGATGCCCGCGGCCCGGCATCCATCAATGATCTCCTGCAGGCGGGGATTGTGGTAACCCTGCGTGATCATTACAAAATCCACTGCCCGGCTGCTGATCGCCTCTCGCACCGAGTTGATGCCGTACACTACATCCAGATGATCGCCACTTTCCTGCTGCATCAATGCGTTTTCTCCCCTGACAATGTATTACTACGTCCTATTACTTGACGATAGCCCCTTAGGTGCTGTTACACCCTTACACGGGATTGGAGACCTTTAGTCCCCACTCTTAGGGCGGGCAGCCCAATGCTGACTTTCTGTCCGCTTTTGCCCCTACAATCATTGACTACAGTTTCGCCGCCTCGGCAAATTCCCTTAGCCGTTCGGCCACGCTTTTGACATGCTGAACCAATGGTAATTTTGACCCCTCTTCGTATACGGGAATCAGCTTTTCCAGTTCCGGACCCGAGCTTGCTCCGGTAACCGCCATGCGTACGGGGTGGAACAAGTCCTTTCCCTTCTTACCAGTCTCTTTTTGTACCGCCTTGGTAATCTCGCGGAAGCGCGGATAGGTAAGGGGATTTTCTGCCATGGCCTGTGGAATGAATGCCTTGAGCACCTCGATGGCGGCAGGATCGGCGAGCAGTCCTTGGAACTCCGGGGTGCCCAGTGCCGACTTTGCGTCGTATTCGAACACGATCCGTGTGGCCCCGGGTAGTTCCGACAGCAAACTTATATTCTTCAGCACGGCGCCTAGCACGTGTTCGATCCACGCCAAGACGTCCGGCCCGGGGTCCGCGCCAATCCGGCCAGCGCCTTGTAGCACGGGCACGGCAAGTTCCGCCAGTCGCCGCGGTGGGCACTCTTTCATATAGTGCCGGTTCAGCCAGTTGAGCTTGTCGTTGTCGAACACGGCCGGACTCTTGGTGATGTGGTCGAGGGAGAACTGCTTTGTCAGCTCTGCCGGGCTCAGGATTTCCGTTTTCCCATCCGCGGGCGACCACCCCAGCAGGGCAAGGTAATTGCGCAGCGCCTCGGGCAGGATCCCCATCTCGCGGAAGCTCTCCATGGAAGTGGCCCCATGCCGCTTGGACAGGCGCGTGCGGTCGGGCCCCAAGATGCTCGATAGGTGCGCGAACTCCGGCGGCTCCCAACCCAGCGCGCGGTAGAGCGCAAGCTGGCGCGGTGTATTCGAAATGTGATCGTCGCCGCGAATCACGTGGCTAATTTCCATCAAGTGGTCGTCAATCACCACGGCGTAATTGTAGGCGGGTAACCCCTCGGAGCGCACCAGGATGGGATCGCCGATGACGTCGCTGGAAATAGTCGTAGGCCCGTGCACGCGGTCGTTCCAAAAGAAGCTGCTTTCAAGGATCTTCAGGCGCACGGCGGCGGGCTCACCGGCAGCCTTGCGGCGTGAGACTTCTTCCGCAGAAAGCTTCTGGCAGCGTCCGGAGTAGCGCGGCTGGCGGCCGGCCTTCAACTCCTCCTGGCGTTCCGCTTCCAGTTGCTCCGCCGTGCAGAAGCAATAGTAGGCCTGACCCTGGGCAAGCAACTTCTCCGCGTATTCGGAATAAATCGCCGCCCGCTCCGACTGGCGGTAGGGGCCGAACGGGCCGCCCTGGTCAGGACCTTCGTCCCAGTCGAGCCCGAACCAGCGCAGGTCTTCCATGAGTTGGCGCTCGTATTCCGCCTTGGAACGCTCGGCGTCGGTGTCTTCAATGCGCAGGACAAACGTCCCGCCAAGATTTCGCGCGAACAGCCAGTTGAAAAGGGCAGTGCGGGCATTTCCCACATGAACGTAACCCGTGGGACTGGGGGCAAAACGAACTCGAACCTTGGACATGAATTTCCGGCCTTTCAATAATGTTTAATGATAACACGTGGCTCGGGATTCGGGACACGGGACACGGGATTCGGGGTTAGGGATTCGGCTGATTTTGGATTTTGGGTTTTGGATTTTGGACTTGTGATTCCGGGAGAGGCGTTTGGGATTCGAATCTTGAGTCTTGAATCTCGAATTTTGAATTTTGAATCGAATTCGCGCAGCGGTGTTCGGGATTCGAATCTTGAATCTTGAATTTTGAATTTGCAATCCGCGCAGCGGCGTTCGGCTCCCAGGCTTAACTCCCCTCCTGAGTTAGGAGGGGCTGAGCGTAGCGAAGGGGGGTGGTTACATACTTCAGAAGGGGGACGGCGCGTTCGCGCTGGGGGTGGTTACGAGATTCAGGAGGGGCGGCGGCCTCCCGCCGGGGATAGTCACATGACCTGAATTCCCAATCCCTAATCCTAGTGGAAGGCGGCGGAAGCTATGACGTCGGTAAATCGGAAATGTGGTGCCCCGGGTTCCCATGGGAAACGGTACATGAAACCGTTGACATCGTTTCCTCTCGATGGCTCTGGAGCACCCAGACGAGTTCGTGCGGAACGTTGCGGGGGCGATGGGGGAGAACGCGAAGAAGTAACCCCTCACCCACCGCATTGCGGTCCCCCCTCTCCCCTGCGGAGAGGGAAAATTTCTTTTCGCACGCGTGCGCGCCCGATGGGTCAAACCTTCTCCGAGGGGAGAAGGTGGACCGCGACAGGCGCTCCCACCAGTCCGTCAGCTGACGGACGGACCGGATGAGGGGTCACTTCCGCCGCTTCGAACACCCGTTCCCTGCCACCCACAACCGCGGGTAGGCCGTTTAACGACCATGTGGATTGCGATCCACCATGCCTCACGCGGCTCCCGCCGCTTATAACAGACGCCTAACACTTTGTGCTGGGAAGCGACGAGAAGAAAAACCTACACCCCGTCCTTGTAGGCGCACGGTTTCCTCTGGAGGTCTCAGACGCTGCGGTCCTGGCGGCCCTGCTGGTCGGGTTCGGGTGCTAAATTCCAAGTTCATTTTGCATTTGTGGCTTTACGATTGCTGATTCCGGTATTTTGAATTGGCCCAGTTCGGCGGTTTAAATTGGCCCACCT
>CAYTMD010000222.1:0-2890 GCA_964438685.1 uncultured Acidobacteriota bacterium
CCCTTGACTCCGCCGAATTTTATTTTTGAGGCTCATTTTTCAGCATCCTGCTAGAAGATTTAGGATAAAATGTACTGAGTTTATAAATAATAACTTTTGGTTGACAAGTCACTTTCCAGGCGAGCACAATTCCGTCAATTAGCCAAGCTTGTTAGCGAGGCCAAGAGCAAGCAAGACACTAGCCACCAAAGACTTTACATCCAGTATTCCCTCAAGAGAGATGAATGTAAGTCGAGGAGGTCCATATGCCTGACGTTCGTTTTGTTTGCCTGTCGGATACGCACTTCGGTGCCAGCAACAGTCTTCTGACTAATCTTAAGTCCGACGGGTCAGAAGTGGACCCGACCGAGCCGAGCCCCGTTTTGGTTCAACTCATTGCGTGTTTAAGGGATCTCATCTCCAAAAACGCCAACAGCCAGCCACCGGTACTGATCTTGAACGGCGATATCCTCGAGTTGGCACTGACGACTGACAACATAGCTGCTATGGCTTTTGAGCGCTTCCTCGAACTGATTATGCCGAATAACGGTCAGGCGCTCTTTAATGGAACCATCAATTACATTCCCGGCAATCATGACCATCACCTTTGGGAGACTGCCCGTGAAACACAATATGTGGATTTCATTTCCCAAACCAAGCTGGGTAAGCACCTCGAGATTCCCTGGCACGCGACGAAAATGTTCGCGCCTGATCCCGTTCCATCCTGCTTTCTAAACGGGTTGATTCGAAGGCATGCCTATCTCGGGAACACCACCAAGGTGGGTACGATTTATCCCAACCTTGCGCTGTTAGGGGATAGCACGCAGGAATGTGTCATTTTCAGCCACGGCCATTTCACGGAATCGATGTATCTGCTCATGAGCGATCTCCGGACCTTGTTGTTTCCTAACCGCCAAACGCCCCGAGCCACTTGGGACTATGAAGCGGAAAACTTCGCGTGGATTGATTTCTTCTGGTCAACGATGGGCCGTTCTGGTGATGTCGGGACCGACGTTGAACTGATCTACGATAAGCTCCAGGATCAGCGACAACTCGAATCCCTCGTCCTTAATCTTATTACGGGCCTAATCAAGAGATTCGGAAGTTCTGTTATCCCAGATTGGGTCCAGTCGCGACTTTTGAGGCCTATTGTCAGGGGTCTTCTAATTTGGTTCTCCAAAAGGGAGAGCGCTGCTCCAGACCGGGACTTAACCGTGGAGGGTGAAAAGGGATTACGGAATTATCTCGAGGGACCTCTCCGAGAACAGGTGCTCGAGGAGCGGCACCATAACATGCCCACGAATGTGACATTTGTTTTTGGGCATACTCACAAGCCATTCCAGCGAGACATACAATTCAACGGCTATTCACAATGGACGAAGGTTTATAACAGCGGCGGATGGGTAGTTGACACGGTGGTAGCAGAACCCCTCCACGGCGGAGCAATAATCCTTGTGGACGAAAACTTAAATACCACTTCGTTGCGAATGTATAACGAGCAAATAGACGGGCAGGATTATTCAGTCAAAGTGGAGTCCGCCACCCATGCCGGTGCTGCAACTAATCCCTTTCATGATCGTATCAAGTCCTTGGTCGACCCCACCAAGGATCCGTGGAAAGGCTTTTCCGAAACTGTGGCTGGCTCAAGGCCGGCCTATGTTACGAATCTTCAAAACAAAATTAGCCGCAAGAATTAGCCATGAGCGGGTAGCGCGGAGGTATTTGGCTCCGAGCCGAATTCCTCCGCGGCCCTTTCTTATTGCCTGGCAATGAACAGTTCGAGATTCCGATTTTACGAGCCGCAGACGAAAGCAAACTGCGCTTACGTCTGCGCTACCAGCTGGGTGATCACCGCATGCGTGGTCAGCAAGCTGGGGCAAGGAGACATGGAATGGGCGCGAAATTGACTTTCAAGTACGACCGGGAAGCCGACATCCTGCACATTGACAAGTGCCCGCCATATTCTGCTCAGGAATCGGAGGAATTGGGCGACGATGTTGTTGCGCGCCTGAATCCCTCCACGCGTGAAGTGGAGAACCTGGAGGTGATGTTCTTCTCGACGCGCCTGCTGCGGAGCGACCTCTTTGAATTACCCGTCACAGCGGACCTGCGGTTGACGGTACCCTAATCTGAATTAAAACGGTTCACAGTCCACAGTTTACAGTTCACAGAAGAAAATCAGAATGCCCTGGCCGTTAGCTGTCGACTGTCAACTATTAACTTCCTGCACTTTCGGGGCTTCCATACTGGGCGACGGCAGGGATAGGCGGGCAAACCATAGCCATCGATTCAAGATCCAAGATTCAAAATTCAAGATTAGCGTATCTCAGAAGCGATTCCCGGCAAACGCGCTCTCGCCCGGCTTCCTCTGCCGGGCCTTATCCCCGCAACAGGCGCAGCACGGCGCGGTTCCAGCCTTGCGGCCCGACGCCGCCAGCGCGCCGGGCATCAGGCACGGCGGCGGAAGTCTCCGCATCGTAGCGGCCACCGGGCCGGGCCACCAGGACCGGCATGGTGACGGCTTGCAGCATGGGAATGTCATTGGGGCTGTCACCTAATCCCACCGTATGCACCGGCGCGCCGCCAAGGCGCTCAAACCATGCCCTCAACCGCCGCACCGTAACTCCCTTGTCGTTGGAGCCCATGATGTGAAAGAAGCGGCTTCCCCGGGTAGTACGCAAGCCCAGCCGGCGGATCTCGGCGCGCAGGCGGGGCCAGGCGCGCTGGTCGCCGTCCAAGATGATGAAAGCTTCATCGAACTCGCGCCGGCGCGCGCAACGCGCCGCCGTCAAATCCAGTCCCGTCCGCTCCGCCACCTCGCGCGCGGGCATCTGGCTAAACCCCCGCACCGATACCCGGGCGCGCCCGGCGGCAGTGCGCAACGCGGCAACCAACCCCGGGTACGGTGTTC
>CAYTMD010000222.1:2900-9751 GCA_964438685.1 uncultured Acidobacteriota bacterium
ATCCGAAAAGGGAAATACCCCACGGGCAGGTAGATGGCGCCGCCGTTCTCCACTACGAACGGTTCTCGCCGCTCAAGCTTACCGAGGAGAGGCAGAACTTCCGCGCGGGTCTTGCTGGTAACAATCACCAACGGCTGCCGCCGCCGGGCCAACTCCCTCAGCGCCGGACGGGCAGCACTCCAGGCGTAGGTCTGATGATCCAGCAGCGTGCCGTCGAGGTCAGTAAAGAACACGTCATTCGCCGGCATCTGACGACACGCCAAGGCAGCCTCCTACAGGTGATTCATCTGGTCCTCAGCCTCGGGCTTGGCCTGCGGGCGGAACTGCGACTGCAACAGTTCGCGCGCCAGGTCACGTCCGCCCAAGCCGAAGGCAATGGCGCCCGTCGTCACGACCCCGCCAAAAAGGATGGCGAAGGTCACAATAATCGTGGTGCGGCTTATCCCCAATTCGTCGAGAGCAGCCACGACCGTCAGGACCACAATGAAGAAGCGTGTCAAGCCAGCCAGCAGCCGTGCGGCAGGCATGCCCGCGTTGACGGCGGCGATCAGGACGCTTCGCCCCAGGAAGCGGCTGACAAGGATGCCGACCACCAGAATTACGAACGCCGCCAGGAAATGCGGAAGGTAAAGGAAGAACCGCTCCACCAGGTTCCTGGTCAAGGGTGTGCCGAGAGCGTTCAGACCTGCCAACAGCGCCGTGAGGATGACCATTCCCTGCACGACCTGGCCTGCCAGGTAGGAGCAGGAATGCACAAAGCCCATGCGCTCGATCTCCTGGCCTACGCCGAGCCGGCCACAGAGACGGTCGAAGCGCAGGGTGCGCAGCACGCGATAGACCACCTCCTTGGCGAGCCAGCCCACCAGCAATCCCAGGAGGACAAGAACCAGCATCCCCAGCAAGCTCGAGAGGCTGGTCAACGCCTGCCGGCCCAGTTCGCGCAAGGGCGCGAGGATCGCCTGATACCAAAATGATTTCATGATCCTCACCTCTTTTCTGAAGCTCCGAGCGGCCACTGACTGATCAGTGTCGGCTTCAAATGCTCGTAAACAAGGCAGAGCCTTTCAATCCTCTCCTCCACCTGGGACGCGTCTTCGTGCTCCGTCTGGCGCGCAAAGGAAGCAACCCAGCCGAGATAGAGAGGCGTGACCGATTTCACCAGATGCTCGCGGTCAAGTACGCGCCGGTGATAGGCCAGCGCGAAACTGTAAATAATCGTCACCCAGAGTTCGTCCGGCAGCGCGAACCGCTCATCGGGCAGCGCCGCACACTCCTGCAACTCGTGTAACTGCGCCGGCAACATCACCCGCTGATAGACCGAAGCGAGATCGCGCACCGCCTGGCGAAAGGTGCCCACCATGCGGCCCACGTTGATCGGCACCGGTTCGAGGCCCACCTCGAAGCGGAATCCAAGAATGGGTGTGGGGCGAGAGCCGTCCAGGCCCGGCCAGACGCCGGCGTAGGTTTCCATCAAGCTGAAAACCGAGCCCACCACCTGGACCAGCATGGCGCTCAGGTCCGAACCAGGGTCCTTGGCATCATGAATCTTGGCGCCCAGATAGGACTGGCAGACCTTGAAAGCCTCTGCCAGGGCGGTGGTGGTCATCCAGATGTCGATCCCGTAGCGGGCGACGTCCGTGTGCCAGACGTCGCGCGTGAGAAAGTGGCCCGCCAGGCGGCCTGACATGCCGAATTCCCCGCCGATGGGTTGCCGCACACGCACGCCATAGAGGGCCCGCGTGAGCGGATAGACAATGCTGTTGGTGATGGTCCCATCGTACTTGTGGCGCTTATAGTACGGGGCAACATAGTCGTATTCGAGGTCCAGCACAGGGCGCAGCAGCAAGTCGATCCATTCGGGAGTGATGCTGCGCAGGTCGGCGTCAACCACAGCGCAGGCCCGCGCCTGGAGTAACTCTACCACGCGGAAAATCGTGCGGAAGGCGCTCCCCTTGCCGGGAAGGCCCTGGTAGGGTGTGGCCAGGCGGTGCACCGGGTTGAGAGGATGCTGCACGAGCAGCAGCGCGCGGGTGTCCATGGTCGTACCCAGCACCGCCTCGCGCGTCCCATCCTTCGAGCCGCCGTCGGAGTTGACGATCAACGCGCGGCGATCGGGAAAATACTTCAGCAAGCCTGCCTGGGCCGCCTGCACCACGTGGCTGATGGTCCGCGCGTTGTTGTAACTGGGGATGCCGACAACGACGTCCACCGAACCCGCGGCAGGGAGTTGTTGCCTGACCTGATCCGTTAGAATCTCTTCCGGCACGAGCACCTTCCCTGAAAAGGTCTGAAAAATTCTCGCTGTAGCGTCGATCTCCGATCGACGATTCGGCGGTCCGAGACCGCCGCTACAAATCGCGGATTACATTTTTCACACCTTCTAAGTGTTGTCGGCCTCGACGGCTTCGTTCAAACGGGCAAAGATGTCCGGCACCGCCGCCACCACGCGGTTCCAGTTCGGGATCAGCGGGGCCCCGAGCGGGTCCGCCAGATAACTTTCGGCCGCCAGGTGTACGCCGTGCGCAAAGGCATGTACGGCCTGTTCCTCAGCGTGCCGGTCAAAGGCCAAGCCATTGAGCATGGCGTCGGCGTGGTAATTCACAATGGTGTCTTCCGCTGTGCGGATATACTGCGCCTGAAGCGCCCGGAAGTGTCCTTCCGAAAGCAGTACCCCCTCGGCCGACAGCGTGCGAAACAGCGTCTTCGTAATCTCCAAAGTCATGCGCAGCAGGCCCCGCTGCGGGTCGTCGGTGAGAGTCTGATGCTTGTGCTCGTAGTTGTCGGCAATGTCCACCTGGCAGAGGCGCTTCAGGGCAAAATTGCGATAGACCTCGGAGAGCACCCCGATCTCCAGCCCCCAATCTCCCGGAATCCGGTTGATCCGCGCCATGTCGGCGTACATGCACATTTCGCCGGCCAGGGGATAGCGGAAGGTGTCGAGGTAAACCAGAAAGGGGTGGAACCCGACCACCCTCTCGAGCGACCGCACCAGGGGAGTAACCAGCAGGCGCGTGGCACGGCCATACATCCGGTCGCCCACCCGCGCGTAATAGCCCTTGGAGAAGGCAAAGTCGATCCGAATGTCGGCGACGGGATAACAGAGACGCGCCAGCATTTCCCGCGAGTAATTGACGATGTCACAGTCGTGCAGGGCAATGATCTTTGAGCGGCCACCCGCCAGGACATACCCGTAGGCCAGCCAGCAGGAGCGTCCCTTGCCGTCACCGCCCACCGCGAGGCCCGCCGCCTCAAGATCCCGGTAGATCTTCTGAATGCGCGGGCCGTCGTTCCAGATCACGCGCACATTCGGATGCACGCCGGCCACCCGACGTTTGGCCTCGGCAAACTCGTGCGCTTCCGCCTTGCCCAACGTGACCAGGACTTGATTTAGATAGGGAACCCGGGAAATTTCCTCGAGGATGCCCGGCATGGCGGACCCTTCGAATTCGGAGTAGAGGGCAGGCAAAACCAGCGCGATCGGCTGAACACTTTTGAATTCGCAAAGGTCCTTTTCCATTGTCTCCAGAGGACGGCCACCCAGCCGATGCAGAGTGGCCAAAACACCCGTTTGGTAGAAATCGGCCATGCCCCAAACCCTCCCTCTGGCAGAGAGTTCCGGAAAACAGACCCCTGCCCGTCGCTAAGGCATCACCCGTGGGCAGGTGGAATTCGGCCACCCGCATCAGCGTGACGCATTTTTCCGCAGCGTATTTCAGGCGGCAACAACTGTCCTCTCCCCAAGTTGGGGAACCACGAGTTCCGCTATAGACTCTCCCCCCAGGCGTCTCGTGGGTTGCTCTAAAATCCTTCGAAAGATACGCCCATAGTGGCGCATTAGCCAAGCGAATTCGACCCGACTTGTCAGGGCACCGGCCATGGGGGATTCAAGTGGGGAACGGTGTTTTTCGGTTTCAATGCGCCGTTCCAGCTTTCGCGGCCTTCCGAACCCTGACCTCAAGCGTGGGGCACCCTCCCTCAAGCACGCTATTAAGTGTTCAATAGACAGGCCCCGCCGACTTCTGCAACTTACCGCTTGACAGCGACATTTTGCCGGAGTAATCTTCGCGCTCAGGATTAATAACCAAAGAAATATGGCCCTCCTGGCGGGTTAGTCTGAGCGCTAACGCTGCTCTTCCGGTCGGATTTCGGGACCGCAAATTGGCTTGTCACCGGACCCCCGCTCTCGTCGGTAGGGTGTTTTTTGAAGTACAGGTCATGGCCTGATTTGAATCGCACTCCCCTTTTGGAAGCAGGAAATGAGCTCTCAGGAACTGGCCGATTTCGAGGCATTTGATAATAAGTTGATACTCGACCAGCTCAGTGGCGAGGAGCGAAAACGGTCGGCGGTGTATCTCGACCAGGACCTTCACCCTCCCGGTCAAGCCCAAATTGGGGGGCGGGAGGTCAAACTGGACCATGCCCACGTGATAGCCTTCGTCGACCAGCGGCCAGGTGCGAATTGGATGCATCCTTGCCGTTATCTGCTGATTGACCCGGCCACTCGACAGGTTACCTCGATCGACAGCGACCGGCCGCCCCTGTTCGGCATCCTGCCAGCCACGTGGCGGGAGGTCTGGCGGTCCCCCGGCATTGCCAATTGGCAGATGCTTCCCATGTCCCACCCGGCCCCGCAAGTAACGCCAAACGAGAAGAAGGAGAAACCATGAGCGACCAGCTAAAGCCGGTGAACACCAGCGTACTAGCCACCATCAAACAGGCCGCGTTGGCCTCCCTGCCGTCCGACATCGCCGGCAAGACCCACCTTTCGGTTTTGCCCAGTGTCTATCCCGCCGGGTATGCGTTCAAGCTTGTTGACAAGCAGTTGGTGGTTAAACAGGAGGCGGCGTTGGTCTTCGTCGATCTCCAGCCGCAGGCGAATTGGGGACATTCCTGCTCCTATCAATTCTACGACGCAACCTCTGGCAAGTTCCTGTACCAGGAGGCGGCGCTTTTTCCACCGAACCTGGGGGGTGGGACGCCCATTGAGGTTTTCCACGCGCCGCTCACTCTGCTGAAACCGCCCGGCCTGGAAGTGGTCGCCAACCCGATCCTCCAAACCCTCATCACCGTGCAGCCCCCCGTGGCGGTGGAGGCTGAACAGCGCTATGCCATTCTGTGGACCAGCCAGATCTCCGACCTTCGCCACGTGGAGGACCTTGAGTTCCTGTGGCGGGCTCTCGTCAACATCTACGGATTCAGCAAAAGCAACATTTACGTCCTTTGCTACAACGGTACGATCAGCGCGGTTGACGTCACCGGGGCCGTCGGAAATTGGGCGGGCAACAACACCCCGTACCAGATGCAGGTCAATTACTCCGCCACCACGGCGAATCTTCAAACCGTCTTCAATACGCTGGCAACCAGGTTGAAGCCGAAGGACCTCCTGCTGATCCACACGAACAATCACGGCTCCACCACCGGATTGTGCGTGGACAACTCGTCAGTCATCACGCCGACGCAATTCGGGACCATGCTCGCGGGCCTGCCCGCCTACCGCAGCCTGGTGGTCACCATGGAGCAGTGCTTCTCCGGCGCTTTTCAAAGCTCGGTTCTCACCAAGAGCAGCGCCACCAACACGGTGTTCGCCTCAGCGGTTTCAGCGGACAAGAGCTCCGACGGAGCAGCACATTTTGATCCCTGGGCGCTGGCCTGGATTGATGCAATCACGGGCGCAACCCCGGCAGGGGGAGCACTCTCTTCAAAGCCCACCCCAAATTTCGATGGCTTCGTCTCCATGAAGGCAGCCTGCGACTGGGCGAAGGCGAATGACACCGGCTCCGATGACGATCCACAGTATGCGGATCAGCCCGCCGGCGTGGGCAGCAATATCTTCCTGGGTGTCGCGCCGCCTCTACCCGCCCGAAGCGGGGACGTGAACGGAGACGGATGCGCGGAAATCCTTGTGACCAGCCCCTGGGGCCTTGGCATTCTTGAGCAAGTCGGCAACACGATGACAGGGCTGGTGGTAACTCCCAACGGCACGCGTTTTGGCGGCTGGCTGCTCAATACCGCCGACAACTTATTTGGACCCCTGGCGGATTATGACGGGGACGGTAACGCTGAAATCCTTGTGACCAGCCCCTGGGGCATTGGGATCCTCAAGCTCTCGGGCAACACCCTGACGGCCCCCATGATGGCCCCCAACGGCACACGCTTCGGGGGATGGCTGCTCGATACGTCCAACAACAACTTTGGGCCCGCCGCCGATTACGATGGGGACGGCAAGGCAGAAATCCTGGTGACCAGCCCCTGGGGCATCGGCATCCTCAAACTCTCGGGCAGCACCCTGACGGCTCCCATGATGGCCGCCAACGGCACGCGCTTCGGGGGATGGCTGCTGGAGACAGCCGACAATCGGTTTGGGGACGCCGCCGACTACGACGGGGACGGCCACGCCGAAATTCTGGTTTCGAGCCCCTGGGGCATCGGCATCCTTAAACTCTCGGGCAGTACCCTGACAACTCCCATGATGCAGCCGAACGGCACGCGCTTCGGCGGGTGGCTGCTCAATACCGCTGACAACCACTTCGGCCGGTCAGCCGATTACGATGGCGACCACAAAGCCGAAATTCTCGTGTCGAGTCCCTGGGGCCTGGGCATTCTCAAACTCTCAGGCAGCACCCTGACAGCGCCCATGATGCAGCCGAACGGCACGCGCTTTGGTGGGTGGCTGCTGGAGACACCCGACAACCGCTTCGGGGACGCGGCGGACTACGACGGGGACGGCGCGGCGGAACTGCTTGTGTGGAGCTCCTGGGGTGTTGGCATCCTCAAACTTTCGGGCAATACCATGGCAGCGCCCATGATGCAGCCGAACGGCACGCGCTTCGGCGGGTGGCTGCTCAATACCG
>CAYTMD010000223.1:0-9746 GCA_964438685.1 uncultured Acidobacteriota bacterium
CACGCTGAAGCTGATGCGGGAAGCTTATCAAGAAGGCAAATCGTCACCACTCACAGCGTCCGCGCGGGCGGAAATGGCTCGCAACCTGGTGGTGATGATTCGCGGCACGGAGACGGATTGGGAACGCGACCCATTGCTGAATGATCCCCAGGTGCAGGCGGCGCTGGTGGAGGATATCCGATGAAGCGCACATTAATGCTTGTGTTGTTCGGATTTGCGCTGGTTGGTGTGGCGCTGGCGCAGCAACCCTCACCCACGGCAGTTCCGGCGGCACCTCCCCCTCCCGCAGAGGAAGTAGCGCCTGGCACTGTGGGGACCACTCCTACCGTGGTCCCGGATGCTCATGAGGCGCGCGAACTGCCGCTCGATTCCGAAACGTTCGACGTGCGTGTGCATCGCCGCGTCATGGAGTACAACGACCGCCACCAACAGCGCGAGCTCCGCATGTCCTCCTACGACCAGGCCATCGGCGGGGACCCCGGCCTGGGGCGCTTCGCCGATCCACGCAAAGTGCAAGTGGAGCTGAGCGACGAACTCGACCGCGAACGTACCAGTGAAGAGCTGAGCGCCGATTACGCAGAACAGGCCCACGACATTCAAGGCAAGGCGCTGGCGCTGCAGGAGTTCATAACCAAACGGCAGCAGACGCTGGGAGAGTTGAATAAGCACCAGGGAAACTCACGCCGCCAGGACCTGGAAGTGGCGCTCGCCAACCTTGCCCGCCAACCCTCGTCGCCGGAGACGCTGGCGGCCATGCGCGAAATCGATCGGCGGTTGTCAGAGGCTGATCGCAGCGAACAAGACCTGCCTTCTCAATTGTCTCAGAACCAGCAGGAAACTTCGGATGCGGCGGAAGAACTCGCCAAGCTCCAAGCACTGCAACAAGCCTACGAAAAAGAGGCAAAGGTCTTCACTGCGGACGCTCTCTCCGCGCGTCAAAACCGTCTGCGCCTCGCCAATAAGTTGGAATACTTTGTGGTTCGCGCCCAGGCGGAAGATACGTTGGAACAAGGCAGTAAAGCATTGGAGCGCGCTGAGCACCTGGCGCCTAGTCCCCAGGTTGAAGACCTGCTGCGGGCGTCGGGATCGACCGCAAGGTCGGACGCAAACCTGGAAAAAATGCGTGAGTGCATCCAGAAATCCGGCGACGTGCGAGCTTGCCGCCAAGCAGCACACCAGGAGTAAACCATGCACACCAGACACTTGAAACAATTCACCTGTTCGTTAGTGCCACGAAGTCTCCATCTCCTGGCCGCTGCCACAGCTCTGTTGCTCCTTCTTGCGCCGTTCGCGCGCGCGCAGAGCGTTGATTTCGATCCGGCTGCCCTCAGTAAACAGCGCTCCGCAATTCTCCTGAAGGCGACCCACACGCCCATTACCGACCTGGAGGGCGATGTGAATCATCTCGCCGTGCTCTCGGAGACATGCCGGGTCGAGTCCGGCGCTAAAGCCTGCGGGTTGTCAGACAAACCACTCGAATCCACCAATCTGGAAGACCGCTATGCCTACTACGTCAGAAGGCCGGTGGAAGTACACGCCAGCGGGCGGCAAGTCAAAATCAATAGGCACAATTGGGAAGCGCCAGCCTCCGCTTCCCGGTGAGATGGATTGGCACTCGGTGCGCTGCCCTGGATCGGCACATGCCGGGCCAAAACCCGACGCTACATAGGGAAAAGGGGATGAGTGGCGTGAAGATCATTATAACCTCCATCTGTCTCGTCACATCGTGTGTGGGATTAGTGTTGCTGGGATTCGCCACCCAGCCAGGCGCGCAGCAGCAAAAACTTATCAACCGCCACTACGTGCCTTCCCGGAGTTCCAAGGCAGCAAAACCCATTTGGCATTCCGGGCCGGCCTCGACGCCGCCGGAGACGGAGATTATTCCCCGATTTCCTTCGGCCGTGCCACCGACGCGTTCGGTCCGCACCACAAGTGGAATTACGGTGGCTTCGGTGGAACACGCCCCCAAAGCGAACACTGGTCAACCCGTTCATTTACTCACCGCTGATCCTGAGACCCAACACATTCAGGATGAATTTTCCCGCCTGCGCCAGAATGAGGCGGCGCGGCGCGCCTTCTATGTCGAACTTCTCGGCACGGTGGACCGGGTGCGAGCCGGTGCGCGGGATGAGAACCATTAATGGGTATGCAATCACGGTTGACAGCTATGCCAGCCACTTTTCACGCGACCAAAGCTGAAGGCTGGGAGGACGCGATACTACAGCGCCCTATGGATGAGCGGGATCCCTTCGCCAGTGGTGTTCCCAGCTTTGCCCTCATCGAGACCCGTGGACCTGATTCCCGGGCGCTACTGCTGTCCGTCATTATTTTGACGGGACTGGTTTTACTTTCGACTTTCCTGGGACGTTTTCCAAGCACTACTCGCGCCCGGCGAATGGAGACCGTTACCCTTCTCGTGGCGCCGCCGGATATTTCCTTCACGGAGAGTTTCCGCAATAGTTCAATACGTCTTCCCCCAGCGGCCGAATCAGCGACGGCCACACTATCTACGCCAAAGCTGCCGGAACCTCCGCGGCCCGCGCCTCGCAAGGCCGAGCCACGCACTCCTGACTTGGTTTCTGCACCGGCTGTTGCCCCTGCACAAAAAGAGAAGCCACTGCCCGTTCCAATTCCAATTCAGGCGGCAGTGCAAACGTTCGAGCTAAATCCAGCGCCCGCCTCAACGGCCAAAACCTCCGCTACCTCTCATGATGTTCCCAAGATTCGCGCGTCATCGATGGGCGGATGGTCGCTATCACGATTGCTTGAGGACCAGGACGTTCTCGCGGCTGGCCTGGCTTCACTACCCTCCGCGCAACGTCTTGGCTTGCCGCGAGTTTCCATACGCGTCAACGCGGAATGGCTGGAAGCGCTGCCGAAGACGCAGGAACGCCTCTACTTTTCCATCACCACGCCGGAGGCAGATCAGGAAGTCCTCGCCTACGTCCCCCGAACTCACAGCTTTGTGCTGGAGCGTCCCGAACACCCGCTATGGCAGATTCACGATGGTGAGCAGGTGCCTGCAATCGCTGAACTGCGAGCCGAGGCTGCACGCTGGCTCGACGTTTCCCCCAACCTCGTAGGGCTCTACACGTGGCACCCACCCGTGTTCGAAGACGCGCTGCGGATGTTTGTACTCGAACGAATGCAGGAATTGCACACGCATTTGGGTCCGCGGGATGTGGTTACCGTGCGCCTCGCAGCGGGTTCCGATGGCACAGTAATGAACCTGGAACCTATCCGCGAGGATCGGCCGTAAACACAACGCCAGGACGTTAATTATCATCCAACCTGGGGATCGGTAAGGGCAGAACAGGAGACAAAAGAATATGCACAAGCTAATGAGTATCGTTTTCTTGCTAACGATTTCCGGAACAGCGTTGGCAAGCGGGGAAAGCAAAGAATCCAGGAGGCTGGAATCCGCGGCCTATGTTGTGAATGAGATCATGCATGCGCCCGAACAGGGCATCCCCCGCGATCTGCTCGACCGGGCTGTATGCGTGGGCGTTGTCCCTTCAGACGTTCGACTGGCGTTTGGTTTTGGCGCCAGCTATGGACGTGGCGCGATGACATGCAGGACGGGCGGCACCGGTCCGTGGGGCGCGCCGTCAATGTTCACCATCTATGGAGCGAATTTCGGATTCCAAATCGGCGGCAAGGCCACTGACATTGTTTTCATCGTGATGAATGCCGGCGGCGTGCGGAAGTTGTTGCAGACTGGCGTAAAGCTGGGAGTGGACGCCTCCGCTGCGGCGGGCCCGGTGGGGCGTACCGCAGAAGGTGCGACGGATGTCCAGATGCACGCCGAGATTCTCAGCTACTCGCGTTCACGCGGGTTGTTCGCCGGGGTTTCCCTCGCCGGTGCAATGCTGAAACCTGACTACGGAGGCAACTTCCAGCTCTACCGGCACGTCTATGAGCCCAAACAAATCCTGATCGAAGGGGTTGTGCCGCCTCCCGCCGAAGCGAAGCAACTTAACGACACCCTGACGCAGTACTCACCCCGCGGTGGCGAGTCGTTTCCCACGGCAATCGCATTTGAGAATCCCAAACCTGCCGCCATCCCGACCACACCGGCTCAAGTTCCCGACGCCCCTAAGAGCGCTATCGTGCACCCTTCTGGCCCTTAGTGGGTCACAAATCGCAGCGTATTTGATTTTCAGGGTTGCTGTTGTAGCGCTGACCTTGAGGTCAGCATATGCCGGGCTAAACAGGCTGCGGCAAAACCCTACGGGATTGTTTGTCCTTGATCCCCGCAGGGGATCGATATAGTAGCCGGGGGCATCCCCCCCCCGGAAGACGTGCCCCAACGAGGGTCGACCCTGAAGGGGTCGAACTCGAGTAACATCTGCATCCCACGTTCGTGGTAAATGCGACCCTTTCAGGGTCGGGGACGGTGGACGGGACTTTCCGGGGGCGTTGCCCCCGGCTACTATATTGCGCCCTTGCAGGGCGTCGAGAAGACCACGAGCCTTTCGGCAGCCTGTAGAGCCCGGCTCTACAGGTACCTCTTAATCTGACGCACTCCCCCTGAGAGTAGTGTAAACTTTCAAGCATTGCATTTTTGGGGCGATTACGACCAGTTGGCGCAATTTGAGCTGACCGCAGATGGTAAGTGAGGGAAACATCAATGAGGGTTGTAATCTTCGCAACCTGCATCCTGGCTGGGTGCCTCGGCGTGAGCATGTTCGCTACGGATGAACCTTCCCCGACGGCAAGCACTGCCGCGTGGAGTGGCAAGGCGGCGGCCGCCTATCTCGACGGGCGGATGGTTTGGTGGATGGGCTGGAAAGGCGCGGCCCGTGATCATGGAACGTTCTGCGTCTCCTGCCACACGGTGGCGCCCTACGCCATCGCCCGGCCCGCTCTTCGCACGACACTGTCTGAGCATGCCCCGTCATCAACGGAACGTCAACTCTTGGACAACGTCACCAAGCGCGTTCGGATGTGGAAAGAAGTTGAGCCCGCCTACCCCGACGCGACGAGGGGTTTTCCCAAAACGGCGGAATCGCGCGGAACGGAGTCCATTCTCAACGCCGTGATTCTGGTGAGCTATGACGCACCCACGGACAAACTAAGTTCTGACGCGCGGCTGGCACTAGACAACTTGTGGGGGGAGCAACTGAAGACGGGAGAAGCCCGGGGAGCGTGGTCCTGGCTCCAGTTTCACAACTCGCCCTGGGAGGGTGATTCGCAATACTACGGCGCCACTCTGGCGGCGATGGCGGTGGGGCGCGCGCCCGGCGACTATCAGTCTGCCCCGGAGATTCAAGACAACATCAAACTACTGCGCCAGTATCTTATCCGTAAGCGCGAACCGCAAATCCTGATCGATCGCGTAATGTTGCTCTCGGCGTCGACCAGGTTGCCCGGCCTGCTGACGCCAGCACAGCAGAAGGCCATCATGGATGAAGCCCTCAGCAAACAGAACGCGGATGGAGGCTTCAGCCTGTCATCGTTCGTGGGAGGATGGAAGCGGCATGATGGCACGCCTCTCGAAACCAGGAGCGACGGCTATGCCACTGGAGTCGTCACCCTGACTCTGCAACAGGCCGGGATGAAGCGCGGTCAGCCTCAACTAAAACGCGGATTGACGTGGCTGATGCAGAATCAGGATAAGACCGAAGGCCGATGGCTGGCTTACTCGCTGAACAAGCAGCGTGACCTCACGACTGACATTGGCCGCTTCATGAGCGATGCCGCCACCGCATACGCCGTGCTGGCTCTTGAGTACGCCAATTAAAAGGCCTGTTACACTTCAGGAAGTATCCTTCGAACTCTATTTTCATGTTGTGTGGTAGGATATGTGCCAGAAAGGCACTCCTTAGCCCTCGCGGAGTGCGAATAAACTGGTATGGACCCGCCATTAAGATAGGAGCCTGCCCCTTTGAAGTCTCCGCTGGTGAAAGCGTGCAAGTGCCTTTTAGCCGTTGTGGCAAGCCTGTATGTCGCCGGGTTCTTCGTCCCCGCTTTCAGTGCGCCGCAGCAGGCATCCTGTCAGGGAACCGTACGTGATGCGCAAGGAGATAGCCTGGCAGGGGCCGTTGTTGAACTATGGTCCGGCGGCCAGGGGCATACACGGCAAAGCTCCACTGACCGCGAAGGCGCTTTCATTTTCGCCAACTTGCCCATTGGCTCATACTCGGTAACGGTTCACTGGCAGCAGCGGTCTGCCTCCACCGACGAGCCTGTTATCGTCCTCGAAGGCAAAAACCTGGCGATTGACCTTACGGTCTCCTCCGATGGACGCCTCATCCTGAACGGACCTCATTCCGCAGGACCGCAACCGACCGGTGGCACCCCCAGTTCCGCGGCGGCGGCGAGCCCTCAGAGCAGCGGTGGCGAACAGCTATCCAGCAAACAAGTCTCCAGCCTGCCCCTCAACAAACGTGACTTCAGCCAGCTCCTGCTGCTTGCCGGCGGCACTCAGAGCGACACCAATGGCTCCTCGAATTTCACCCAGCAGTTCGCCGTGAATGGCCAGCGCGGAACGACGGCCGTATTCGCCATGGACGGGATCTTTGTGAGTGACCCGGAGATGAGCGGGGCCACATTCTCCAACTTCAATGTTGAAGCTATCCAGGAGATTCGATCCAATTCGGGCGTGATGCCGGCCGAGATCGGCGAGGGCGCAGCGTCTTTCACCGACATCATCACCAAACGTGGTACATCCCAAATCCACGGGGGCATCTTCTCATTCGTGCGCAATGCCGCCTTCGATGCCCGGAACTACTTCGATCGACAGTCACTCGCCCAACCCGGCCGCATTCCTCCTTTCGCGCGCAATGAGTTTGGTTTCACCATCGGCGGTCCGGTGGTTCTTCCCGGTCTCTATGACGGACGAGAGCGGACCTTCTTTTTTGGCCAGTACCAGGGTTTCCGGCAGGTGTTGGGAACCACGCAGGTATTTCCCGTGCCCACGGCCGCCGAACGGCAGGGCCTGAATACCACGGCTTTTCCCGGAGATACCCTGCTGGTGCCCGTCAATTCCCAGATCGCGCCCGTGCTGGCCCGGTATCCATCCGCCAACGATCCCCAGGGGCCCTTCGGCGCGCGCACGTACGCCACCTCCTCCAAGGTTTCCACCGACAGTGACCAATTCTCGCTGCGCATTGATCACCGCGTCTCCCGGGCGGGCACCCTCTTTGCGCGTTTTAACCTCAACAATGTTTCCGGCCCACTGATCAACCCTGATCAGACAGCCATCGACCCCAGCTTTGCCATTCGTTTCTACGATCACCAGCGCAATTTCGGATTGGCATATACCCGCACAGTTTCGCCGCGAATGACCTCCGAGTCGTCATTCGGCTTTATCCGAACCACGCCGAACTATCCCACGCAGAATCGCACGCAGCCGGGACTGGGCTTTGCCGATGGGTCGTTTGAATCATTCAACACGGCAGCGGGATCAGTAATGGGCGCCTTCACCAACTTGTTTCAGGGTCGGCAGAATTTCACCTTTCTTCATGGTAAGCATACGTTCAAATGGGGTGGTGAGGCCCGATTCAACCGCGACACCACGCTTTACGGGATGGATACCAACGGGCTGTACATTTTCGGAGGCGGCCCCGCCTATGCGCAAACCAACATTCCTTCCCTAAGCGGTCACCATGACATCCATGCGGGCGACCTGTTACCTGATACGCTGACCGGCCTTCTGACGGGGACTCCGCACTACTACTCGATCTCTGCGGCCCCGCCCATGTTTGCTCAGGGGAATTCCATGGGTGAAGCTGCCGCCCGCCGCGAGGGCTACAATGCCTACTTCCAGGACACCTGGAAGGTCACTCCGCGCCTGACGGTTAGCTACGGTTTCCGCTATGAAGTAACGAGTCGTCTGCACGAAGGCCACAAGCTTACCGCCGGAGTCATCTTCACCAACCCTGATGGCAGCCCGGCGCGCTCCTGGGATTCGGATGCACAATTGAAATACCTGGTGAATCCTCAATCGCCTTACGTTTTTGATTCGCACGGCTGGGCTCCCCGCTTGGCGCTCCACTGGCGCGTCACGGATAAGACGAGGTTGCACGCCGGAGGCGCCATCACAACGATTCTGGTCAATCCCTGGATGTGCAACATGCTGATGGGAGCCACTCCCTATGTGATAACGCCGCAGGATGTTGCCACCTTGGGGGCCCCGGTGCCTTTCCAGAACTCAGTTGTGCAACTCAACTTGCCGGAGATGTACACGCCCGCGGGCCAACCCGTTTTCCCCGCGGGTCAGGCCACCGATAACGTCGCCCCGAACACCCAGTTCGACGTGGAGCGGTTTGAAAAGGATTTGGCCTCCAACACAGCGAGTGGCCAGATCCATCCCTATCCAGCCAGCGGCATGGCGCAGAATTTCCGCAATGGTTACATTGAGACTTACACCGCTGGGCTGGAACACGACTTCGGCGAGATAAAGTTCAACATTTCTTACGTGGGCACCGCAGGCGTGAAACTCGCCAGCCTTGGGTACGCCAATGGTTACACCGGGGCTGACCCTGCTTTCGCTCCCTTCACGAAATACGACGCCGCAGGGCAAGTGGTGGGGGGCGTGGGTCAGGTCGCAATCATGACCACGCGGTCGCATTCCACCTTCCACTCCCTGCAAGCCGGTGTGTCAAAGACCTCCCGGCGCGCCGGATTGGGTTTCACCGCAAATTACACCTTTTCAAAATCGCTGGACGACACCAGTTCAGCCCTGCCAGGATTCTTCTCCGCCTATTCCTCGGCGATGCTCCAGACTCCACCGCAGGACCCGCGGAACCCCGGAGCCGACAAGGGCCCCTCAATCTTTGATATCTCTCACACCTTCACGGTAAGCCTGATCCAGGAATTGCCCTTCAACCGCTTATCATCTTTCCAGCGGCTTGGCCGGATGGCTTCCGGCTGGCAACTTCTGAACATTTCCGCCTTGGCCAGCGGATCGCCCTTTACTGTTTACTCCGGAGAACAGCAGACGGGCATCGGAGTTAACAGTGCGGACCGGCCTGACCAAGTAGGGTTGCCGGTTTTCTCAACCAGCCGGAAAGTTCGCGAGGATTATTTCGGCCTCGGGGATGCGAACACGTCGTTCTTCAATATTCCCGTTGGCGTGTCGGGGGGAACCGGTCCAAACCAAGGCAGATTCGGATCCCTGGGGCGCGATACCTTCCGGGGACCGGCCTACCACAACTTCGATTTGGCGTTGATAAAGGACACGGCGTTTGGGCGCCGGGCCGGAGGAGAGGCGGTCGCACTGCAATTCCGCGCCGAGGTGTTCAATGCCTTCAACCTCGTCAATCTCGGGCTGCCGTTCAATATTCTCCGCGGCTCGGGCTTCGGCATCATCAACCGCACGACCGGCTCATCCCGCCAAATCCAATTCTCACTCAAGCTGAACTTTTGAATTGGAATTTTGAGCAGCGAGCGCAGACCGCCACGGTGGAAACCTACTTTGGACCAGCTTGCTTTGCGATCTGCCCCTACGCTAAGCGACATTCTGTGGCAAGATCGTTTGTGGGCACGTGCACGTAGAACCTGGCCATAGAGGATGAGCGATGAAGCTCAACGACCTGCTCTTCGGGAAGCCTCTGCGTTCTTCCGAGGAAGCTGGACAGAAGTTAGGACCGGTGGCAGGACTATCGGTCTTTGGTTTGGATGCTCTCAGCTCCGCCGCCTACGGTCCGGAGGCGGGACTGACGCTGCTGATCGTACTGGGCACCGCGGGAATTGCGTATATTGTTCCCATTACGGTCAGCATCATCATTCTGCTGACCATC
>CAYTMD010000224.1:0-9693 GCA_964438685.1 uncultured Acidobacteriota bacterium
TCGAGGCAGAGCACACCGTCGCCCAGATCGATCAGGCTTGCGCCGGCATTCCTTTTCAGTTCCTTCTTGTGTGCCTTCAAAGATGGCAGCAGGATGACGCCGGGCCTCTCGGGGAGCGGGCGATAGCTGGATGAGGGCCCATGAAAATAGCTGGCGGCGCCACCTTCCATCACATAAAAAGACTTTCCGTTCGTTGCCCGCATCTTCTCAAGTAATGGTGGCACGGCCTGCTTTTCGCGGTCCCAATCTTCGAGGATGCGGTCGACGCCCCGGGCGTCCCACAATTCGAACAGGCCCATCTCCCAACCGAATCCCCACTTGATCGCGTTGTCGATGGCAACGATATCATCGGCAATTTCCGGGATGCGCATGGCCGCGTAATGGAAGGTGTCAGAAAACAGTTGGCGATAAAACTCACCGGCTCGATCGGGGGCCGGGAAAAGCATCTGGACGCGTTCGCGCAGGCTTTCCACATTTCGCGCCAACTCAAATGAGGGAAAACTGGCGCGTTTGCGGGCGCGGTATTCAAACGCATCGAGGTCGAGGGTAAGAATCTCGCTGCCATCGTCCCCTTTCCCCTTCATCTTTTTGTAGAAACCCTGGCCGGTCTTGTCGCCCAGCAATTGGTGCTGGATCATCTGTTCCATAAATCCAGGGAGTTGGAAGAGGTCGCGGCGCTCATCCTGGGGCAACGACTCGCGCAGGTTCTTCACCACGTGCGCGAATACGTCCAGGCCGATGATGTCGAGCGTGCGAAACGTTGCGGACTTCGGCATACCCAGCACCGGGCCCGTCAGCGCATCAATCTCTTCGATGGTATAGACGCCTTCCTGCATCAGGCGAAGGACGTTCAACGTGGTAAAGATCCCAATGCGATTGGCGATGAAGTTCGGCGAGTCCTTGGCCACCACGACTCCCTTGCCAAGTACTCTGTCGCCGAAATGCGAAATGGCTTCGGTGACTTCCGGAAGGGTTTCCTGTGTCGGAATAATCTCCAGCAGGTGCAGATAGCGCGGTGGATTGAAAAAGTGAGCGCCCAGGAAGTGGCGGCGAAACTCCTCACTGAATCCCGCGCCGATTGCAGAAATGGAAATGCCCGAGGTGTTCGAACTGACGATGGCGCCGGGGGAACGAACCGCTTGGATCCTTTCCAACAGCGAGCGCTTGACGGAAAGGTCCTCCATCACTGCCTCGATGATCCAATCACAGTCCTTGAGCTTGCGGAGATCGTCTTCAAAATTCCCTAGGGTGATCAGGCGCGCAGATTCCGGCACGAAGAAGGCAGCGGGACGGGATTTGAGCGCGGCATCCAGGCCGGCACGGGAGAGGCGATTGCGAACCTGTGGGGCATCGAGCGCCAGTCCCTTGGCTTGCTCGTCGGGCGTTAACTCTTTCGGAACGATGTCGAGCAGAAGGCAGGGAATTGAGGCGTTGGAAAGGTGGGCGGCGAGACGCGCCCCCATGGTCCCCGCCCCCAGAACGGCCACTTTGCGGATGTCGCGCACGATTTGCCCCCAACCGCTTGCAGTTTTTGAAGAGAAATTCATTATCGCGGAAGCCCGGAAGGTCGTCAAGCTGCACGGCAATTGTGTGCTGCCCTGATTGGGAAGTAGTACCGCCAAGCCCCCAGCCGTGAGATGTCGGATGACTTGCTGGGCGTTTTTTGGCATCTTATCGGTTGGGGCAGCATTACATCCGTCTGGCCAAGAATATCTCCGCAGGAGGAAGCAATGTTCATGCAACGCCGAGTTCGCTATGTGATTCCTGGCGTCTTCGGATGCCTATTGTTGCTCTTGCCGGTAATTTGCGCCGGAGGAGAACAGGCGCTGGGTATGGTCCGTTCTTCCCACGCTGCGAGCTTGGGGGGCGTGCCGGTCCCAGGGTCGGAAGTGATTTTCGATGGCGATTTGCTCACGACCTCGGAGGGTGGAAACGCTCTGGTGGAACTGCGCCCGGGAACGCGAGTGGGAATAGCAGGGAACAGCTCCGTGCGCTTTGTCCGTGACGGGAAAATGGTGCGGGCGGAGTTGGTCACTGGCGTAGTGGTATCTGAAAGCACCGGCAAAACCGTCATGGTGGTGACCACCCCCGGGTATCAATTCGCTCCCGCGCAGGAGGGAAAGTGCCGCTACGTGGTTCAACTGTCAAAGGAGCAAGCTACGGTGGCCGCCGCGATGAACGGAGCTGTGATCATCAAGTCCGGGAAGGCGAACGCAAGCTATGTTCTCCATGAGGGAAATTATGCTGCTATTTCCGCTTCGGCGATAGCAATGCCCGGCCAATCTGCGGGCGCTGGCCCGGAAGCCCCGCACGCCGGAACCGCCCGGAATGTCACCCCGGACGTCATGGTGCAACGTCGGGGCCAAAGAGTGGAAACCGCCCTCAAAGGGGATGATGGTATCGGCACCGGCGACATCGTCACAACCCGGCAAAACGGCCGGCTGCGGATTGTGCTGGCGGATGGTTCCCTCCTAGATATCGGGACTGGATCAACCCTGAAGATCGCGAGGTATGAGCCCCAACCGCGCCGGACTCAGATCGAGTTGACCTCGGGGCACATGCGCGTTCGGGTGGTCAAATTGAGCCAACCCGGTTCGAGCTGGACGGTTCAAACCCCGACAGCCCTGATAGAGGTGGCCGGAACGGACTTCATTGTCGAAGCCCAGCCCAATGCAACCACTGTCTTCTGCATTGAAGGGCTGACCTCTGTACGGAACATCGAACCTGCCATAACCGGACACGTCATCCTTTATGGCGGCCGGTTTACAACCGTAGCTCGCGGGGCGACTCCGTCTGAACAGCAGGTTGCAACCAATTTGGTGTTGCAAAGCCAAATCGACCAGACGAATGTGGGGCCCCCGGAGCCCGGTGGGCCGGGAGAAGTAATGCCGCCGGCCCCGGTGGGCTGGCATATTGGCTCACTCTCCCAGGCGGCGTCAGCGGGTCTGATTGTTGGCGCGGCAGCCGGAGCCGCGGCAGCCATTGTCATTCCACTTGCTATTGCCAGCCCCAGCGCGTTCTAAAACACAGGGGGATTCGCAGACGCACTCGACGTGGGAATCCGCTCGGGCGCAACGTTCAGCCGGATAAGCCCATCATGTGGCCGCGGAGTAATCTCTTTGCTGATTGCCCTGCAAGGTGAGGCAGACAGGTCCGATATTGTGAACGCTTCAGGAAGACTGCCGGCTGGGGCGGGAGATGCCGAGTTTCGCCATGCGCGATTGCAGGGTGGTGCGCTTCATGCCCAGGCGCGCGGCGGCGCCATGCTGGCCGGCGATTACCCAGTTGGTGTCGCGCAGGGTTCGCAGGATGTGGTCGCGCTCCGCGGCTTCCAGAGTTATCGGTGACGCGGCAATTGCCTCGCCGGAAAGGCGGTCCTCCGGCAAGGGCACGTGCAGGGCAGGTCCGCGCGAAAGGATGACGGCGCGTTCGATGAGGTTTTCGAGTTCACGGACGTTGCCCGGCCAGGAATAGCGCGTCAACGCTTCCATCTCTTCGGCGGGGATGGTCTCAATGTGGCGGTCCATGCGGCGGGCGTGCTTCTGGGCGAAGTAACGGACGAGCAGGGGAATATCCTCGGCCCGATCGCGCAGGGGCGGCACGGTGATGGGAAAGACATTCAGCCGGTAGTAGAGGTCGCTGCGGAAGAGCCGCTCCTCCACCATTTCGGCAAGGTCGCGGTTGGTGGCGGCGACGACGCGCACGTCCACGTGAATCGTGCGGGTGCCTCCCAGGCGCTCGAATTCCTTTTCCTGAAGAACCCGCAACAATTTGGGCTGAAGTTCCAGGGGGATGTCACCGACCTCGTCAAGAAACAGCGTGCCGCGATGGGCGAGTTCGAAGCGGCCCATCTTTTGCGCGATGGCGCCGGTGAATGCGCCCTTCTCATGCCCGAAGAGTTCGCTTTCCAAAAGCCCGGTGGGGATGGCGGCGCAATTGACTTTTACAAACGTGCGTTCACGGCGCGGACTCAGGTCGTGGATGGCGCGCGCAATCACTTCTTTGCCGGTGCCGGTTTCGCCAAGAACCAGGACGCTTGAATCCGTTGGGGCCACGGTTTCCACCTGGCTCAAGACCCGCTTCAGCGCAGCGCTTTCGCCGACGATTTCTTCATACGTATACTCGGTGCGAATTTCCTCTTCCAGGTAGAGCTTCTCTTCCGCCAGCTTGTTCTTGAGTTCGGCGATCTCGCGGTAAGCGAGGGCGTTCTCAATGGCAATGGCCACCTGGTTCGCCACGCGCATCAGCACGTCAACGTCTTCCTGGGTGAACGCACTGGGGCGATGGCTGGACAAGCTGAGTGTGCCAAGTGTCCTGTTGGCGGTGATCAACGGCACGATGCAACCGGAGTGAAGGCCTTCGGCGATGAAGAGGCGGCTGACGCTGGGGTCATAGCGATCGAGGTTGGCGCCGGAAATGATCACGGGCTTGCGTGTGAGGACCACCTCGCCGGAAGGCGTGCCCTCGATGGGAAATACCATTTCTTCCTGCAGCAGCCCCTTGCCTTGCGGGAAATCGAGCGCTTGCAGACGAACCTGTTGAGCGGCGGGTTCATAAAGCCCCAGGCTGGCGTAATCGTGGTTCATCACCCGGCGCAGGCAGGTGGAGATGGCGATAAGCAACTGGTGCAAATCGAGTGTGGACACCAGCGCGTTGTTGACCTCCAGTAGCAGCCGCAGGCGGTCACGTTCGCGCGCAAGTTCCTGCTGGTAGATTTGGGCGTTCTGGGAATTCAGGGCGTTGTCAACGGCCACGGCCACCTGCGTAGCGACCTGGCGGAGGAATGCGAGGTCAGCGGCATCGTAGGCACTGGCTTCCACCGAACCGAGTGCCATTGCCCCCACCCGCCGTTGGGCAGTGGTAAGTGGAAGCACGCAGAGTGACTGCACACCGTCCCCGGACAGCATGCTGCTGACCATCGGAAATCGCTCGTCTTTGTCGAGATGGGAAATCACCAGGGGCTGTTGATTCTCCCAAACCAACTGACGCACGTTTTCCGCCATGGGAATCTCCAGCCCGGGCTCGATCTGTGTGGGCAAAGAACTCTCCAGAACGTGCAGCCTCACGACGTTGCGCCCAAAGTCGGGAAGTGTGAGGCAGATAAAGTCAAAGGTCACCAGGCGATGCAGCAACGCTGCGAGGGAACGAAAGAGCTCGGAAAGATCGCGGTCCGAGGCAATGGATTCGGATACCTGCAGGAGCGCACGGTAGCGCTCGACGGTCGCGAGACTCGAAGGTTCAGGACAGCCGGGACTCGCCATTGTTTGAGCTTAGCACCCTTATGCATCGGGGCTCAAGGTGCGCAACCTTGCGCTCCCTTCCGGTGATACTGTCGATGTCCTGCCACTATTCCGCCGGGATGCAGTGGGGATTTTGGCTCAATCGTCTCGCCATGGAAATAGCCGGCCCACCGGCGGCGGAGGCTCAAAGGTGTTGCACGTCCCGACAGGGGCAACGGCGGATTGCCACTTGTCAAGACTTGAATAGTAATAGGGCAAGTGAGCGAGACCCGAACGGAAGGCGCGGACATGGGAATTGTTGTGTTTTTCATCAGAAAGGGCCTGTTTCCAGTCACTTGCGGCCAGCGCACGGCCTCCCCGTTAGCCTGAAATCAAAGATTGCAGGACTGGACCCTGATTTGCTGTGTAAGTTGGCATGACGAGCAGTGCCGAAATCGCATTCAAACCGGTCCTGGTTCAGACCCAAAAGGGTCGCGAGCTGGAAATTCGTCATTTTACCCGGGAACATTTTGGGGCGCTCGTGCAGATGTACAAGACTTTCGAGCCCAAACGTGTAGCCCAAGGAATTCCGCCGCCGGATGTCCCCCGCATCGCCCACTGGCTCGACCGGTTGGAGCAGAAGTCCCAGGCGCTTCTGGTGTGGGACGGCAACAAAGTGGTCGCCCATACCATTCTCTGCCCCATGCCTGCCGCCTCGGTGGAATTCACTATCTTCGTTCATCAGGACTATCGCGAAGAGGGGTTGGGCACGGTCCTGAGCCGCCAAACCCTGAATTGGGCAAACCAGATGGGTTTCGACATCGCCTACCTTACCACGGAGATTTCCAACTTTCGCGCCTTGCGCCTTTTTCGCAAACTGGGGTTCCAAACCACCAGCAGTTACGGTGACGAGGTTGAAATGAAGCTCGATCTCATTTCGTTGGATAGTGAGCACGCACAAGCTGCTTAGGATTCCTGTACCCCACCACTCTATTTCCCATCTCTCAGATCAATCCATAAAAAAATTGGGGAACATCTTTCCATCGTGCGGTGTCGAATACGGTGTAAGGAAAGAGCAAGCAGTCGTAGGAGCGCTCCACGGCTGACACCGGAAATGACCGGGGCTGGGGACTAGGGGCTAGGGATTGGGGAAAGCGAGCACGCCCCAGCACCTAGTACCCAGACCCCAGTACCCAATGGAGGTGCAGCCATGTTCGAGAACGCGCTCCTGGATTCTTCTCCCCGTCGGGCTTCCGTACTTCACCGGATTCACTATCTGCTAACTGCCTTCGCGGGCACGCTGTTCTTCCTGCAGGGCTTGTACCTGCTGCCCTTGGTCTTGGCGCCGGCGGGCGCGCGAGCATTGTTCATCGCAGCGGCGGTGCTCGGGAGCATCGCCGCTCTCTACACGTTGATGCTCTGCTACGTGTGGGCGGGCGCGCGTCAACAGCACCTGAGCCCCTGGCCCTGGTTGAGCGTCACGTTGCTACTGAACTTGCCGGGCTTCCTGATCTACCTGGTTTACTCCGCCCAGAAGACCGGCGACTGGAAGCGCGCGGCCATTCCGCTGGCATACGTTGCCGAGGCATTGCTGGTGGGCATGCTCGTTCTTGTTCCACTTATTTATACTCAGGCATTGCCAAGGCAGTTGCTGATTTCTGAGATCCACATCTCCCCGCCGCCGGGTCCTCCGCCGGCGCAACCGTCCGGCCAGATCGCGAAGCCGATTCCGCACCACGCGGGGGTGAATGAACTTACCCAACCCGTGAGTATTCCCGTGGGCGTCAAAAGGGTTGTGGAACAAATTGAAACCCTGCAAAGGAATGTTGACCCGGGGCCGGGCGTGATCGGCGGACTTCAAGGTGGTGTGCCGAATGGTCGGTGGGATGGGATCATCGGCGGCCTGTCTGCGAACAATGGAACACCGCCACCGCCGCCGGTTGTACACGCGGCGCCCAAAATGCAGATGGTCCGCGTCGGCGGCGACGTTATCGCCGCGCGAGCGCTATACCAACCGCCACCGGTCTATCCACCGCTTGCCAGGATGGCACACATTCAGGGAATTGTGGTATTGCAGGCCATCATTGGAACGAATGGTGCGATCCAGGGCCTGAAAGCCTTGAGTGGCCCCCCTTTGCTGGTCCCGGCCGCGATCGATGCGGTCAAAACCTGGCGGTATCAACCCACTCTGCTGAATACTGAACCAGTCGAAGTGCTGACCGAGATTGACGTGAATTTCAGGCTGGGAGATTAGCGTGCGAATGTGCAGGACAGAGCTTCTACCCTGGCGATATCAGTGCTCCGAAGTTCATCGCAGGTCCTACATGGAGTGAGTAGTGCGGCGGGCGGTGATCCCATGAACTGGGGTTCATCGCCCGCTGTGTTAGACGAGCAACGACGTAGCGGCGGGTTTATCCCGCCATCTTAGGTTGAGACGGCATGCGAAATGGCGGGGTAAACCCGCCGCTACGTCGTGCCCGCCAAAATTTCCGTAGCCGGTTAGAGTCCCGTCTTTGCGGCCAATGATTCAAGGGGTGCGTGCATCGGTGCGGAGGGATGATGGGATTTCTCGTAATCCGCAATCCGGTCGGCGATGCGCAGGGTAAGGCCGATGTCGTCCCAGCCGTTCAGCAGGCACTCGCGGCGAAAGGGATCGACCGTGAACTCGAAGCGAAGTCCGGCGTCGTCAGTAATGGTTTGGGTTTGCAGATCGACGGTCAGGCTATAGCCTTCCTTGGCGGCGACGCGGCGGAACACTTCGTCAATCTGTGCGTCGGTTAGCGTGACCGGTAGAATACCGTTCTTGAAGCAGTTGTTGTAGAAAATGTCGGCGTAACTCGGCGCCAGGATGGCGTGGAAGCCGTAATCGCCAATCGCCCAAGGGGCGTGTTCGCGGCTGGAACCGCAACCGAAGTTGGCGCGCGCCACCAGCACCGACGCGCCCTTATACCGCGGCGCATTCAGCACAAAATCCGGATTGGGCGTCTCACCATCGCCACGGTAGCGCCAGTCATAGAAGAGCACGCGGCCATAACCTTCGCGCGTAACCCACTTGATAAACTGTTTGGGCACCATCTGATCGGTGTCAACGTTTACGCGATCAAGCGGGGCCACAAGGCCGGTATGTTTGGTAAAGGATTGCATAAGATCTCCGAGACAATTCTGAATTATGAATTCTGAATGCTGAATCAGGAAGGCGCATAATGAGCCTCGCAGTAAACAACATGGCAGCTTTCATAATTCAGAATTTATAATTCAGAATTATTCCGCTTTCCCCAGTTTCCAATCGCGTATATCCACAAAGTGCCCTTCAATCGCGGCCGCCGCGGCCATCATGGGGCTGACCAGGTGCGTGCGGCTTCCTGCGCCCTGGCGGCCTTCAAAATTGCGATTAGAGGTTGAGGCGCTACGTTCACCCGCCGGGAGCACATCGGGGTTCATCGCGAGGCACATGCTGCAACCGGCGTCGCGCCACTCAAATCCCGCGTCGAGGAAAATCTTGTCCAAACCTTCCTTCTCCGCCTGAGCCTTGACCTGCATGGAGCCGGGCACCACTAACGCCTCTTTGAGAGACTTACTGACGTGCTTACCCGCAACCACGCTCGCGGCCAGTCGCAAGTCTTCCAATCGCGCATTGGTGCATGAACCGATAAAGATGCGGTCAAGCGGGATGTCCGTGATGTGCGTACCGGGCTTTAGAGCCATGTATTCCAGCGCGCGGGTGGCGGCCTGGCGGTCCACAGAATCAGCAAAAGAGTTCGGGTCCGGAACGCGCCCGTTGACGTCCGTCACCATGCCGGGGTTGGTGCCCCAAGTTACCTGCGGCGCGATCTCGGCGGCGTTGAGGGTAACGGTCTTGTCGTAAGTTGCGCCGGCGTCGGTGGGGAGAGTCTTCCAGTAATCCACGGCGGCGGTAAAGTCCTTGCCGTGCGGAACAAAGGGGCGGCCTTCCATATAGGCAAAAGTGGTGTCGTCGGGCGCCACCATGCCGGCGCGCGCGCCGCCCTCAATCGACATGTTGCAGACCGTCATGCGGCCTTCCAGGGAGAGGCCGCGAATCGCCTGGCCCGCAAATTCAATCACGTGGCCAGTGCCGCCGGCGATGCCAATCTTGCCGATGATGGCCAGAATGATGTCCTTGGCGGTAACGCCCGGCGCGCGTTGGCCGTTAACTTGAACCAGCATGGTTTTCGATTTGAATTGCACCATGCATTGTGTGGCGAGCACGTGCTCAACCTCGCTGGTGCCAATGCCGAAAGCCAGCGCGCCCAGGGCTCCATGCGTGGAAGTGTGGCTGTCACCGCAAACAATCGTCAAGCCAGGCTGCGTGATGCCGAGTTCCGGCCCGATCACGTGTACGATGCCCTGATTGGGGCTCTTCATGTCGAAAAACAGGATGCCGTTCTCACGGCAGTTACGCGCCAGGGCATCCATCTGGGCCGCCCCAATATCATCCAACATGGGCAGATGGCGG
>CAYTMD010000225.1:0-9687 GCA_964438685.1 uncultured Acidobacteriota bacterium
TGCAGCCGGCGTTTTCATCAGCCGGGGCAGGACGGGTGAGGGGGTCAAAAACTCTGGGGCCTACCGAGATAATGACGACGCTAAGGGCATTTCACTTTTGCCTTATGCCCTTGCTTTTGCTGCTCTGTCGAACGAACTCCATTTTGGTACAGACCCCCTCACCCCCACGACAAGCAGAACGTGGGGCCCCCTCCGCCTTGCGGTCCCCCCTCTCCCCCAAGGGGGCGAGGGAAATGTATCCTTAGTTTCGATGTCGAATTCATGATGACAGCGAGCGGTCCCGCGTGGTCCACTGGGAGCGTCTGCTAATTTGGACAGCAGTGAGAATAGGTCGCCCCGTTGGGGCTCAAGAAAAGGTGTTCGACTTTAAACTATGATACTTGAAAAAGAACTGGAAATTGTCCGCTGCATTGCCGACCAGGCCGGACGTTTAGCCGTGGAAAATCGCGCGCGCGGTTTCGAGACGGAGACCAAGCCCGACGATTCCCCCGTAACCACCGCGGATCGCGCCAACGAGCAATTAATCACGAGGCTGCTGACGGAAGCCTTTCCCGACGACGGCCTGCTGGGTGAGGAGGGCGCATCGCGCGAAGGCCGCAGCGGACGCCGGTGGATCGTGGACCCCATTGACGGCACGCGCAGCTTCGTCCGGGGCATTCCCACCTGGGGCGTTATGCTGGCGCTGGAAGCTGAAGGCAACATTGTGGCGGGAGCGTGCAATCTGCCGGTGCTGGGAGAACTTTATTCGGCGGCGGCGGGCCTTGGCGCTTTTTGCAATGGCACGCCGATCCACTGCTCTTCGGTTGAAACGCCGGACCAGGCCATGCTCTGCCTGACGGGCGTCGATAAGATCGTGAAACGCAGTTGGAGCGACCGTCTTCTGCCCTGGTTGCCCCGGTTCTGGTCCGTGCGCAGCATGGGCGGCTGCATGGACGCCATGTGCGTGGCCTCCGGGCGCGCCGAAGTGTGGATCACCATGGAAGCCAAAGCGTGGGACCTGGCGCCGCTCAAGATTATCGGTGAAGAAGCGGGCGCGCGTTTTTTTAACCTTGATGGAAAGTCCAGCATTTACGGTGGCGATTGCGTGCTGACCGTCCCTCCGCTCGAACCCATGATTCGCCGCTTCCTGGGCGTGTGATCGGGTGATCGGGTGATCGGGTGATCCGGCGATCGGATGAACAGAGCGAGTGTAGCGCAGACCGCCGTTTTTGCGGTCTGCGGCTCTTCCCCAGACCCCCGCTCCCACTATAGATCCCGAACCCCATCCTGGAAATCTGTGGTCATTCACAAGAAGAGCCGCAGACCTCAACGACCTAGGTCTGCGCTACAGGCTCCCACAGGTGCTAACCAACCTGTTGCGCGCGGAGCTCGAATTGAATTTACTCCCCTCGCCCCCTTGGGGGAGAGGGTGGCCCGCAACCGGCGTTTTCATCAGCCGGGGCGGGACGGGTGAGGGGGTCAAAAACTCTGGGGCCTACAGAGATGCCGTCGACGCTGAGGGCATTTCACTTTTGCCTGGCTTTTTCGGCTCTCCCAAACGAATTCCATTTTGGTAAAGACCCCCTCACCCCCGGCCCCTCTCCCCCAAGGGGGCGAGGGGAGAGGTAATTTGCATCTATATCCCTTGCTCCCTAGAGAGGATGACGGAAGAGGTAACTTGAACCTACATCCCTCGCCTTGTAATGGGCAGGACGGAAGAGGTAATTTGAAATTACTTCCCTCTCCCCCAAGGCGGCGAGGGAGAATGAATCGTTGGTTCGGCGTCGTATTTATGACTGAGCTTGAGCAGAATTGCAATCGCCACGCGGCGCGTCTGCTAATTTGGACAGCAGTGACGATCTTTCGCCCGCCTTGCGGGCTGGGTGCGGACGGTGCTTATCCTGGTGCCCATGCCCCCTACGGCCTCCGCACAACCCCACGATGATTTCTTGCGTCTCTTCACCTATGGCAGTTACTGAGGTGGGCAAAGTACCGTGACGGCTTGCTCTTCGAAGCGCCGCCGTCCCGACGGCATTTTCCGGTGCCGGCAGGATGCCGGCGCTACGGCGGATCTGCCACTCTATTTTGCGTACCTCCGTAGGGCTGAATAAAATCTGGAACGGCAGCGTAGCGGCGGGTTTACCCCGCCACGATCCGCCCGCGACTTGGCGGATAGAATAGCGGCAGCAAGCAGCCAAACTCCAAAGCTTCAGCCTGTTCAATCATCAAGTGGCACCGGGCACAGGAAATTGTATTACCACAAAAACTCACGGAGGATGAATGACCAACATGCGACGGTGCAGTCTGGTTTTGATCTTCTTTGCTTTAATGACCTGCCTGGCAGGCACATCCCTGGCCGCCGGACAGGATGTATCAGCAGGCTTCCACGAATTCACCATGACGGCAAAGAACTATGACTTTGATCCCAATGTGATCACGGTGAAGAAAGGCGAAAAGGTGCGGCTGCTGGTGACCTCCACGGATCGCGACCACGGCATCAAGATCGAAGGCTACGACATCAATCAGGTGGTCAAGAAAGGCCAGACCGCTACCATCGAATTCACCGCCGACAAGGCGGGAACGTTTGAATTCAAGTGCTCCGTCTACTGCGGCATGGGCCACCGCAGAATGAAGGGCAAGCTGGTGGTGGAAGAGTAGAGAACTGTAGAGTCTGATTTCGGAAGTCTGAAATTGAAGAGATCGTAGCGCAGACCTCCGCCGTTGAGGTCTGCGGCACTTTCCTTGACTCCAATCCCGAACCTGGGGGCAGGCGTCCGCCTTTCCAATTTGAGGCTTTTGCAAGGGAAGAACCGCGGACCCCAAAATCGGGGGTCCGCGCTACGTAACTCACACGATGGACCCCGAACCCCATCCTAGAAATCCGTGGTCATTCACAAGAAGAGCCGCAGACCTCAACGACGGAGGTTTGCGCTACAGCCTCTGCAAGGCGCGAAGAACCTGCCCTTTGTCCTTACCCCGCAGCCCCCTGTTCCTAGCGTCACGGATAGCCGCGTTCAACCTTCAACAGCAACCTCTGCGCCCTGGGAAATGCCGAGTTGTTGGGGGCCGAGTCCTCACTGCACGGTCACATTAACGGTAAGGGAATGCGACGCGGCTCCGCTTACCGCATTCACGACGATGGGATACGTCCCAGCCGGCGTAGGAGCTGTGCCTGTACCACTCAAGTTGACGGTCTGCGGGCTGCCGGTGGCGTTGTCAGTAATGCTAACGGATGCGTTGCGCGAACCCGCTGCCGTCGGCGTGAACGTCACACTGATCGAGCAGTTGGCCCCCGCTGTGACACTAGAACAAGTGTTCGTCTGGGAAAAATCCCCGGAATTCGCGCCGGTAAGGCCGACACTGGTGATGCTCAAGGCGGCGTTACCCGTGTTGGTCAGCGTCACGCTCTGTGCGGCGCTGCTGGTGCCCGTAATCTCTGCGCCAAAGATAAGGCTCGCGGGAGAAAGGCTGACAGCGGGCTGGGGAGTTGGCGCCGGCGTTCCCCCACCCCCACTACCCCCTCCGCAGGCTACCCACACTCCCACTACGAGCAGCGTAGTTGCGAGCAACAAAGCTACAGGGCGCCGCCGTATTGCGGACGACCCGAGGAGCATTGCCAGGGCCAGCGCCCCAGCCAACACCCAAATCAACCCGAGAGGCAGGCGAAAATCAGGAGGGACCCTGATTCGCCCAAGCGGCGATATACTCGAGGAACCCGTGGTGGTAACCGTCAGCGTGGCAGTCGCCGTCGCTGTTCCGCCAACGGTGACGGGGGAGGAAACCGTGCACGTTCCCCCTGGTGGACAACCACTCGCAACGCTCAGGCTCACCAATCCCACGAATCCGTTCACAGGAGCTAGGGTGATCGTCGCCGTCCCCGACTGCCCCGGCGCCGGGATGTTGATGCTGGATGGGTTTGCTGCCAAGCCGAACTCACTGGGGCTCACCGATTCCCAATTGTTCACCAGATTGGCAGCATTTACGGAACCGAGCCCCGTCGCCAGGTCATAGCCCGGAGTGGTGGTCCAAGCGGGCGTGATGTTATCGGCGGGACTTACCAGAATTCCGTAGCCGCTGCTGGATTGATTGCTGCAATTCGGCGACCCGGCCACGCACGCCACGGAGTTGTTGCCGACGACAACGTCATAGAAAATGCAGTTGGAATTACTGACCGCCGCCGCGTTTGAGGTGCAGCTCGCACCCGGCTGGGCGGCCAGAGGGTAGAGAACATAATTAGCGTTGCCCTGGCGCTCTCCGGTCTTCTGATTGAGCATTGCCATGATGCCGGCGAAGCTGGGGGCGGCGGCAGAAGTTCCCGAGATTGCTACAAAATACCAATTGGTGCCCAGTTTGCACGAGGATTCTCCAGCCGCAAGAGAGTCCGCCTTGCAGATGGCGTAGGCACTATCACTGCCATTTTGGCCCCCGCTGGAGAACAACGAGACGTCCGGTATATCGCGTACGCCGTCGTTCGGCACGCCGGGCCCAGCTTGCCACGCAGGTTTGGGGTAACCGGCGCAATTGGCCCCGGACCAGATGCCACAATTGCTCGGACCTCCACCGCCGGCGACCGTGTCGCTGCCGGCCGTGTCGCTGGCCGCGTTGGCACAACTGCTAAGTTGCCCGGCTGCCGCGCAAGAGCGATTCCACGTGGTCTCAGGGATATAAGACCTGGCGGAGGACATCGACGTAGAGCTGTTCGTTGAGTTCCAGTACTGGGACCAGTTGCCCACGTCGTTAAAGTCCGTACCACCTACCGTCACGGTAAAAGGTGTCGAGCCGAACCCGTTGATGGCCAGACCTTGTGTCGCGCCAATCTCGCCGAGCTTCTGGTCGCATCGCGCTGAACCGGCGTCCCCCGACGATTGAAACATCGTGATGCCCTCAGCGGCGCCTTGCTCACGAATACTATAAGTAAAGGCATTGCCGGCGGCGCCGAGGGACTGTTCACAGGCGCCATAGCTCGAGCTCATGACCGGAGCGAGGTCGTTGTCAATAACGTATTCAATCGAGAGGTCAACGCCCGAAGTGGCCGCAGTGCCTTGTGACACGACCAAATCAATGGTTGCACCCTTGGCGACCGCTCCCGACCACTGGACGTCGAGGTCGGCCTCGCTCTCAGACGATGTAATCCCGGGGTCGGGGCCATTCACGATGATTTGCGGGTCCCTTGCGGGCAACGCGAAAATACTTCGAAAATCGCGGACGTCCTGGATGTTAATGTTCGTACCGCTAACTATGGCGATTGTTTGCCCCGTTCCATCGATGCCGGCACTCCAGAGCGGCAGCACATTGTAGATGGTGGCGAAATCGGTGGGGCCAAGGTCATAGTGGCCAGAGCCGGTGGTTAGGTCCCCCGTGGCGTGGGAGCGGAGGAATACGCGACTCGTTGGCTGGAGGGGAAAGTTGTTCAGCGAGGCGAAGCCCGCCACGACGGGCGCCAGCGCCGCGGGAATTTGCGGGTCGTGGGTGTTGGCCCAGGAGTCTTCGCCGTTGACGCGGAACCTGTGAATCTCCGTTCCCAGGACTTGCCGCACCAATCCCGCCGTGCCGGAAAACTCGATGACTGTGCGGCCGGCGGCAACCTTGGTGACTTGGAATCCCTGCGACGCGAGCCAGACGGTGACGGCCTGAACGTCAGAATCCGCGGGGCCAAATTGCTGCCCGAATTGTTCGGGGGTGAGCCATTGATGAAATCGGGGAGAGGATTTTACCTGCTGATCATCCAGCAGTTGCCGCAGGGATGTCTCCTGCTCCGGCGCGCGCTGCAAAACCAGCAACATGCGCTGCATGGGCAAGTCGTCGGGCGCCACGCCCTGGTCAAATTCCTGCCGCGCCAATGGGTGGACGTTCCCTCGCAGCGTGGCAAGCTTTTGCATGTCCACGCGTTCGATGACCCGGGCACGGACGGCGGGGGTTTGCGCCAAAACACTCAATGAGGGCAAGAAAATGGAAACGAGCAAGATGCCTGTTCTGAGCTTAAACAAGTTTGATGTCATGATGCACCAGAGCAAGAGAGAGAGTTCGCCGGGTCGGGAATTGCGCTCAAGGGGAGCAATAACATCCACGGACTTTTCTTAGGCGGGGACACGAGTGGCCTGTCCGAGAACCGGCGATTCCGACTATTAAGGATTGCGGAATATACTGACAGACTTCGTAGCGCCGGCATCTTGCCGGCACCGGAGAATGCCGCCAAGGTGGCGGGGTTACAGCGGCCCGGCGCCACTGCATTCCGCAATCATCTGTAGGAAGCGTGGACTTCCGCTTTGCGACCCAGCATTCTACGTTTCTGAACTACGTGACGCAAGCGGAATTTACTAAGTAAGTACCTGATCTTGGAGGGAGGCGTGCTGGAATGACCTCTTATGCTGACTGGACGTGTGCGTATGCGACAAATCGTCCTTTTGCGAAGGGTAAGGTATGCGCGGGGACACATCACTGGGGGGCATTGACCATGAATGACAGACTTAATCGAAGAGATTTTCTGAAAATCAGTTCGGCGACCACGCTGGGCGCGGGGGCGATGACGAACGCTTTTGCTTTTGGCGCGGCGGCGGATGTAAAACCCGTGCGCGTGGGCATGATCGGGGTGGGCGGTCGCGGCACCAGTCTTTTGCAGACCCTGCTGACCATAGGTGTGCAAATCCCCGCCATCTGCGACATCACCCAGGACCATTTGGAACATGCGCAGTCGCTGGTGGAGAAATCCGGGCAGAAGCGGCCGGAGGGTTACGGGCGCGACACCGAGGATTACCAGCGGATGATGACCCGCGACGACCTGGACGCGGTGCTGATCGCCACCTACTGGGAATATCACGCCCCCATTGCCGTGTGCGCGATGAAGTCCGGCAAATACGCCGCGGTGGAAGTGCCGGTGGCGTTGACGGTCGAAGAGTGCTGGGACGTGGTGAACACCTATGAAGAAACTCAAGTGCCCTGCATGATGCTGGAGAACTGGAGCTTCCGCCGCGACAACCTGGCCGTGCTGAACATGATCCGCGCGGGAATGCTGGGCGAGGTCGTCCACAGCCACTGCGCCCACTCGCACAACTGCATTGACCACTGGTTCTTCGACGAGAAGGGCAACATGCGCTGGAGCGGCGAGTTTCTGGTGAAGCACAACGCCAGCCAGTACACCACGCACGCGCTGGGTCCGGTGTTCGGCTGGATGAATATCGGCAGCGGGGATTATTTTGACAAAGTGGTTTCCTTCGCCAATCGCTCCCTGGGGATCAACCATTACTTTGCCACCAAGTTCGGCCCCAACCATCCCAACGCCAAGCGGACGTACGCGCAAGGTGACATCGTTTCCACGCTGGTGAAAACCAAAAAGGGCAACACCATTGTGGTCAATTACGACATGCAGTTGCCCCGGCCCTACGACAATCGCTGGGAGGTTCAAGGCCTGGAGGGTGTTTACAACGAGCAGCGCAAAGCGATTTACCTGAAGGACCGCAGTCCCAAGTATGAGGAATGGGAACCGTTTGATCCTTACCAGGAGAAATACGACCACGCGTGGTGGAAGGCCGCCCAGCAGCAGGCAAACTCGCTGCACGGCAGGAACGACGCCGGCGCCCAGCTTCTGGTGGGACATGGCGGCACGGATTACCAGGAGTTGAACCAGTTCCTCAATGCCGTCCGCAACAAAACGCAAACCCCCATCGACGTCTATGACTCGGTGGTGATGAGCGTCATCAATCCGCTATCGGAAAAGTCCATTGGCGACGGCGCCGTGGTGGAGTGCCCTGACTTTACCCGCGGAAAGTGGAAGACAAAGAAGCCGGTGTTTGCAGTGGAAGCGTAGGGGCGAACGAGTTGAGCCGATGGTCCGATGATCCGATCACCCGATCGCCCGATTTCTTCACTTGGTGACCTGAAAACTGAAAACTGCATCCGATCCGATTTTGCCACCCGGGGGAGGGGATTGCGTCAGGATGACGCCAGGGGAGCCGCTGTCCGTGGCCAGCGGGGCTACCTCACCGACTTTGAACCCATTCTTCTCCAGAGTCCGGCGGACTTCGTTGATGGGCTGCCCCACGAATCGGGGGCAGAGGTAGGCAGCGGGTTCGTCACCGCCGGAGATTAACAGGTTCACCGTGGGGGTGCGCAATTCGGTGGTCGCGGGAGGTGGATCCTGCGCCACCACCTGATCCGGGTCGCCCGGCCAGGGGATTACGGCCGCCTCCGCCACGGTCAACCCTCGCTGCATGGCATTGATGCGCGCCGCACGCACGCTATCTCCCACCATGTTGGGTACCGTCACTTGCGGAGGTCCCAGGCTGACCAGCACGTGTACGTGCTGCCCCATCTTCATGCGTGTGCCCGGCGGCGGCATCTGTTGCGCAATCGTATTCGCCGGGTATTGTGCGCTGTAAAGCTTGTCTTCGACTTTCAGCTCCAGGCCCAGGTAGGCAGTGAGGCGCTGCGCGGACTCAAGGGAAACTCCCACCAGTTTGGGCATGTTCGCCTGCCGCCCATGAATAGTGAGCCGGATCGTGGTGATGGCGCTCACCAACGCCACGGCCACTAATACCGTGAACAGAAGGAAAAGACGGAAAAAACTGCGCAAACGATCTCGCATTCCCATGGTAGCGGGGATTTTACCACGAGGTTGAGAAAGCAGGGCGTTTCTAAATGGGGGAGCAGGCGGAAAGCGGAAGGCAGAAAGCAAAAGGTCTCCCCTGCTCCTGCCGGCCCACCAGCCGCCCGTCGGGACGTAAGATAGTAAGATAGAAGGAGAGCTCACGAAATGGCCGGCTTACTCGAAGGTGACTACGGCGCTGGCGAAGAGCGGCGCTCGCACGTAATAAAGATCATCGTGGTTTCTGTTTTGGCCCTGACGGTTATCGCCGGGACCGTATACTTCTTCTTCCACAACTATCGTCAGGAACAGCAGGTGAAGCAGTTCATGAAACTGCTCGAAGCAGGCGACTATCAGAGTGCGTACAACCTGTGGACGGGGTCCGACTCGGCCCGCGCGCGTTACCCCATGAGCGATCTCATGCGGGATTGGGGCCCTCCGGTGGATGTCAGCGGCTTCGCCATCCTTGATTCCGAGAGCTGCGACAAAAGCGTTATCGTCGACGTGGACGCCGGACACGCCGGCGACCGCAAGGTGTGGGTGGACCGTGCCAGTCTTTCCATGAGTTTTCCGCCGAACGAGTTCGGGTGCGTGCAGGCCCTCGTGGACAGACGCGGGAATCTCTCGTACCGCTACAAGCATAACAAGATTTACGAGTGGTTCCGCAACGTGAGATACCGGCTTCGCGGCCGGACGTACCAGAGGTAGGGGGAGCCGCGGTCAGTGCCGTCCTGACAGTGGGTCCTTCCGGCGGTGGTCGAGTTGCAACAATTTCGCCCTGGACAAAGCGACTGTTGCAGCCTGCCCAATTCGAATTGATTACTTGCGACCGCCCTTGGTATCGTGCGTGAGAAAAGCCCATGGAGGGGAAAGCACTGTCCGTGGCTACAGTGGCAATTTCGATTGCGGGTGCCAACGATGCGAAAGGGCCACGATTAGAAACACGGTGAGTGTGGCTACCCGCTGCGCCGGGAGGGACAATCACACTGCGGTGGACTTCCGGCAAAGACGGAGTCGCCGCCGCGGGGGTGTCAGGGACGACGGGTGTGAGGTCCATGAAACGAATAGTCTAAAGGGTAAAGGATGAGGGGCAAAGGCTGTAGCCCGGACCCCCGCCTTTGGGGTCC
>CAYTMD010000226.1:0-9681 GCA_964438685.1 uncultured Acidobacteriota bacterium
CAATATTGAGGTCGGTCGTAGAGGACGTCTGCACCGTCACTCCGTTTTGCTCGAACTTCTTAAACCCCGGAGCCTCCGCAGTCACCGAATATGTGCCGGGAGGCAAGTTGGAGATCGTATAGAGGCCCGCACCGGTCGCCTTAACGGTGACTACCAACCCGGTACCTAGGTTGCGAGCCACAACAGAAACTCCCGGCACCACAGCACCGGCTGGATCAGTTACCCCACCGCGAATTGTTCCATCCGCCGTTTGACCGAAGAGGCAGACCGGTAGAGCCAACACCAGGAGTAAAATGCGGACGACGCATCTCATGTTAAGCCTCCTTTACAAAGTGGACTCAAACCCTCACCGGGGAGAAGTCCTCGACACCACCCCCCGCGTAGTAATGTGAATGGGACCCGCCCGACGCAACAAAAGGCAGGACTCGAAACTTCGTTAGAGCCCTCGGCACCACACTCCTCGACCGGACACAAAGCCTGAAATTATACCCCCATACGTGCTAGTAGGGACTTTTTAGACGTTAATTAGAAAACCGGGGGGAGAAAAGGGCTTCACAGGTGAATTCTTTGTTAACTGTGTGTCAGCGTCGCCATATTAGCAAGTGTGCATTTGACTATTATTAATCAACATTTTTTTAGGTTACACGCATCGTTCAATCATGTTACCCACCGGCAGTGTAGGGGCGTGGCGGCAGCCGAACCTTACCATTACCTAACAGTCCAGCAGCTTAAGGGCGTGGCAGGGGAACATATCTCGCCTTGTCGCACACTGTCGAAAGTCAACATGCAGGAGGTCAGGGAAGGAGTGTCCTTGATAGGCGCAAGATACCAGCGATCTGAAACCAGCGAAACCCTGCCCACTTGCTGACACAGCCGTCAATTTCCACTGCGGCTGCGACTCGCAAGCCTCTGATAGGAGGACGCATTTCGTATTGAAACCTCTACCCATCGCGGTTGAGGTCTGAAGGTCTGTAAGCTGTTGATATGGTAGGTCCGTGGAGACTCGAACCCCGGACCTCTACCGTGTCAAGGAAGGCGTTAACTTCCTTATTTTCAAGCACTTGCCTATGTTTCTAACAACTTACATTTGCCACCGTCTGTTGGGGAATAACACGAAACGCCCCGATCTACCGGATCTACTGACACACTTTCTTTCTCCCCATCTCAGCCATAATTCGCGTGTATTTTGCGAACGTTAGGGTAACGAAACGGCGACTTCGGCTCAGGAGCTGTTATCCAACTTTGGCCCACGCCTTCACTGCACCAGTACGAATTGATCGTTCTTGACGGCGATGTTTACGGTGGTCTGTTGAGCAAGGAACACGCGGACGTGCTCCGCTTTCAGGTTCGTGCCACCGGCATTGACCACCACGGTGTACTCGCCTGGAGGCAGTTGTTCCGCAGCCGCGCCGGCTTCACCCGCGGCCACCTCCTTCCCCGTCGCGTCGGTAACGGTGTAGGGAAAGCGGTCTACGGCCGCGATTTGCAACGCCCGTGCCAGGGCCGGGCCGCTATCCGCCGCGTAGAAGTGACCGCCAGTGGCCTGCGCGAACTTCCCCAATTGCTGTTGCACTGCCTTCCCCGTGAGCGTGAACCCAACGATATTCAACGTGATGTCGAGCCCCGAGGCCTTGAGTTGCGCGGCGGCCTTCACGGGGTCGCCGTGGCAGCTCTCCTCCCCATCGGTGATGACGATCACCGTGCCGCCCCCCACCGCCTTTAGATCATCCGGCGATTGCAGCACGGAGTAGACCAGGGGCGTTTCCCCCCGCGGTTTCACGGCTTCTGCCGCGCCGAGGACGGCACGCTGGTCGAGTTTCTGGATGGGCACGACCAGTTGGCTATCGGTACAGGTCTTGGGCGAGCGCGAGCTCTCACGATGGCCGTAGATGCGCAAGCCCACATTGAAATCGGGGGGCAGGGTCGCCAGCACCTGCTGGAGCACATCATGCGCCGTTGTCCACCGGGTCTTCTTGCCCAGCGGCGTCTTCATCGATCCCGACGCATCGAGGATGATCTCCAGGTTCTTGCTCGATTTGGCTGGCCGCGCCAGCTTGCTCACCACGGCGAGTTCCCCGGTGGTCGGCTGGACGAGTTGCAAGCAGACGGAGTTCGACTTCCCATTGGCGTCGATACCCTTCACCTCCAGCGCCTGCGGGATGGAAGGCACATTGGCAGGTAGAGCCAGCGAGAATTTTGATTCCGCCAACCCGTCCAAAGCCACCGATTGGGGAGCGAAGCTCGACTGCATGCCGTCCAGCCCGGGGTTTGCTTTTACGGAGAGGTTTAGCGTCCCCTTGTAACCTTGATTCGAGAGGAGGGAAAGCGGGTAGTCGTAACTGCGGCCGGGCACGAAGGGCCGTTGCAGGAGTTCCGGCTCCGTGGTTACTACGAAGTCGCCGATGCGCGCGGAGCAAGGCAGGTTATCAGGGTCGAACCCCTGGGCGAGCTCGCGGGCCATCATGAGGTCATAGCCCGCTGTGCTCGTCATGTCACGATCGAACCCGTCATAAATGATCAGGCCTCGGCCATAATGAGCATAGGCATGAACAAACCCAAAAACGTTGTTCACGTTCCGGACCACCATGTGGCCGCACCAATGAGGGTCCCATTCCGTCAAAGTGTTGGAGTCGCCAAGCTCGTTACGGTAGTCACCGGTATTGTTTTCCCAGGCGGGGGTGTCGATGAAACCGGGCCGCCCGGAACGGCCATGCGCCATCCAGTTCTCTTCCACGAAGCGCAGAAACTTGCCGGGAGCCGCCTGCCCTCCGGGGTTATTAGTCTTGAGGTGGTAAGGTAACCAGTCATAATTGGGGCCGGGGGAGCAGAGATCGGCATCGTTGATGATCAGCTTGTGGCCCTCGGCAACCCACGGCACAAGCGCCTTTGCGAACTCTGGAGCCAGCGGCGTGTTGGTTGCATCACAAATCTGCAACAGGACGACCGTATCATACCCGTATGGGGTGTTGAGCAGCCGCGGCGCCACATGGTTCCCCGGCAGGAAGGTCAGGTCCACGCGCGCCGCCACCTCCAGGTCAGGATACTTCCGGCGATAGTCGGGGTAGTTCCTCAGATAGGTGCCGCAATAGCTTCTTTCGCTATTCCTCCAGGGCACAGGCTCAAGGACCAGTACGCGTTTGCTTTCACCGTGACCCGGCGCGGTGGCCACCGCCGGATTCACAGGCACGCAGGCGGGAGCGGTTCCGGCGGCCTCGACCGCGGCTCCTCCAGTCACCGGCGTGGGTCCCAGCAGGTCCGGGTGGCGAGTGAGAAGGGGTGTGTACCCCCACCGTTGTGCCTCCATCACCTTGAGTTCTGAGATATAAAACTCTTCGCGCCCATCCTGGTTCTTCAGCATCCGTAACTTAACGTACTTCGCCTCCACGGGCTTGAACTGGATGGTCTTCTCCCCAGGCCCTCCCGGCAAAACGGCGGTTGCTATTTGTGCAAAGCCCTCCGACGGTCCGCTGCTTGACACCCACACTTCCACGTCGCGTGGCACACTCTCCTCGGACAGAATCTTAATCTGATCAATGAGTACTGAGTCGTGATCGCAAAACGACAGGACGATTTCCTTGGGGCCGGGAGCGCCCGTCGTGTGCCAATAGTATTTGGGGTTCCCATCGATCATGGCCATCAGCCAATCGACGGCGCCCAGATCATCCGGTGCCGTCCCGGTGGCGCTCTCCACCTTGCCGCCCCAGGCGAGGGCTGCGACGTTGCCATCAAAACCGTGTGCCGCAGCTTGGGCGGTTGGTCCCGCCGCGCCACCACCGCCTCCGGGCGCAGATTGCCCTTTCGATCCAGCCAAGGGTTGCGCCCCGGCTTCCTGTCCACCTGCAACACCGCCGCCACCGGAAGTTACAGGCGATTTCAAACCGATCCGATTGAACCACCCCTGCCGATACCCCACTACGGCGATTCCTGCAATCACAGCAACCAAGACGACCCCTACAATGGCAACGCCCAACACTTTCTTCATAAACCCTCCCAGGTGCGTGTTTCGTGCTATGACTCGGCTTGCGGGCTCAGGCGGTATTCAGGATAACTATGAAGAATAGAATTACAGCATGCCCAATAGGGCTTGCCTGAGTCCTTGTTGAATGTCTTTCCCGACTTTCCCCCGCCCCCCTTGCCCCGGCGGCTTTCTCCCCCGGACTGCTATTCTTTATGCCCGCCTGCCCCTTCGCAGGCTTTTTCGAGGCCCTTTTTAGCTCCCTCCGTTGAGGCCTTTTCCACTGCCCATTCCATGACAATTTCCTTCAGGGATTGAATCTGTTCGATCTCTTGCTGGCCCACCTTTTCAAAGGCCGGCTCCATCGCAATCATCACAATGATGTCGGCAATGGCTTCACACGCCTTACCGATGATGCACTCCGCAAGTTGTTGCATTTCGGGCGCGGGGTCTTCTCCCGGCGCTCCGTGCTGGTCCAAGCTGCCTGGCTGGGGGATCCCGAAGGGCCCCTTTTCGACAGCGCCCATGTTCTCCGCGAGCGCCAACATGTAGCAGCGCAAAATGCCCCCGTAGAACTTGGTAAAGATTTCTTCCCACTTCTCCATTTGCTCGTTCATTTTGTTGTACTCGATCATTGCCTGGGCGCCGCCCAGTTCCATTTTGCCGAGTGCCACCCCGGTGGCAGGATCAATACTCCACCATCCGAATGTCGGAACTGTGCCGAGTTTCACCAGGCGCCCCGGCAGAACCAGTATTTGTCCCTGTGCCAGTTCCCCGGCCAGCACATTCTTGATGGCGGGTGGAACCGCCACGTCGGCAAGAGCCGCCCCCTGCTGCGGCGTGATCGTGAGAATTGAAACGCCCTGCCCGGCAGCCGCGGCAAACAATGGGACGGTATTGAAGCTGCGGTCGGGCGCCACTGTCAGACGTTCCAGGGCGGTATCTGCAATACCCGTCTCCATCCCCAGGCGCAAGGCGTCGTCGGAATTGCCTACGAACTGAAAGGGCGCGTTGAACAGGTCGATGCCTTCCGCGAAGCGTAGCCCCCCTTCAGGCCTAACCCAATCTTGCACAACGAAGCCATGACGGAAGAAGGCCAGGCGCGGCCGCTCGTAGTACGATCTGGCTCCTGGTGCGTCACGTCTGCCGAGCACGAACCGCGCTACGTCGCTGGAAAAAAAGTAATCGGTAAGCTCTGCCGGCAGCGCCGGTCCCGGCAGGTCATTCAGGCCGAAACTCTGGCCCAGGTAGGCGCGAGCGCGGGCCTTTTGCTCGATGGCCTGCGTGTCCTTCAGCCGTTTAAGCTGCATGTTCAAGACGTAGACAAGGCTGGTACTGCCCAGGGAAACGGCCCCATCCCAGGCCTGTATGAGGAGGGGGCGCACTACCTTATCATCCGCCAGGGCAGGCTGGATTTGCGTTTTGGAAGCGTCGAGCCTGTCCAGTATTACGCGCTGGTAGTGCGCTTCCGCCAGATGTGGACCCGTACTCGTGACCTCCAGGAACAATCGCGCCAGCACGGGACCGCCAGCCGTTTTGGTTGGCTGCGGTTTGGGCTCAGGTTTGGGAGGGGGAGCCTGCTCCTCATCACCACCCAGGCCGCCCAGCAAACCTCCTGCGGCCTTCCCCGCGCCCGTGTCGACGCCACCGCCCTCTCCGGAGGATTGCTCCGCAGCCACACTGGATTGCCCACTAAGCCGAAACTCCTTACCTTCCGTCCGGTCATCTCCCACCAGCAAAACAGCCTGACATCGGGTTTCGCTCCTCTTGCGCGTTAGCGGTGCAATCGCCAAGCGTACGTTCTTTCCGAAGAGGTCCGTTGCTTTCACCACCTTCGAAAACAGTTCATTGCTTTGGACGCTCCCGTTCTCCAGGAACTCGCCCACCAGTCTAAAGCGCATGCTCTGGTTGAGTTCGTCCGCAATGGCGTCCGGGTCGAACGTCTCGGTCGCATCAACGAGCTTCTGGTTCACAGCAGCGCTCTTCAAGCTGGGATCGAGGTCAGTAGCCTGATTCCCGATCGTGGCTTGCACCCAGAAGTGGTCTTGCAGAATCTCCATCTGCCGGCTGGTGGCCACCACCCCGTTGGGCGGTCCAGAATTCTTCCACGATGCCTGGAGGAGCGGCAGGTTTCCTTCCACCGCTGACCGCAAGTCGTTCCCAGCCTTCTCCCCTTGCTCGTCCAGACTTTTCCCGAAATCCTTCTGATGGTCCGTCACGGTTGCGACGGGGGCATGCTCCGCCAATGATCGCGACATTTGCTCGAGCGAGCCTGGCTCTACGGCGATTTGCTGAAGGATTTTCTGCGCCTGGTCAGGGGACAACTTCCCATGCGCGATCTTGACCGGCACACCGTTTCGCTTGAGGATCGCGGCCAGCAGCAACGCCCGGTCGAGGGAGTTCCCGCCCCGTGTGAGGAGGGTCGCGAGGGGCCCTTTCATTACCCCGGGGTAAGGCTCAAAGGCCACGCGGTCGCGGACAAACGCAAAAGCCGCATCCGGCGTGGTAAGGGTCGCCGCGAGAGCATCAACATCAGTCAACGCTTTGGGAAACCCGTCCAGGTAGGATTGCAGGCGAGTCAAGCGGTTCTGCATGGCCTGAACATCGTCCTGGTAGGCTTGTTGTTTTTCTTCTGGGGAAAGGTTGGCGATAGATGCTGCCATCTCGCTTTGGGCGCTCGGAGCCGCAGTCGCTGCGCCCTTTGCAGGGAGCCCCTTTTGGGTGAAGTAGAACAGAGCGGCTCCGACGGCTACGAGCAACACCAGCAGGACCGCGGTTAGCAGCAATTTTCCTTTTCCTTTATGAGGACGCGGCAAAGAAGGGGTGCTCCCCGAGGGAGTTTCGGGGGGACGATCGGATGTTCCCATGTGCAGATCTCCTTTCTATCTGTGCGGAGAACGTAACCGGAATAACAAATTGCGCATCACGTTGATTCAACCACTTTACCTTTCCACAATCGCCGTCAAACGATCAGTCGCCTCAATTGGCTTAGGCCCTGAATGTGCTTCATCTCGTTGAAATGTTTCTGCCGCACGCAAGTAAATTTCCGGCGCCATACTGCCCTTCTGAACGGCACAGCAGACTGCCTCCGTCAGAGTGAGCTGCTGACGATCCGCTTGAATAGAAATTTGTTTGGTGAGGTGAGCAGGCGAGAGAAAATCTGGAGTCTTAGAGAACTTCCGTTGAGGCGAGCCCTCCGCAATGTGCTTGTATTGTACTTGAGGGGAATGCTCCCAAGCATCAATTTCAGCACAGTCAACAGCGCCCAGAGTGGTTAACACTCCATCTTTAATGGGGCCCATGATCGGTGTCCAGTTCGGGGCGCAGGCGAGAAACGCTTTCCCCCAGGGTGGCCGACGGCGCACATGGTACCTCAAGTAGCCTCTATTTGCTATGACGTCTCTGCAATTGACGTTTCGGCAATTTGAAACGGGAAATGCGGCCGGTCCCCCTTTTGAGTCCAGCGGCTGGTTGGAGGGCCACGCCTACATGCGGGAAGACGCGTAATATCAATGCACGGTTTTAGAGAATCATCCCAAATGACCCCACTACCGTGGCAGGAATGTCTGCTGACGTGCTGCCCTGCGGCAATGCGTGCCGGGATTCAGAAGCAAATAGTCTGGCACACGTTCCGGCACAGCTTTTCAACTTTGCTGATGGCAAACGGGGAGAATGTAAAGGTGGTGCAGGAACTCATGCGGCACGCAAATTGCCGATCTTGCCTTCCCATATTTACGCACAACATCTCTTGGCGAAAGGCCCGTCTTGATTTGTCAGCTTTCAATGCATTAATGAACGGAAGCCTGCCCGAAGTTCAATCACGCGCCGGATGATGAGGCACAGGAGGATACAATCTATCCCCTTGGTAAATCTGCTCAGCCGTGGACGCTACTATCGTTCTGATTCATAACTGCCTTCCGAGGACTCACGATAACGCGGAACTCAAAACGAACTTCCCCTTCACCCGGTTTGCACCCTGACACCCATCCCCACAGGCAAATACCATCTTGACATTGGATGTATTTAATGCGTTAATACTGGCGATTTTGGACTTTTGATTCTCGCCGTCCGGCGGATAGAGCGGGTGGTAATGGGCAAGCTGCCCCATGCTCCTTACTGCAACCGTCAAACGAAAGTATCGAGCCTGCCGACGGCAATTTCGGGCCGTGCTTATGCTCTGCGGGCCAAATGAACCTCAAGACTGTCTCGCCCCCAGGAGGAGCCCATGTCGCGAAGCAATAAACCGCTGGTTGGAGATCAGAACCAGACTGCTTGGCCCGGAATTCACCGGCGTTCCTTCCTCGGTCGATTAGCGAGTGTTCCCGTCGCCGCAGGCCTGGCCAGCGCTGCCGGGACGCCACCCGCCCAGCAAACCACCACGCCGGAAGTACCGCCGAAAACCACGAGCGGAGGCGCCCAGTCGGGTGCGATTGGCAGGACGGAACGAATCAACGGCGAAATTAAGGAACACCGGGACCCGGATACCGGCGCCCGGGTGCGGCAACTCACGGGCGATGGATCAGACAACGTCCATCTGTATTTCACGTCGGAGTCCTTTGTCAGCGGCTCCGACCGTATTGTCTTCGGCTCAAACCGCTCCGGACGATTCCAGTTTTACCTGTTGGAGATTGGGGACGCGCGATTGGTCCAACTGACGGCCTCCAGCAATGACATGGATCCCCAGCAGGCTTGCTTATCCCCAATGGGACTCCTGCACTATTTCGATGGGCCGGCGTTGCACAGGCTCCGCGTGGACACGCTGGAAGACCAGGAAATCTACCGCGCCCCTCGCGGGTGGAGGCCGGCCCTGCTGACCTGCACGGCCAAGGGCGATTACGTAGCGTTTGCCTATCAGGAAGAGGTCGCTGTCAGCACGGAAACGGGGCGCATCTACTCGACCATGCCCGAAACGTATTACCAGCATCGGCGCAGTGTCATCATGCGCATCGAAACCGGCACCGGCCAGGCCCAGGCCGCATGGGGAGAGCCGATGTGGATAAGCCACGTTATGATTCACCCCAGCCAGCCGGACCTGATCATGTTCTGCCATGAGGGCGGCAGCTATTCAAGCCAGCGAATGTGGACGATTAACATCGCGAAAGACCGTGGGCGGAAAGCGGAACCACTGTATTTGCAAACTCCGAATGAGTATTGCGTTCACGAATACTTCACCCGCGGTGGCGAAGTGGGATTTCAGTATGAGGTGGACCGCGAGGGACACCGGGAGCATTACAACGCGTTCATTCGTCCAGATGGCACATGGATCAGGCAATGCTTGCTGCCCGGGCGCCGTCCCGACCACATCCAGTCGAACACCGCCAATACACTGGTCACCGGAGATGGCGGCTACCTGAATCCAGAGGACAAAGACGGCGGAAAGTTCATGTCGCTGATGACCCATTCGAACGGCCGTGCTGTGGTGCGCCGATTGTGCCGCCGCCAGCCAGGTGAAACTCAACACAGCCATGGGCACCCCGTCTTCAGCCTCGATGATCGCTGGGTTTTGTTCAACTCGCGAATCGGGGCCAAAGACAACATTTTCATGGTTGATGTCGAGAGCATTTGAAACTGTTATGAAAATGCTCAGTGGAGAAGGGGATCAGGGGCAGGCCTGGCCAAATTAGCAACCCAGCGCTGCCCCACAGTAGATTCAATACCAAAACCAACGATTTTTTTCCCTCGCCCCCTTGGGGGAGAGGGGGGACCGCAAGGCGGAGGGGGCCCCA